>JBDMYC010000030.1:0-17307 GCA_039770535.1 Flavobacteriales bacterium
GGACCCACGCCTTAAAAGGGCGTTGCTCTACCAACTGAGCTACTGAATCGCTAACGGTTTGCAAATATATAAACCTCATTATTAATTGCAAAAATAATGTGTGTTTTTTTATTTTTTTAGTAGTGTTTTGAGAGTTGCTTTTACAGAATCGTTAACGGGAATGAGCGGCAGCCTTAGGTTGTTGGTCATTATATCCATAGACTTTAAAATTTCTTTTACTCCTGCAGGGTTTCCATCTGAGAAAATAGCGTCAACCAACTCTAACAACTGATAATGAGATTCTTTTGACTCTTGATAATCACCATTCATTGCTTTTGATACTAGATTTTTAGCTACTGCCGGATGAGAATTTGCTATTACAGATATGAGTCCCTCTGCTCCTACTGCAATCATTGGCAAAGTCAGTGCATCATCTCCTGAAATTACAAAAAAGTCTTGAGGCTTATTATTGATGATATGCATTACTTGTCCTAAGTCGCCAGAAGCTTCTTTGATAGCAATCACATTTTCGAAATCTTGTGCAATCCGAACTGTAGTTTTGGCTGACATATTTGAAGAGGTTCTTCCAGGCACATTGTAGAGTATAATATCGTGGTTTATATTTTCAGACAAATATTTATAATGCTGATAAATCCCCTCTTGACTTGGCTTGTTGTAGTATGGACTTGCAGACAGGATTGCAGAAACTCCAGTAAGATTGAAGTTTTTGTATTCTTCTACCATTTTTATTGTATCGTTTCCTCCTATTCCGAACACGATAGGCAGTCTGTTTTTGTTAATTTTTATAACGAAGTCTAGCACTTCTTGTTTCTCGGCTGCGGAAAGAGTTGCAGATTCTCCTGTTGTTCCCATCACCACTAAATAATCTAAACCTCCAGTTATTAAGTGATTTGTGAGTTTTTCTAATGCAGGATAGTCTATGTCTTTATTTACCTTGAATGGAGTTACCATTGCAACTCCTAGTCCTTTTAAATTGCTCATTTTACTTTGGTTTAACTTGTTTTAAAAATTTATTTACTTGAATAATAAAATCACTGATAGGAGCTGTATCATCCATTTCGACCATAAAATCATAGAATTTTTCATTCTCTAGAGAATGTCGTCCAATTTTGAATTTAGATTTAGAACTTGCTACTATGTGTTTGATAGGATTAATATTATCTCTAGAGAAATCAATGAGTATTTCGAAATCTTGATCAATGAAAGCATTTACTTCTTTAGATTTTCCAAAATTATTCCAATCTAGATCATTTTTTGTGAAATACTGGTATTTGATTGATTGATTTATAATAAAACTAGGAATTTCTTTGGTGTTGCAATATCCGAGAGAGATTATGGATTTGAATCCTACTTCTTGACGAAGAAAATCAATGAATTTATTAATAAAATCTTGATAATCAGTTGTAATTACTGGATAGATGACACCTATTGATTTGGCATTTGAATAATTAATTACCCTTACCTTTCTTTTATTTAAGTGTAAAATTTTATCAATTTTCCTTCTTCCAAGGGCATTTTTTATGTTTTCTATTAATTTCATTTGTTGCTCTAAAATTACAAAGTAATATTGCTTTCGATAGGATTTAGAGGATTAAATTCATGTAATCATCTTCACTAATTATTTTAACTTCCAGCTTTTCTGCTTTTTTGAGTTTTGCTGGTCCCATTTTATCTCCTGCAACTAAATAATTTGTTTTGGCTGAAATAGAACTTGATACTTTACCTCCGTTTTTGTCAATTGATTTTTTTAGCTCGTCTCTAGAAAACGTATTAAAAACACCTGAAACGACAAAAATTTGTCCTTGCAGCTTATCTGTTGCGCCTTCTTGTTCTTCTACTTCAAACTTTAGTCCTTTCTCTTTCAAGCTATTTATTTTCAAAATGTTTTGTTCTAAACTAAAAAAGTCAACAATACTTTGTGCTATTCTGTCCCCGATTTCGTCCACTTCTGTGAGATTTTCAAATGTTGCCTTGCTTAAATTGTTAATGTTTTTGAAATGACGAGCTAATTTTTTGGCTACAGTATCACCAACAAACCTTATTCCGAGAGCGAAAAGGACTTTTTCAAAAGGAATTTGCTTTGAGACTTCTAGTCCCTCAAGCATATTATTAACAGATTTTTCGGCCATCCTATCAAGCTTTATTAAATCCTCATATCGAAGAGAATAAAGTCCCGAAACATCTTTGATTAATCCATTATCATAAAGTACTTCAATGGTTTCTGTCCCTAGTCCATCTATATTCATTGCTTTCCGGGCAATAAAATGTTGAATTTTTCCTTTTATTTGAGTTGCGCATCCGTTTTCATTTACGCAATAGTGATTAGCTTCACCTTCATTTCTTTCTAATACTGAATCGCACTCTGGACAGTTAGTTATGTATTGGAAAGGGATAGAATGGGTGGGTCTTTTCTCAAAGTTCACCCCTACAATTTTTGGAATAATTTCACCTCCTTTTTCTACATACACTGTATCTCCCTCTCGTATTTCAAGTTTCTCTATAATATCTGCATTATGCAATGAAGCTCGCTTTACAGTTGTGCCTCCAAGTTGTACAGGAGTTAAGTTTGCAACTGGGGTAATAGAACCTGTTCTCCCGACTTGGTAGGTTACTTTCTCAAGAATAGTGCTAACTCTCTCGGCTTTGAACTTATAAGCAATTGCCCATCTTGGTGATTTTGCAGTATAGCCTAGCCGGTTCTGATTATCGTAATGGTTTACTTTTATTACGACACCATCTATTTCGAAAGGAAGTCTTTTTCTTTTTTCCGACCAATAATCAATAAAATCCAAAATACCTTCAATTGAGCCTGTCTTTTTGATATAATTATCTTTTTCGAGAGGAATTTTAAAACCCCACTCTTGTGCTTTTTTTACGAGATCAAAATGGTTATCAATTTCTATATTTTCGCCATAAATACCATAGAGAAGACAGTCAAGACCTCTTTCTGCAGCAATGCTTGAATCTAGTGACTTAAGTGTTCCAGATGCTGTATTTCTTGGGTTTGCATAGAGTGGCTCGTTATTTTCTAATCTCTGTTTATTTAATCTTTCAAAGTTTTTAAGTGGGAAAAAAATTTCTCCTCTTATTTCAAAATCTTCAGGGAAATCGCCTCTCAATCGAAGTGGTATTGATTTTATAGTTTTTACATTAGTTGATACATTCTCGCCTTTTGAGCCGTCTCCTCGGGTGACAGCTTGATGAAAAACGCCATTAATGTATTGAATTCCGATTGCTACACCATCATATTTAAGTTCACAGACGTACTCTATTTCCTCATTTGTAAGCTTTTTTATCCTAGTCTCAAAATCAATGATATCCTCTTTTGAATAGCTATTGGATAAAGAGAGCATTGGATATTTATGCTTTACTTGCTCGAATTTCTTGGTGACATCTCCACCCACTCTTTTTGTTGGTGAATTATCTGAGGCTAGTTCAGGATTTTTCTCTTCTAAGTCCTGAAGCTCTTGAAGTAAAGTGTCGAATTCAAAATCTGACACAAGTGAATTATCCAACACGTAGTATTGATAATTATAATTCTGTAGCAGCTTGGTTAATTCTTCTATTCTTTTTTTACTCATAGTTTTTTACAAAAATAGGATCCCACAAATATTTATCTCGGTATTCTTTTGATTTTGATAATTTTCCAAATTCTCCGAAGAAAATTTTTAGTCCAAACGAATAATAAGGAACAGAGAACGAGGATTGAATCATTTGATCCCCAGAAAAAGCAAAAACATAGCCAAAACCACCTGTTAATCCTGCCCATTTGAAAATTCTGTAATTCGCTTTTAGTCCAACAACTGCTGTTTCAACCCATTCTTCTTTCACAAAATAATCCAATTGATTACCAGGTTCTAGTGGCGCTATATAAACTGCTTTGGTAGCATCTAAATTCATTTTGCCAATGCCAAGGTGAAGAGGTAACAATAGTTCCCATCTTGGAGTTTCGTGAATTATTAGTTCAGTAAAAATGCTAAAGTCGTGTTGTTTGGTCTGGTAATTTCCTAGTGTGGGGGCTGTGAAAAATTGCTCGTTTGTGAGCACTGAAAACATACCTCGATACATATAATGATAGGCTGCACCAAATCTAAACCTTTTGTTTCCAAGCCCTACTTTGATTCCGTAATACTCGACCCATTGGTTTTGGATAGAGGAATTCCTGAGATCGATTGAGCTATAAAATCGAAACTTATCATCCTCCTGTTTTTTATAGAACTGAGTGTTTGCGCAATTAAATGCAAAAATCAAAACAAATATGAGGATTAGTTTTTTCATTAGTCCCAATCAGATTTTCTGTATTTCTTGTTAGTTAACAATTTCCATGTTTCTCCTAAAAAAACCTTTAAACCAAATGAATAAAAAGGTGCATTTAAGGCTTTTTGAGTTCGTTTATCGTTTCCAAGCACTTGATTATAACCTAGCCCTGCGCTTAATCCAACCCATCTATATATTTTGTAATGACTTTTGACAGAAATTGTTAAAGCGGTTATTCCTTGATCCAGAAATTGGACGTACTTTCCATTATTATTCAAATACTCCCCTTTGATTGCTCCAACATTAAAATGAATCGGAGCCGTAAATTCCCATCTTTTTGATTGAAAAATAATTCTTTCGTAATACAAGCTAAAGTATCCCAGTCCATATCTGTTAGTATCTGTAGCGTCATTTACATCAACTTTATTGCTAGTTGTAACAATAGGTGATCTCAAAAAGTGAATACCAATTCCGAGTCTTTGCTTAGAGTTTCCAAGTCCAATTTTAACCCCATTGAACTTAACAGAATGACCAATTACGAATGAATTGCGCATGTCGAAGCTAGCGACAAACTTATATTTGTCTCTTTCTTCATTTTCAATTTGCGACATAGCTATGGCTGAAAAAAATATAAATGATATGGCTGTTGTTATATTTTTCAATTTTGTTTAATTCCTTTTACCATTCTGTCTTTGTTTTGCATGTCTTTAATTACGATTATTTCATGAAAGTTATATTTTTTCATTAAATCAACAGTGTCATGTCCATATTTTTCATTGATTTCGAAATAAACTTTCCCCTCTGGTTTTAGGAAATTATTTGAAAACTCTAAAATTTTACTGTAAAACAGTAATGGATTATTATCCTCGACAAATAGAGCTAAATGAGGCTCATATTGGAGTACATTTGCATGCATTGATTCCTTCTCACTTTCCAGAACATAAGGAGGATTGCTAACAATTACATCAAATTTTCTTCCAGAATAGTTTGGATTCAAAATATCTTGAAATTGAAAATCTACATTTGCTTGTAAGTCTGCATTATTCTTTTCAGCAATTTTTAAAGCTTGTTCTGAAACATCAAAAGCAGTCACATCTGCTTCTCTTAATATCAAATCTAAAGAAATAGCAATTGCCCCTGTACCAGTACCTATATCAAGGATAGAACCTTTGCAATCAGAATTATCTTTTAGAATTAAATCTACTAATTCTTCTGTTTCGGGTCTTGGAATTAATGTGTGCTCAGTAACGCAGAACTCATTATCATAAAAAAACTGCTTCCCTGTAATGAACTGAACTGGTTTGTTTTTTTTTAATTCTTTAATTGCATAGTGAAACTTAAGCAATTCAGATTCGCTCATTGTTTTTTTAGGTTCAAGCTTTATTTGAACTCTAGATAACGCAATAAAATGTTCAGCTAGAATATAAAAAAAGGATTCAACTTCATGAATAGGATAAATTTCCTCGAGTGAGTCAAAGAAATAATCCTTAATCGCCTGAACAGTATTTTCTTTTACAAACACGAATTATATTGCGATTTCATTATCTCTCAATGCTTCGTTTAATGAAGTCTTAAGATCTGTACTAGCTTTTCTTTCTCCAATTATCAATGCACAAGGAACATTGTATTCTCCTGACGGAAATTTCTTCGGGTAAGTTCCTGGTATCACTACTTTTCTAGGTGGAACAACTCCTTTGTATTCAATTGGGTTTTCACCCGTTATATCTATAATCTTTGTTGATTTTGTCAAAGTAACACCTGCTCCCAAAACGGCTTCTTTTCCTACTTTCACTCCTTCAACCACAATACATCTAGAACCAATAAATGCGCCATCTTCGATTATTACAGGTGCTGCTTGAAGTGGTTCTAAAACTCCTCCAATACCTACTCCTCCACTCAAGTGAACATTTTTACCAATTTGAGCACAAGAACCAACTGTTGCCCAAGTATCTACCATAGTTCCTTCGCCCACATATGCTCCAATATTTACGTAGCTTGGCATCATGATAACTCCTTTTGCTAGATATGCTCCGTATCTTGCTACTGCGTGGGGCACTACTCTCACTCCAAGTTCTGCATAGTTTTTCTTCAATGCCATTTTATCGTGAAACTCCAGAGGTCCCATTTCAATAGTTTCCATTTTTCTTATCGGAAAATACATTACAACAGCTTTTTTTACCCATTCATTTACTTGCCAATCTCCATTTTCAAGCGGTTCTGCAACTCTCAATCTTCCTTTGTCAATTTCTTCAATAACAGCATCAATTGCATTTCTTGTAGATTCTTCTTTTAGTAGTTCTCGGTTATCCCAAGCTTTTTCTATTATTTCTCTCATAATTATATTTTGTTCTCGTCAAATAACACATCCATTTTTCTCCCTCTCTCAAAAGGGGACTCTCTAGTAATATTCTATTTTAAACCCTCACCAATGTCTGTACAAAAGCAATAGACTTTTTCATTTCTAAATGCAATTCCACATCATTTTCTATAAAGGCTATTTTTTCTCGGTAAACTTGTTTTAAATTCTCAATCGCCAAAGAAGATTTTTGTCCTTTTCGGAAATCTAGAGCTTGGAAACCTGCCAATAACTCAATTCCCAGTACTTTTTCCATATTTTCAAACACTTTGAAACACTTGGTTGCCGCATTTGCTCCCATACTCACGTGATCTTCTTGTCCATTTGAAGAATCAATTGTATCTACAACTGCTGGTGTACAAAACTGTTTGTTTTGACTAACAATACTAGCAGCCGTGTATTGAGGAATCATAAATCCAGAATTTAATCCAGGGTTTTGAACCAAGAAAGCAGGTAAATTTCTAAATCCACCAATCAATTTGTAAATTCTTCTTTCGGAAATACTGGCTAATTCAGCAAGTGCTAAAGCCAATGAATCCAAAGTTATTGCTAACGGTTGACCGTGAAAGTTTCCTGCAGAAATGATTAAATCTTCGTCAGGGAAAATAGTTGGATTGTCGGTTACGGCATTTATTTCAGCTTCAAAAATTTGTGTAACATAATCAATCATATCCTTGCTAGCTCCGTGAACTTGAGGAATACACCTGAAAGAATAAGGATCTTGAACGTCCATTTTTTCTCCGTGAAAGATTTCGCTTCCCTCTAAGAAATTCAGCATATTTTCTGCTGTTGCAGCTTGTCCTTTTTGGTTACGAACCTTATGAACCAATGGATTAAATGGAGATTTGTGTCCGTTATACCCTTCCAAGGAAACTGCTGCAATCAAATCGGCAATGGATTTGTATTTATTTGCCATTGTCAAAATATGTACTCCAAACGCTTGCATAAACTGAGTTCCGTTCAATAAAGCCAAACCTTCTTTGGATTGTAATTGAACAGGTTTTAATCCCAATTCATTCAATACATCAATCGATTTTCTACGTTCGTTTTTGTAGTTTACTTCTCCCATTCCAATTAAGGTTAATGAGATGTGAGCCAAAGGTGCTAAATCGCCACTTGCCCCCAAACTTCCTTGCGAATATACGATTGGAAAGACTTGATTGTTAAATAATTCAATTAATAAACTTAAAGTATCCATTGAAATTCCAGAATGACCGTAAGAAAGTCCTTGAATCTTTAAAAGTAACATCAATCGCACGATTTCATTAGGAACTTCTTCGCCTAATCCGCAAGCGTGCGACATTACTAAGTTGTGCTGTAATTGCCCCAACTCGTTTGGCGAAACAACAGTATTACAAAGTGATCCAAAACCTGTGTTTATTCCATAAATAACTTCTTCTCCAGAAGCCATTTTATTATCCAAATATTGACGGCATTTTTCTACTTTTTGTTTTGCAGATTTCGACAATACAAGCTTTTTGTTGTTCTTGATAATATCTTCTATCGTAGATAGTGTAATCGTTTCTGATGAAATATGATGTATTTCCATTATTAAAATTTAGTTGCAGTAAAGAAAGTTACTAATTCTTTGATTGTGTAATTATTTTGATCTCCTGTTTCCATATTTTTAACAGTTATGGAGTTATTCGCCAGCTCATCTTCACCAACCAGAGCAACAAACGGAATTTTTTTGTTGTTGGCGTAAGTCATTTGCTTTTTCATTTTGGCACTATCAGGATAAATCTCTGAAGGAATGTTGTGATCTCTCAGTTCTTTTAGCCATTTCATACATTGCTTGACTTCAGTTTCTCCAAAATTGGCAAACATCAATTGGGTAGAAGAAAGTAATGATTTTGGAAATAAATCTAGTTCTTCCAAGACGTCATAAATTCTGTCGGCTCCAAAGGAAACTCCAACTCCTGAGAGGTCTTTCATTCCGAAAATACTCGTTAAATCATCATAACGACCTCCACCACAAATACTTCCTATGTTTACATTGTTGGCTTTTACTTCAAATATTGCTCCTGTGTAATAGTTTAATCCTCTTGCCAGTGAAGGGTCAAACTCTAGTTTTGCTTTATCCAAACCTAAAGATTTTACTGTATCCAATACTTCTTTAAGCTCTTCTATTCCTTTTGCTCCAATTTCGGATGCAGAAACAATTGAATGTACTGCTTCTAACAAACTTTCGTTTGATCCAGAAATAGTTAAAATAGGTTGCAATTTTTCGATTGCAGCTTCCGATACATTTTTCTCTCTCAGTTCCTTCACAACTCCCTCCTCGCCTACTTTATCCAGCTTATCAATAGCTACAGTAATTGGAATTAACTTGTCTGATTCGCCAATTACCTCTACCAATCCAGAAAGGATTTTTCTGTTGTTAATCTTAATAGTAAAGTCTTCTAATTTCAAACCAGACAATACTTTATCAAAGATTTGAATTAATTCTACTTCGTACAAAAGCGAATCGCTACCCACCACATCTACATCACATTGGTAAAACTCACGGTATCTTCCTCTTTGCGGTCTGTCAGCTCTCCAAACGGGTTGAATTTGGTATCTTTTGAAAGGTAAATCTATTTCGTTTCTGTTTTGCACTACGAATCTTGCGAAAGGAACTGTAAGATCATAGCGAAGAGCTTTCTCTACAATGGAATTGGCAAATCGTATTGAGTTATTATCTGAATAAGCATCTTTGTTAGATTTATTTAGAAATTCCCCAGAATTCAATACTTTAAAAATGAGTCTATCGCCTTCTTCTCCATATTTCCCCATCAAAGTTTCAGTTTTCTCCATAGTTGGGGTTTCTATGGGTAAATATCCAAAAGTTTGAAATACGGCTTTTATAGTGTCAAAAATATAGTTTCTTTTTACCATTACTTGTGGCAAAAAATCCCTAGTTCCTTTTGGTATAGATGGTTTAGACATTAATTTTATTTAGTTTTTTCTTATCCTAACAAAAATAAGAATAGTTGAGAGAAAGGAGTAGTTATTTTATGAAATTATTTAATAAGGTTATTGCATTTGTTCTCGATACTAAATAAATTCCTTTTCAGTCATTTCTTTTACTCCCTCTACTAAGCTGGACAGGTCGAACTGAAGACTTCGCTTTTTACTTTAAACAAAAAGTGGAAAAGATCAATAAGTCATTCTGTATTCATTTCAGAATCGTTACTCATTGAAATATTACTGATATTATCTACGTGAAATATGCTTTGTGAGATCCTGAAATAAATTCAGGATGACAATGAATATTAAAATCTACTCAAAATCCTCATACAACAAATACCCTTTTCGTATTTTCTTATATTTTTCAAGTCCAGAAATCCAAGAATCATGAATTTCTTCTGCTGAAGTTCCCGATACTATTTGTTTTCTCAACTTGTCGGTACCGGCCAATAAATCGAAAAAAGAAGACCTTGTGATGAATTCTTTTCCATTTGTTTTGTCTTTCATTCCCAAAAGCCAATGCAGGTACAATTCTTTTGTATTTCTGATATATAACAAGCCAAAAACACTTAAATCAAATCCGTTACAGGTTTCTCCATTATATTTTGGATTCTTTGATCCTATATTAGGTCTAGGGGTGAAATTATAATGGGTCTTTTTAATATAGGGCGAACCAATTATCTGAAATGGCAGATCCGTCCCTCGTCCCACACTTACTGACGTTCCCTCAAAAAAACACAGTGACGGATACAAATAAATGGATGACATTGTCGGCAAATTAGGTGAAGGTGCAATGGGTAATTTATAATAATCTTTGTGTGAATAATTTTTGCATTTTATCACTTCAAAATCACATTTTATTCCTCCTTTTAGCCAACCCTCTCCATTAATCATGTAAGCCAACTCGCCAACTGTCAATCCGTGAACGACAGGAATTGGGTGCATGCCAACAAATGATTTGTATTTTTCTTCCAAAATAGGTCCATCCACATAAAATCCATTTGGATTGGGACGATCCAAGATTAACACTTTTTTATTGTTCTCGGCACAAGCTTCCATCACATAATGCATAGTGGATATGTAGGTGTAGAACCTAGCGCCTACATCTTGAATGTCAAAAATAACTACATCAATATCAGCTAATTGATTAACGGATGGTTTTTTGTTTTTTCCGTATAAAGAAACTAAAGGAAGCCCAGTTTTTACATCCATAGATGATTTCACGTGTTCTCCTGCTGAGGCAGTTCCTCTGAATCCATGTTCGGGAGAAAACACTTTTTTGACTTGAATGCCTATGGAAAGAAGCGTGTCAACCAGATGTGTAGAATTGATTGCAGTAGTTTGATTTGCAACTACTGCCACTCGCTTTCCCTTGAGTTGAGGAAGGAATTCATTCATTCTTTCTGCTCCCGTTTTTATGGTAGTTTTGTATTTAACCCTGAATGATTGCTCTTGGGCTTTGGTTGACGAAACAACAAAAAGACAAAAAGAAAAAAGAAGGAGTGTACGAATCATCATATTTTATGTAATTTTAGGCATCTAATTTTAAAAAAATATCCCTTGACGAGCAAATTTATTTCAAAAAAACTTAGAAAAGAACTGAGCTCGGGAAATAAATTTTCCAAACCTATTATCAAGGTAGCAATTACTAGTATAACAATAAGTATGCTAGTTATGTTAATTTCTATATCTATTGTCAAAGGTTTTCAGAGAGAGATAAAAAACAAGGTGGTAAATTTCTCTTCGCACATCCAAGTTACTGACGGAGGCGCAAATTACACGCTTGAAACGTCTCCCATCAAAATAAATCAACCTTTCTATCCTCACATTGGAAACGAGAAAGGAATAGACCATATTCAGACTTTTGCAACCAAAGCGGGAATCATACAATCTAATGCCGATACTGTTGAATACGAAAACGAAACGAAAATAAATCGCGATATTGAGGGTATTGTTTTCAAGGGATTAAATTACGATTTCAATTGGAAGAATTTAGAGGATAAGATTGTTGAGGGAGAATCTTTTGTGGTTTCAAAAAACGAAACGAATAATAAGATTTTGATTTCTAATTTCATTGCAAAACGATTGAAACTTAGAGTAAGTGATAAAGTAAGGTGTTATTTCTTTAACGGGAAAAAGCCCATCCCAAGGAGGTTTATCGTTTCGGGAATTTACGAAACGGGATTGGAAGAGTTTGATAATCAATTTGTATTTATTGATATCAAGCACACTCAAAAACTAAATGGATGGGGTATTTTCACCTCTTTATTTCTCGAAACAACACCAAGAAATAATGAAATTGTAATAGCTGCAAATGCCACAGGCGGTAATGAAAATTACCGTTATAAATTTGGCGACAGACCATTTTCTACTTTCAATAAAATAAAGTTTTGCGCAAAAAAAGACACTGTTATTCAGGTTGTTGTAACAGATTTCACGATTAATACTGTTACCCTTAAAGCGGAACCGATTTCAATTCCTGACACAGCTTGGTTGAGAATTCAAGTAAAAAGTACGGATGGAAATTGTGTTTCTACTAATACTGAATTTGATTATGAATCTATCAATGATTCTGTGAGAATTTACAAAGGTGATAATGGAACTATTACCACGACACTTTCTACTTCTGGCGGAAGTATGAAATACTATGTAGGCGGCTTTGAGTTATTTATTGAAGATTTTAGCACGCTTGACGAAAAAGAATTGACTGTAAGTAGAATGTCCGATCCTTTTCTGAAGGTATCTAAAATCACTGATCTAGAGAACGATATTTTCCAATGGCTTGCTGTTCTCGACACGAATGCTATTATTATTATCGTACTGATGATTATGGTGGCTGTGATCAATATTATTTCTTTACTTCTAGTGTTAATAGTAGAAAAAATAAGTATGATTGGTGTACTAAAATCATTTGGTGCTCCCAATAGTATGGTGCGAAATATTTTCATTCGCCTAGGCGGAGGCCTTCTGATAAAAGGGATAGTAATAGGGAATTTGATAGCAATTCTTGTAATTGCTTTGCAATCTCAATTCGGATTTCTAAAATTACCACAAGACAAATATTATTTATCTGAGGTTCCCCTTGGTTTTGAATGGAAAGAATTTTTTGTGATTAATTTGATAACAGCACTCGTAGGGATGATTATTTTATTTTTCACGTCACTATTTGTAGCCAGAATTACTCCAGTAAAAGCAATAAAATTTGACTAGTGTATACAATCTGATGTATTTTGTTTAGAATCTGTAAATCTCTGATTTTTGATTCTTTAAGTAAATATTTCAGTAAATCACTTTTAATTAATTATTTATGAAAGCAATCTTTTTAGTAAAAAACACATCTGCTGACAAAGCATTTGAAATGAGAGAAACTCCGACTCCTATTTTAGGAGCTGGAGAAGTTATGATTCAGTGCGAAGGCTTTGGACTAAACTATGCAGATGTAATGGCTCGCCAAGGTTTGTACAAAGGTGCACCTCCTATCCCTTGTGTGATTGGTTATGATGTTGTTGGCAAAATCACTGAAGTTTGTGATGACGAAAACAACCATTTAATAGGCAAACGAGTAGTCGGTTTAACCAAATTTGGTGGTTATGCCCAATTTGCCAAAACTGATGTTACTGCCATTGCAGAAATTGACGATTCACTCTCTATTTCGGAAGCTACAGCAATTGCTACTCAGTACTGTACTGCTTATTTTGCGAGCAGTTACATTACTAATTTGCACAAAGGAGATAAAGTTTTGATTCATGCTTCGGCAGGAGGAGTCGGAACCGCTTTGACCCAAATTGCCAAGACCAAAGGCTGTGAAACATTTGGATTAACGAGTTCTTCGGCTAAATTTGATTATTTGAAATCTAACGGAATGGATCATCCTATTAATCTAAAAGAAACGGATTATCACGAGCAATTCATGAAATTATCGAAAGGAGTTCGAGCAGATGTTATTTTCAATTCTATGGGCGGAGATTCTATCCAAAAAGACCTGAAAATACTTTCTGTGGGTGGAAGATTAATAAATTATGGGGCTGCCAGTATTTCTGGAAAGAAACCAAATTTATTTACTTTACTTTCTTTGTTGAGAAAAACTGGAAAGCTGAAACCTTTGAAATTATTAGGAAAATCAGCTGGAGTTGTAGGAGTAAATATGCTTTCTATTGCGGATAAAAAACCAGAAATAATTGGTGAATGTTTGTCTGCAGTGGTGAAATTGATGAAAGAAAATCCGAGTATAAAACCAATATCTGGAGGAGAATTTAGTGTGGATAATATTGCCGAAGCTCACGCTTTGCTGGAAAGCAGAAAATCTACTGGGAAGATTGGAGTGAAGTGGTGATTTAGAAACATTGTTTTATTTCGGGAGAACAAACACTTGATGTGACATTTCGGTAATAAAACTAATTAAAGTGAACATTTATACACAAAAGCTGGAGGCATATTTATCAATGAAAAAGCCAATTTTACTGAATTGAATTTCTCTTTCAACAACTTATGAGCGTTCAGAGAATACTGAAATTGAATGTATTGTCCATTTTCGCTCAAATTATCTACCGCTCCTTGCAGGATGTTTTCTTTCAGTTCTTTTGGGAAAACTGTGAGTGGCAAAGACGAGATAATGAAATCTGCTTTATCCTGATTCTGACTCTCTAAGTACTCCCCTATTTTTTCTGCGCTTTCATTCACGATTAATGCTCGCGGATCATCAATCTCAGATTTTAGTTTGTGATAGAAACTTGGGTTTGTTTCAAAAATAATCATGCAAGCATCTGGCTTCAATCTTTTTAAAATTTCTTTGGTAAAAACTCCCGTTCCTGGGCCAAATTCTACAATGCATTTTACTGTACTAAAATCAATCCCTCCATACATTTTTTTTCCCAAAAACTTTGAACTTGGAGCCACTGCGCCCACTTCTGTTTTGTTTTTAAAAAATTCTGAGATAAATGACATGTAAATTGGTTTTGTTAAATATGACTCAAATCATAGATTTAAGAAATAAGATAATTTAAATTTGTGTATCAAAATTACACAACTTGTGTTCAATTCATAGTAAAATTTAATTTATTTAAGATGAATTTAAAAAAGGGCCAAAAAAATTGGAAAAAACTAGGATGGGCTGCCATCATTTTCTTCATTGTGAAAGGAACTATTACTTCCTCTATCATTCTATATGGATTGTATTGGGGGTTAAAATAATTGATAATTAGTAATGTATCATTGATAAGTGTTTTGTTTTTATCTTTTTACACAAAATCATCTATTATCACCCATCAATTGCTTAATTTTACAAAAGTTCTTTGGGGTCGCCTGGATTTGACAGCAAGATGAATCAATCTTGTAAGCATGTGGAGTATTGTATGTTAGCTCCTTAATCCAAAATATATATTGTCATTTAACTGACGAAAACAACTACGCGTTAGCTGCATAATAAGACCGAGTCTTATCATCTTAATCGCTCCACAATAGTGGACCGACTAACTACCCAGTAATGAATCCCTGTTTAACTGTTTATTACAATGGGTATCAGTTTGTTAAACTAGCACAATTAGAGTCTTGATGGTTGTGCGAAACTAAAAAGAATAAGTTTGTAGTGGATTGCTTATGGTCAGCTACTTATCGAAAATCAATTGTAAGATAAACATGTAGAAAGCTCGCTTGTTCCTTGTTTGGACGAGGGTTCGATTCCCTCCGACTCCACCACTAGAATTACTAAACCGTTTGTTATCAATTTATTGAGGACGAACGGTTTTTTTATTGGGAGAGGATTTTAACTATTTTAGATTTTAAAGCAAATGCCTAATGTCGAATAATGATGCCATCTTTCATTCAAATTAAATCGATCATCAACACCTGCAAAATCAGTTTCATACTGAACCTCAGGAGATTTGGTAGATAGTTTGTAAAACAAAGTAAAATGTTTTTTCTGAGTGGAGAAAGTCAAATCGTAAAATTGCATCCATTTGTTTACTTTATTATTGTTATTATCTCCACCAATCGTATAAATACTTCTTGGAGTTTGAGCATCATCATTTGACTCTATGGTTTTATAATAGCCAAATCCTTCCAGCATAGTGTTGTGGACAACATATCTGAGTCTTGCATGAAAATTTATCATTAAATTTCCCCATTTATTTTTTCTAGATGTATTACGAACTGTCATGTAATTTTGGTTAGAAGTTCTAAAGTTTTTATTAGAAAGTTGCAACCCCAAACCAGCATAAGTCATATAACTTCCAAATGCAAAATCCCCTGTTAGTGATGAGTAGAGACCTTTAAACCTATCATTTATTTTATTCTTTTTTAAATACGAAACTCCTGGAAACAACCGTTCAATTGGCAACAGCCATTCTGGTCGATACTCTAAGGAAAAACCTAGCCTGCCTCTATTTGCTATTTGCGCCCCCCATCCTACTGGCCTTGGACTAGATGAAACATCTTGGTGCAAAACAGTTTGAAAAAGATTGCCTATTTCTCCACCAATTTTCCCTACTTTCAATTGCATATTCCATCTGAAACTGTGACCATAGGAAACGCCATTAGTTTCTAAACTAAAATACCTGAAAGATGCATGAGGCCTATCGTTTACATTAAAACTTGTATCGGTATTAAAAATAGAATCTATCCTGTAGAACGGAGTGTAAACTTCAAACCCAAAAGCTAAAGTCTGATAACTTTTAATCTCTCTATTTCGATTCATTTTTAAATAATCTGTGACTATTCCTATTTTTAAAGCACCAGTCAAATCCATATCATTGTTTGCCTGCAGTGGCTTTCCTGCCATGTCTTTGAGATTTGTAAAAACCTCGGACAATAATCCCGTGGGAGTGAACAAATCGTTTGTAGAATTTATAATTAGCCCTTTTATAACCTTCTTTTCTTTGACGTGATAATTATACCAAGGATAATTATTAGCACTCAACATATTTACTTGCTGCCCTATTTTACTCAAAAATACATCTCGTATTTTTTGTTTTTCTGAAGAATCATCTTTAGAATACGATTCGTTTGCAGCTCTGTAAATCCCTTGAACGATTTCAACTTCTGTTATTGAATGCAAAAAATCGCTTGTTTCTTGACTCAATTCATTATCATAATATTGTTTTCCAATTTTCTCATTTTCAGAAAGTAACAGGTATATTTCTTTAAATTTATAGTATAAATTTTTTGAAGTAGATTTGATTTCTTCGCGATTTTTTTTAGAAAAACGTAACACCCGTGCAGTGCTATCCTTGAGTGGGTTACTGTTGGAATCACTTCGAAGGCTTAAATAAATCTCATTTAGCAGTGTATTGCATTGTGAAATATAATCTGTGGATGCGAAACCACTTGCGGAGAATACACAAATAGTAAGAGTTACTAGTAAATTTTTCATAGTTAATAGTTTTTTATTCAGTAATATAACTAAAATTAACGAGTTTGGAGTTTTATGAAAAAAACTCAACTTCAGAGCTTCTTCCAATAACTAATCTTGTAATGTTCTCTACAAACAACAAACTAGCACAATTAGAGTCTTGATTGGTTTGCTAAACTAAAAGGATTAAGTTTATGGTGGATTGCTTATGGTCAGCTACTTATCGAAAATCAATTGTAAGATAAATAGGTAGAAAGCTCGCTTGTTCCTTGTTTGGACGAGGGTTCGATTCCCTCCGACTCCACACCACCGAACAAGCACGTTTTTTGACGTGCTTGTTCTTTTTTTGAACCTCTGTATAGCCCGTCAATATTGAAGATTAGCAAAACGGCTTGATTCA
>JBDMYC010000031.1:0-13696 GCA_039770535.1 Flavobacteriales bacterium
AAGAATCAAAATCACTGAGAAAAGAATTTTGGACCACCTTTGGGGTGTATATGAAAAAGTACAACAAAGTGTACCATAACAAAGTGAGGTGGGTGAACTACAACACCAAGTGCAAAGACATTTATCTCAGATTGGACGTAGACAAGAAAAAAGCTCTTTTTTCTATAGACATTCAGCACAAGGACGAAGGCATGAGGGGCATTTTTTTTGAGCAATTTCAAGAACTGAGAGCAGTCATTACCGAGAGCTTTCCTCAAGAATTAATCTGGGAGCCAGATTATTTCAATGAATTTGGTGAGTTGTCAAGAATTTATGTCGAATTGCCCAATGTTTCTGTTTTCAACAAAAACACCTGGCAGGAAACCTTCCAATTCATGGAAAAAAACATTGTTGCAGGTCACGATTTCTGGGAAGATTTTGGAGAAATATTTCTAAATTTAGCGGAATAACCCCCTAATTAAAGTGTTTTACTTTTTAAATAGGTTGTGCTTTATTTTTTTATCAAACAGATTGAAAAACAGGTACATCAATACTACAAAAGAAAGAATAGCAATAGCGACACTAATAAAAAATTGTCCCATTGCAATTAGTTGAACTTTTGAGCCATCTTCAAGTACAACTTCAGAAGGGTAGAAATAAACCAGCAAATTGAATGTGAGGAACAAGATTACCAATGCGATTGTATAAGAAGTTACTGCCGTTAACAAAACTATTAAATACCTTCTTTTTTGAGACGGAGAAAAAAGGTAATCGATAAAAAAATTACTCACAGTAATTATTTTTAAAACCCCACAGCAATTCCAAAACTTGGCAATATCGGCAACTGATACACTTTCTCTGCAGAAACTCTGTCTACATAGAAAATATTTTCTCTATTGTACACATTCGTGATTCCAAAATTAAGTTCCATAGTCGCCTTTTTGAACTCAATGGATTTTTTGATATTGACATCAAATCTGTGGTAGGTAGGTAATCTTCCTTCGTTCAGTCCTGCGTATACAGCAGTCAATTCATTCGCGTTCTCTTGGGTGATATCTGTTCCTGATCCTTGCGCAAAATCTATGTTTTGGTAGTAACCCTGAGTCTGTGTAAATGGCAATCCTGAGCCAAAGTTCCATCTTGCGTTTAACTGCCAATCTGATTTTTTACCAAATTTGTATGTTCCAATCAAATTCACTGAATGTCTTCTGTCAAATACTGGAGAATATGTTCTTACTCCGTCCCATCTTGTTACTTTTCCCAAAGAGTACACTGCATACAAATATGTTTTCTTCCCTGTATATTTGGCAACAAAATCTACTCCAAAAGCATCTCCTGTCTCCACTAAATAATCTTTTTTCAAAATATCTGGCGCATCAATTGTACTGTTTTCGTTAAAAATTTTGTTTCTGTTGATATTCGTCAACTGAGTAAATCTCTTGTAGTAACCTTCCACATTAATGTTGATTTTTTTACTTACATCATACTCAAAACCTGCTATCAAGTGGTTTGCTTTTTGTAAAGAATGAGTAACATCTCTCACGTTCCCTTCTTCATCAGTAAATGTTTCTTGCAAGTTATCTGGACCGGATAAAAACCCGTAAAATAAGTTCACAACATCTCTGTCAGAGTTGGCGCTAATCAGGTTTTGTGAGTACATTCCTGCAGCAAATTTCACTCTCAGGTTTTCGTCAATGTTATATTTTATCCCCAATCTTGGCTCAGGAGAAAAAGTATTTAATGTCGCATAGTACTGCAATCTCAAACTAGGCTCTATAACCAACCTTGGCTTCACAATTCTATAGGAAAGATAAGACCCTAACTCTGTTGTGTTTTCATTTTGCTCAATTTTAGCATTTGTAGAATTCACATAACTAAAATCTGTTCCAAATCCAGAAACTTCAATTCCGTATTTCAACTCATTTTCTTTGATAAAATACTTGAAATCGAAACCAAAATTAAAACTATTGATTCCACTTTTTCTTTCTTGCCCGTTTTCTTCAATCAGTTGCAGTTTGTAATCAGAAAGCGACACCTTTCCCTCTATCAGAACTTTTGAGGTCCCTGGCACCAGCAAAAAATTTGTTCCCACACCATAAGAGTTCCAACTCAAATCCGAAACGGCTTTGTAATTCACAAAATCAGTAAAATTGAATCCAAACAGGTTAATTTTACTTCCGTTTCTTCCTTTGAACGAAATTTTCCCATACAAATCTGTAAACCCAAAAGGGAGTCCTTCGCCAGTTGTGTCAATATAAGGATACAATACTTTTGAACTTTGATCCAAGTAAGAGTGCTTTCCTGTTAAAATGTAAGAAATACTTCCGTCCCCCAATTCTTTGGGTTTTTTTAGCGGTCCTTCTAGCAATATTTTTGCCATAAATGGCGATACCGAAGCTCTTCCTTTCATTCCTCCTTGGTTACCATCTCTTGTTGTGATGTCCATGATAGAAGAAATTCTACCTCCATATTCTGCATTAAAACCTCCTGTATAAATATCTGCATTTCGGATAATTTCGGTCTCAAAAACTGAGAAAAAACCGATCGAGTGAAATGGATTATAGATAATCATTCCGTCAAGTAACACCTTATTTTGAATAGGGGAACCTCCACGCACATACATTTGACCTCCCTGATCTCCCGTGGTAACTACTCCAGGAACAGTTTGAAAATAGGTAGCGATATCTGCATCTCCACCAATAGATGGAATTGATTTGATATCTTCGCCAGTTGCCTTCGTTACTGACATTTTGATTGTTGTTCTTGATTCTTCCGCGTCTGCACTTACCTCAAACTCCTTCAATTTTTTGACATCTTCTGCCAAATAAATGTTTTTTGTGATGATTTTATTTGCCCTTATATTTATTTTCTCTTCGAACTTTTCGTAGGACAAATTGGAGACAGATAAGGTGTATTCGCCCGGTTTTATCTGCGTTATACTGTAATATCCGTTCACATCAGTCTGAATTCCGATCGAAGTTCCTTTTAGTACTACATTGGTAAAAATTATTGGTTCTCCAGATTCTTTATCATACACAAATCCCTTTACTGTTCCAGTCTGGGCATAAGTTGATAAAGAAAATAGAAGAGCAATTGTAAACGAAAAAATATGTTTCATGAATGGATTTCTGCTTGTAAACTGTGAAAGTAGCAAAGTTTCAGGTGAATCGAAAGGGAATAATTCTAATTTTTATACAACTAAGGCGACATCCTAAATCAGCTAATTTTAACATGTTTCACCATAAATCAAATCGGTTGCTCCAATTCTTTCTTCAATAAATGATTTATTACGCTCAGATTTAGTTCTCAATTCTTCTTTTTCAGAAATTAATTTACTTAGTTTTTTATTAAAATCTGCTTGACTTTCTACTTCTATTCCTCCACCTAATTTTGCCATTTGTTTCGCTTCGGGAAATTTTAAATTATTATCGCCATACAAAACTGGAATACCAAAAGTAGCAGGTTCTAAAATATTATGAAGCGCATTCGTAAATCCTCCGCCTACCAATGCTGCAGATGCATATTGATATAAATTGGATAACATTCCAATGTTATCGATCACCAAAACTTGCAAATTTTCTAGGTCAGTTTCAATTGTAATTTCAGAAAATCTCTTGGCTTTTATTTCACTTCCCAATTCCTTTAAAATTCCTTTTACATGTGAATCAGAAACATCATGTGGAGCGAAAATTACTATAATCTCCTTTGTTTTTTCTTTCAAAAACTCAGAAACCAAACTTTCTTCTTTCTCCCAACTGCTGCCCACCAAAAGCGTAAATTTACTGCTAATAAATTTTTCTATCAATGAAATTGGAACTGCTTTTTGGGCGTTCTCCATTACTTTGTCGTAACGAGTATCGCCTGCTACAATTGATTCTATTTTATGCCTTCCCAATAATGATTTTGAAGCTTTATCTTGCACAAAAATTTGGGTTGGAAGTTTCAATAAATTAAGAAACCATTTGCCAAAATTCTTAAAATAAATTTGACCCGGACGAAAGGTTGCAGAGATTAAATAAAATGGAATTTTTTGTTTTTTTATCTCCTTAAAAAAATTGGGCCAGACTTCATATTTTACAAAATAGGCTTTTTCAATGTTTACAATTTCAAGAAATTGCTTCGCATTTTTTTTGGTATCAATTGGTAGGTAACAAACATAATCTGAGAACTGATAATCTTTTCTTATTTCATATCCAGAAGGAGAAAAAAACGTGAGTAGAATAGAAACTTGGGGTTTGTCTTTTTTTATTTTTTCTATTAATGGTCTTGCTTGTTCAAACTCTCCCAAAGAAGCACAGTGAAACCAATGAACGCTTTTCATTCCATTTGCTCCTTCTTTTAGCTTATTTTGCCAATTCTTTCGCCCAGCTTTCCATTGCTTAGCTTTAGGATTCCAAAGCGATACAAATCCTACTATAAGACTGTAGAAATGGATTGATATTGAGTAAAGGAAATTCATTGAGTACAAGAATAACAAAAAAAAGAGTGTATCGAAAATATCAATACACTCTTTTGATTAGCTCTGGAAAATAATTAATTCAAAATGAAATCAATTTTTCCAATATTTTTTGTGTTTCTAACGCTCAGAACTTTTGAAAAAGCTAAGATATTTGAAACAGTTGCATCACTTACCTTGTCAAAAAAAGAGTTAGAATCTTGCATGTCTACTAAGAATTGAGAGAGTTTCTTTTCATTTTTATAGAGTTCTGATAAGTCGTTTAGAGTAATTTTTTTATCCATATATTTTGTTTGGTTATGCATCTATAACGAGGGTGTTTTGGGTTTATTATATAAATACTATTTTTTTACATTAAACCTTTTACATTAAAAATGGTCTAAGAATTGTAACCTAATAAATGAGGCCACAAACTATTGATGAAATTAGACGATATTGACATATTAAACCTATTTGAAACTAATGAGCAAAAAGCATTTAGTCACTTGGTAATGAAATACCAAGAACGAATCTATTGGCATGTTCGTAAAATGGTGGTGAATCATGAAGATGCTAATGACATTACTCAGAATATCTTTATTAAAGTATGGAAAGGACTTTCTAAATTTAAAAAAGAATCAAACTTATATACTTGGATGTATAGAATTGCAACTAACGAAACTTTGAATTTCATAAAAGCGAATAAAAACAAAGTGGCTCAATCTCTAGAAAATATTCAGGTCGAAAATAAAAAGAGCGATTCGTTTTTTAGTGGAGATGAGATTGAAGCGAAACTTCATGAAGCACTAGCTACTTTGCCAGAAAAACAAAAGTTAGTTTTTAATATGAAATATTTTGATGATTTGAAATACAAAGAAATGGCTGAAATACTAGGTGGATCACTTGGCTCGCTTAAAGCTTCTTACCATCACGCTCAGAAAAAAATTGAAGCATTTTTGAAAAATAACTAAGTCCCATTAAACCTTTTGCAAAAACTATTGTCTAAGAAACGAACAAACACAAAATGAAAAACAAGATTACACATAGCGACAATGAATTTCCAAACTTGGAAAAATTGAAATCGAAAAACGGTTTTGAAACTCCAACTGGTTATTTTGATTCTCTTCACAACTCTATTATGGATGAAGTGAAAGAAGAAACCAAAGTAAAGAAATTATCCTTTTACAAAGCATTTGCATATGCTGCTACTGTACTACTAATTGTTGGTGTCTCAAGCACCCTGTTTTTCAGTTCGCCAGAAATAAACGAAGAATATGAATACGTGTTTGAATCAATTGTAAACTATGACGAAATTACTGTAGATGAATACAATGCCGAGTTTACGGATGTAGATTTGGAACTAGACGAGAACTTGCTGTTTGACGAAATAGCTTTTCTCTAAAATTCCAAAAAACAAATTCCAATTTCCAAAGTGGAGATGGAGAAAGAAAACTTTTAAAGGGTTTTCAATAAAAAAAGAAATATTAATTTTTAAAAACAAATATTATGAAAACGATTAAAATCACATTATTAGCCTTATTTACTCTGGTTGGAGTAGTTGGAATGGCTCAAGAAACGAACAAAAAAGAAGATAGAAAAGCACAAAGAGAAACGAGAGTTGCTGCTATCTTAACCGAACAGTTGGCTCTCACAGAAGCTGAACAAAAAGCTTTTCTACCCGTATACAAGCAATACAAAGCAGAATCAATACAATTGAGAAAAGCTTCGAAAGCTGCAAAGAAAAAAGGAAAGATCATGAGTGAATTGAACGATCAAGAATTGGAACAAGTGATTCAGGCTTCTTTTGATGACAAGCAAAAAATGCTTGACTTAAAAAGAAAATACCACACAGAATTCAAGAAGACTATTTCTTTGAAAAAAGTAGCTAAACTTTACCATGTAGAAAAAGGAATTGGAAAAAAAATGAGAAACAAAAGAGGAAAGAAAGGAGAAAGAGGAAGAAGAGGCAACAGAAACGCTAAACCAGTAATGGAAAAATAAGAAACTAAAAACGAGTTAAGGTGAAAATCCCTTCTGACAGATATACTTGTCGGGAGGGATTTTCTTTTTTAAAAGAATTACTCTTACTTTTGAGTATGAATGACAAAGAAATTTTCTTTACTCACCAAGCACAAACTACTCCGTTCCCAATAGGATTGGAAATAGAACGAGCGGAAGGTTTATTTATTTATGATACGGATGGAAAAGCCTATTACGATATGGTTTCAGGATTGGCTGTAACCAATATTGGGCACAGACATCCAAGAGTGATTGAGGCTATTAAAAAACAGCTTGACACTCACCTTCACGTGATGCCTTACGGAGAATTTATTCAGACTCCACAAACGAAATTGGCTCAGAAATTAAACTCAATTTTACCTCCTAATTTAACTAATAGCTATTTTGTAAACTCGGGTGCAGAAGCTGTGGAAGGAGCTTTGAAATTGGCAAAAAGATATACGGGAAGGCAAGAAATTATTGCTTGTCACAAATCGTATCACGGCTCTACTCACGGAGCCTTGAGTGTCTCGGGAAATCCTGTGAAACAATCGGCTTTTAAACCTTTATTGCCAGACGTAAATTTTATTCATTTTAATAAAATGGAAGATTTACAATTCATCACAGAAAAAACAGCTTGTGTAATCATAGAAACTGTGCAAGGAGATGCAGGAGTTAGGATTCCTGAACTGTGCTACCTTCAAAAATTGAGAGAAAAATGTACCGAAACAGGAACTCTTCTTATTTTGGATGAAATACAAACAGGGTTTGGACGAACAGGAACCTTTTTTGCTTTTGAGCAATACGGAATCTCACCCGACATTTTGTGCATTGCCAAAGCTCTTGGCGGAGGGATGCCAATGGGTGCATTTGTTTCGAGCAAAGAAATTATGGATTGCCTGACAAATAATCCAATGTTGGGTCACATCACAACTTTTGGTGGGCACCCAGTAAATTGTGCTGCGGCTGTTGCTAATATTGAAGTAATTGAAGAAGAAAATTTAATTGAAGGAGTAAAACGAAAAGGAGAACTGATGAGAAAGTTACTTTCTCACAGTATTGTAAAAGAAATTCGCCAAGTGGGATTAATGCTTGCCATAGATCTCGAAAGTGATGAAATTACCCAGCAAGTGGTAGAAGGCTGCATGAAAAAAGGAATTATTACTTTTTGGTTTTTGTCTTGTCCTGCTAGTTTTAGATTGGCTCCACCTGTTACTATTACTATGGAAGAAATTGAGTTGGTTTGCAAAGGGATTGTGGAGGTTTTTGAATCTGTGAAGTAGACAGCTTTAGGCTTGTCATTCCAAACTTGATTTGGAATCTAGTGTTTTACATTGAACTTTAGATTTCAGCTCGGAGGCTGAAATGACAGCATAAAAAAGAAACTCTACCTCCTTTTCAGCAACCGAATAAATACTCTATTCTGCTCAAATTCCTGAATCATTTCCCAATCATTATGCAAAGCATCCACAATAGAATCATTCACATTAAACGTATTGGAATACAAAATATAATCCGTTTCGTTTTCTGTGGCTTTTTGGTAGGATATTGATTCTTTTGATTTCAACTGATAGTTTTTCATCAGTTTGTAATGAGGGAAAAACGTTCCTATTTTAGTTTTGTCTATTTCTTTTTCGGTCAAATAATCTTCCATTTCGTCCGATACATCAAAGAAATTCCAATGCATTGTTGTAGCATCCCAGCCTTGACTTACTTTCTCGGGATAAAGCCAAAAATGACCACTTGCCAAGGTTATAAATGCTAGAGAAAGCAAAAGAATTGGTCGTTTGAAATAAGTGGAAATCCAATACACTACAAGAATAATAACGGGAATCATTATTGGAATTAAATACCTGTGTCCGAATGCATTTCGCATTATTATGATTACTCCAAAAAACAAGATAAACTGAGTAACAGCAAACAAAAACAAAGTGCGAATTGTAGCATCTTTAAATTCCCTTTTCATTGCCATTTTAATTGTGAAATATGCGAATAAGGCAAAGATTAAAACTCTTCCAAAATCTATTAGTCGCCAAGCGAATACTCCTATGTTTCTAGCTATTTCCTTTATGGATGCAAATTCTCCAGACTCTTTCCAATTATCGGAAACCGTATTGGCAATTACCCAACCTTTGTGCACTTTGAACAAAACTAAAAACAAGACAATAGAAATCAAACCAGGGATGTAAACCAAGTAGTTTTTATAGCTGAATTTGGTTTTATTAAAATACTGATACAAAAACTGAAATCCCATAATTCCTCCTGCAGAAATTGTTCCTCTGAGGCTTGTTTGAGCTAATAAAATGAACCCAATCATTAGTAAAACATTCTTCTTTTCTAGAATTGCATTGACACACAACAACAAAAAGAACAAATGAAAAACCTCAAAAGTAAGTCCAGATAATTGCGAAAGAATTGTGGCATCTAAAATCACAAATAAGAGAATGAAAATGCGGGTAATTTGTTGTTTTATATCTAGATTAAGTAACAATTTATACAATTGATACAAAAACCCAAATACAAACGGAAGCATTAATAAATGACTGACTAATAATGTTCTGCCGAAGACTTTCCAAACTCCTGCAAATAACATTCCGACAAAAGTCTGATGACCTGTAGCGATTGCATCTGGCACATAAAAATGATTGAAATCGGTTTCGTAATAAAAATTAGCTGGTACAGAAATTTGAACTACATTATCCCAATAGAAAGGAAAATTCAATCCATTAAACACAATTAATAGCGAGAGTAGAAATAATATTAAATCTGTTCTGGAAAAATTTTTTAACATTATTAGCTGATTTGAAACATGTAAGTTATCTCACAAAATCGTAGATCGTAAAGTTTTTGTCAAAAAAAATCAATCTTCAGCCTCCAAAGCTGCAGCTAATTCATCTGTCATTTCAAGAGTGTGATACACAACATTTACATCATCATCCTCTTCCATCTTGTCTATTAATTTAAGCACTTGTTTGGCATCTGCCAATGACAACTCCTTGGTAGTTGTAGGAATTCTCTGAAGCTCAACACTTTTAGCTTCTATCTTCATTTCATCTAATTTAGACTGCATGTCTCCATAGCTATCAAAAGATGCATAAATTATCACCTCTTCTTCACCTACTTCCACTTCCTCCAATCCTGCATCAATCAATTCAAATTCAAAATCTTCCAATTCCCAATCCTTCAATAATTCTCTGTCGATTGTGAACACTCCTTTTCTGTCGAACATGAACGATAAAGAACCGTTTGTTCCTAAATCGCCCCCGTATTTACTAAAAACCATACGCACGTTAGCTACTACTCTGTTTTTGTTGTCAGAGGTTGCTTCCACAAATACAGCAATTCCATTGCTTGCATAGCCTTCAAATGTGTATTCCTGTAGATTATCTGCCTCAGCTCCAGAACCTTTTTTAATGGCTCTTTCAATATTATCTTTGGGCATATTGGCACCTTTGGCATTGTTTATTGCCAGCCTCAAAGCAGGATTCATATCAGGATCTGGACTTCCACCATCTCTTGCAGCAATAGTAATTTCCTTGATTATTCTAGTGAAAATCTTCCCTCTTTTTGCATCTTTCGCCCCTTTTTTGTGCTTAATAGATGACCATTTACTATGTCCTGACATATTGGTTTTGTATTTTGTTGTTGCCGTTAGGCAAACTATGATTATTCGATTATCTTTGAACCGTAAAGTTAAAAAATAATGAGAGAACCCGAAAACAAGTTTTTGGGAAAGTATTGTAAATGGAAAAAGTAAAGAAAATAGTAATTTTTGTTTCCGGTAACGGAAGTAATATGAGCCAAATCATTTCTCATTTTGAAAAAGATAAAACAATTTCTGTTTCTCGCGTTTTTTCAAATAAAAAGCATTGCCTTGGAATAGAAAATGCAAAAAAAGCAGGAATTGACACATTTACGTTTTCAAGAAAAGAGTTGGGAAATGATGAAATTCTTTCAATTTTAACCGAAATTAATCCAGATTTAATTGTTTTGGCTGGTTTTTTACTAAAAGTACCTAATTCTATTACTTCTGCTTTTGAGAATAAAATCATAAATGTACATCCAGCTTTATTGCCAAAATTTGGGGGAAAAGGAATGTACGGAAGTAACGTTCACAAAGCTGTGATTGAAACCAAAGAAACAAAGTCGGGAATTACATTTCATTATGTGAACGAAAACTATGATGAGGGAAATATCATTGAACAAATTGAATGTGAAATTACTGCAACTGATACTTGGGAAAATTTACAACAAAAAATACAAAAACTAGAACACGAGAATTTTTGCTCTGTGATAGAAAAAATCTTACTCAACTAATGGATATTACAGTATATACAGACGGTTCGGCATTGGGAAATCCTGGCCCAGGCGGTTACGGAATAGTGCTGATGGGTGGAGGAAAATATAAAGAGGTAAAAGAAGGTTTTCGCCATACCACCAACAACCGAATGGAGCTGATGAGTGTAATTGTAGCACTAGAAATGCTAAAAAAACCAGGAATGAATGTCACAGTTTATTCTGATAGTAAATATGTGGTAGATTCTGTGGTTAAGAAATGGGTTTTTGGATGGGTAAAGAAAGGTTTTAAAGGCAAAAAAAATGTGGATTTGTGGAAGCGTTTTTTAAAAATTTATCCAAAACATACCGTAAATTTTGTGTGGGTAAAAGGACACGCAGGAAACAAATACAATGAAGTGTGCGACCAACTAGCTGTTGCAGCTGCCAATGCCAAAGATCATAAAATTGATATTGGTTATGAGGAAACGAATGGGGAAAATGGTGGGATGTTTTAATACCCCAACTTAACCCTAACCTTCGCCAAAACTTCATCCGCAATTGCTCTTGCTTTGTCAGCTCCTATTTTTAGTTGTTCCTCTATCAGTTCTGGGTTTTCTACGTAATGGTTGAATTTTTCTCTTTCGGTTGCGAATTTTTCTACAATTAACTCAAATAGAGCTTGTTTTGCGTGACCATAACCATAATTTCCTCCTTCGTAATTAGCTCTCATTTCTGTAATTTGAGCTTCGTTTGCCAATATTTTATACAAAGCAAATGCATTGCAAGTATCAGGGTTTTTAGGATCTTCAAGTGGTGTGCTATCGGTTTCGATAGACATAATTTGCTTTCTTAGTTTTTTATCTGTCAAGAAAATATTAATCAAATTCCCTTTAGATTTACTCATTTTAGTCCCATCCGTTCCAGGAATAAGCATTGTATCTTCATTTACTTTTCCTTGTGGCAATAAAAATGTTTCGCCCATTTGGTTGTTGAACCTACTTGCTACATCTCTTGTAATTTCTATGTGCTGCATTTGGTCTTTTCCTACGGGAATTACCTCAGCTTCGTACATTAAAATATCAGCAGCCATAAGCATTGGATAATCAAATAATCCTGCATTTACATCATCCAATCTATCTGCTTTGTCTTTGAAAGAATGAGCTAGTTTCAGTCTTTGGTAAGGAAAAAAACAATTCAAATACCAAGTCAATTCTGTTACTTGAGGAATATCGCTTTGCCTGTAAAAAACTGATTTATTTACATCTAAACCAAAAGCAAGCCAAGCAGCTGCAGTTCGTAGCGTGTTGTTTTTAAGTTCTTCGGCATCTTTTATTTGTGTAAGTGTATGAAGATTGGCAATGAACAAAAACGATTCGTTTTTATCATCTTTAGAAATCTCAATCGCAGGAATTATTGCTCCTAGCAAATTTCCTAAGTGAGGTGTTCCTGTACTTTGTATTCCGGTAAGTATTCTTGGCATTGGTAAAATTGTTTACTCAAAAGTAACTAATTTTTTAGGTTCTAAATCAGAAATTAAGCCTCAATTTCTAGTTTGTATTCTTGCTCCACATAGGTTTTCAATTCTTCAAACAAAGAATTTATTTCTTTCAAATCAACTGGATTGTAGTATCTTTTTACCAAATCTTCGTCAATTTTCCTAAGCAAAGTAGGCATTTTTTTAACGCCAATTGCAACACAAGAACCAATCAACTTGTGGCTTGTTGCTTTGGCATTGGTATAATCTTTTGATTCTGTATATAAATTTAGGAGCATAACGTCTTTCCTGGCATTTTTCATAAAAATGTCAAGAGCTTGCGAAAAAATTTCTTCGCCCAGTTCATTATAAACTCTCTTACTTATCACTTGTTATTAGTTCAATTATCTCTTTAGTCAGTGGCTTCTTTAGCACTTGAAACAAATCATATTTCTCTTTAAAATCTTCCACAACATTCTGTTCCACAAACAAAAATATCCTAGTTATTTTTTGTTCTTTTTCTAACTCAGAATGCTTTTTTAAAAACTCTAGGCCATTCATTATTGGCATGTTCATGTCCAACAAAGCAACATCTAATTTATTTCCTTCTAGCAAAAAATCTATTGTTTCTTTTCCGTTTCCGAATGTAAAGACTTCACAATTTTCTACCTGCTTTTTTAGTTTGTTCTTATTAATAAAGTTGGTAGTAAAATCATCATCAATTAGCGCTATCCTCATATATTTTTGTCGTTTTCTTTTTGAAAATCTCTAACACTTCTTTTCGGTATTTTCTTGAAAGTGGCAACTTTGTATTCTTGATTACTACTTCTTGCGAAGAAATTTTATCAATTTTATTGATATTAACAATAAATGATCTGTGAATTCTTACAAAAATACTGGGATTTAAAGTTTCTTCTACTTGCTTGAGAATACCTGTGGTGGTTATTTTTCCTGATGTAGTGCAATAAGTAACATAACTACTAGATCCTTCAATGTAGCCGATTGTGCTGTAAGGATACTTTTCGGTCTCTCTATTTTTCTTAATCATAAGAAATTCCTCGTTTTCATCAGGAACTATTTCTTGTGGTGCACCAAAGATTCTTCTTTTAGCCTTTTCCACTGCTTCGTTCAATCTTGCTAAATCGATTGGTTTTACAATGTAATCAATTGCATCAAATTCAAAGCTTTAATCGCATGTCTTGTTTGAGAGGTGATAAAAATCACATTTGGTTTACTTTCCAGCTTCGTTAGCATGTCTACTCCGTTTTCATACGGCATTTCAATATCAAGGAGCATCAGTTCGATCTCTTGTGATTCCAGCACGTCTCTTGCTTCATGAGCATTGGAACATGCCTTTACAAATTGAAGATCTTCATTCTTGTTTACCAAATTGGTAAGGATAAAACGTGATGTTTCATCATCATCCACAATAATACAGGGTATTTTTCTTGGCATAGTGAGAGTTTTCTACATCCAAATATAGTAAAATTCTCTCTTGTTCTCAACAATCTATCTGTAAAAGAACATTTTGC
>JBDMYC010000032.1:0-21352 GCA_039770535.1 Flavobacteriales bacterium
AAATTAGAAATATGGATTATAGAAAAATGAATAATTGGGTTGGTATTGCAGTACTTGTGATCGCATCATTTGTATTTGTGTCAACTGTAGAGCCTTCGACAAGTCTCTGGGATTGTGGGGAATACATCACGACCTCTAATAAGCTTGAAGTTGGTCACCCGCCAGGAGCACCTACTTTTATGATGATCGGAAGGATCTTTTCTTCTTTTGTTGGACAAGAAAGTGCAGCCTACATGATCAATGTATTATCGGCATTGAGCAGTGCGCTTACAATTCTATTTCTATTCTGGACTATCACACACCTTGCAAAGAAAATCATCCTGAAAGATGAAGAAGAACTCAATGCTGGCTCAATCATAGCAATTATGGGAGCAGGACTTGTTGGTGCTTTTGCCTACATGTTCAGTGATACATTTTGGTTTTCTGCAGAAGAAGGAGAAGTATACGCAATGTCCTCCTTTTTTACGGCTCTTACATTCTGGGCAATCCTGAAATGGGAAGATAATCATGAAAAAATATCGTCAGACAGGTGGATTATATTGATTTTCTTCTTGATCGGAATTTCTGTTGGGGTCCACTTACTGAACTTACTTGTAATTCCTGCGGCAGCATTCGTTTACTATTTCAAAAAATACGAGTTTTCTATCAAAGGATTTTTGATAACGGGAGTTACTTCCATTGTTATTTTGGGATTATTAAATTCTGTATTTTTTCCGAAAACATTGACTTTGGCCGATATGTTCGAAAGAGCATTTAGTGGGTTAGGATTTAATGTAGGTACTGTCATTTTTTTTCTTTTTTTAGGAGCAATTCTAGGCGGACTAATTTGGTATTCGTACAAGAAAGACCTGAGATTGATGCACACAATTGTGATGTCGCTTACAGTGATGATTATTGGTTTCTCAACCTTCGCAATGATTGTGGTTCGTTCCAATGCAAATCCGCCTTTGGATGAAAACAACCCCGAGACGATTACTTCTCTAATGGCTTATTTTGGAAGGGAACAATATGGAGATTGGGCATTAGTTAATGGAGAATATTGGAATTCACCAGGAAAAGCTAATACTGGTCAAATAAAAGGACACAAATACTTTAAGGCATACACAGTTCTGTTCAAAGGGAAAAAATACTCTTTCCAAACGGAATTTGCTGCCAATGAGTTTATTGCTAAAACAAAAATGGCTTCTTTAAAACCAAAAGAAGAATACATTATCACAGGAGATAAGTACAAGTTAGAATTTCCAGATGGGAACAAAGATCAGTATACTTTATTGCCTAGGATGTTTGACACGAGAAAAGACAAGATAAGAGGATACATGTATTGGTCTGATTATACCTACAACAGAACTCAGAATCCTGATCGAGCGCAATATATGAAAGTGCGTGCTTTGGATCCAAAAATTAAAAACAGTGATGGTAGTTTTGCAGATGCTTACATTCCTACAAACAGTGAGAACTTTAAGTATTTCAAAGATTACCAAATGGGATGGATGTATTTCCGTTACTTCATGTGGAATTTTGCAGGAAGACAAAATGATTTGCAAGGACACAGTCAATATTACCAGGGTGATGGAATGGTATACAAAGGAGCTTTGTCTAGAGGAAACTGGTTGTCTGGAATTAACTTTATTGACAAAGAAAGAGTAGGAACTCAAGATAATTTGCCACAAACAATGAAATCTTACGAAGCTTACAATACGTATTATTACTTGCCTTTGATTCTGGGATTGATGGGATTCATCTTCTTGGTAATAAAAGCACCTCGAGATGCATTCTCTACTTTTTTATTATTCTTCTTTACAGGAATTGCAATTATGCTTTACCTGAATCCAAGACCTTATGAACCAAGAGAAAGAGATTATGCAGTTGCAGCCTCTTTTTATGCGTTTGCGATATGGATAGGGTTTGGAGTAATTGCCATTTACAAATGGGCAAGAACAAAAAGTTTAGGAGAGCTGAAAATCGGAATACTTGCTGCTTTAGGTGCAGGAGTTTTCTTCTATTTGATTGAAACCATGAATAGCGGCAGCCATGAATTGTCTTATTCTATGCTCTTTATGTCAGTAGTTGGAATCTTGATGATAGTCATTCCTTTCTTTGTACACAAAGCATTGAAAAACGACAGGTCTTTAGCAATTGTTGCAACCGTCATTGCCCTCAGTGCGCCCGTTCTCATGGGTATGCAAAACTGGGACGACCACGACAGAAGTGATCGATACTTTGCCCGCGAAGTAGCTAAAAACTACTTAAATACATGTGACAAAGATGCTATTTTGTTCTGTTTTGGAGATAATGATACATTCCCATTGTGGTATGCACAAGAAGTGGAAGGAATCAGAACAGACATGAAGGTAATGAATTACAGCCTGTTAAGTTCTGATTGGCACTATGGTCAATTGAAAAAGCAAACGTATGAGGCAATGCCAATCAATACTATTTTGGAGGAGCCAGAATTCAGAGCTGGAACTAGAGATATAGTTATTTTCTCGCCAAATAATCAAGCGATATCTGCCAAAGCATTTATGGATTACATGAAAAAAGGCAGAGATTTGACACCACAAGATTCTAAGTTTGGATACTCGAGAGTTCCTTACAATAAAATCTACGTAGATGTAGATAAAGATGCTTGTGTTAGAAACGGATTAGTGAGAGAGGATCAAAGAAGCCAGTTGGTAGACCGAATAGAATGGACACTAAGCGGAAGATTTTTGAGCAAAGCAGATCTAGCATTTATTGATATCCTTGCGGCTTACGAATGGAGACGTCCGCTTTGCTTTACTTCTACCGCAATTCAAGGAGCTAACAAAGGACTAAGCAAGTATCTCCAGATAGAAGGAATGACTGCTAAGTTTGTGCCAATTGTGAAGCCTGCACACAACAGAGATAAAATGTACGCCCTGTTGATGGGTGAGCAACAAGAAATCAATGGACTAGGCACAGTAGAAGGTTACAACTGGGGGAACATTGAAAAGGAAGAAGTGTTTGCCGATTACTACACATTGAGAATGATTAGATCTGCAAGAATGCACTACATGCAACTAGCAGAATCTTATGTGAATGCTGCTGCAAGACTGGATCAAATAGCAAGTGCAGATACAACTTCTACAAATGGAGCCTTAGCAAAAGAATACAGAGAGAAAGCAGTAAATATATTGAATAAGCAATATGAAGTTTTCCCTATCAAATCTTGTAAAATTGATGAGCTATTGAATTACACTGCATTGATGTATTACAGAGCAGGTGACACTGTGAACGGAAAAATGAGAAGTGAGGAACTGGCTAATTACTACAGTGAAAACATTACCTATTTTAGCAAGCAAAGCAATGATTATATCAAAGTTCAGTACCAAGAAATAGGAGATTTTATCAATTATTTTGAAGCATTAAAGCAAGGAAGTAGTGACGACAGTTTTGATTTGAAGAATTTCAATCCTGAAGGATATAATGCCTTGGCAATGAAAATTCAAGAAGCAGCAACTGACAGAGCTGACCCTAAATTTGGGCAAATTTTGCAAAGTGACATAGCTAAGATGGGAAGAACAAGAAGAGCAGGTTTATTCTCTCCGGCTTTCTACTCGGATGCTGTGCCAATGTTTATGCCCGATTATGACAAAGATGGAGTAAGTGATTATGTGGATAAATGTCCACAACAAGCAGGAAAGAAAGAAAATTCTGGTTGTCCTTAATCGAACAATAATTTAGCAAAGGTGTCCCGAACAATCAGGACGCCTTTTTTTATGAAAAATATTCAAATTTTAAACGAAAGAAAGATGAGTTTTAGTGATTATAATTTTGCAGGAAAAAAAGTTTTGGTGCGCGTAGATTTCAATGTCCCCTTAGACAAAGAGACATTAGAAATTACTGATGACACCAGAATGAGAGCTGCCTTGCCAACTCTTAATAAAATTATTGCTGAGGGCGGAAGTGCGATTATTATGTCTCACCTTGGTCGTCCAAAATTAGGATTCGAGGATAAGTTTTCACTAAAGCATATTGTGGCTCATTTAAGCAGTTTACTCTCTAAGGAAGTTCAGTTTTGTGCAGATAGCATTGGAGAGGAGGCCGAAGAAATGGCAGGTAAATTAGAGGCTGGAGAAGTATTACTTTTGGAGAATTTGAGATTTTACAAACACGAAACAGCTGGAAATTTATATTTCGCAGAGCAATTGTCTAAGTTGGCAGATTTTTATGTAAATGATGCCTTTGGGACGGCTCACAGAGCGCATGCATCTACAACTATGGTTGCTAACTTTTTCACAGGAAACAAGTCTTTTGGGATGTTATTAGAAAACGAAATTAATAGTCTAGAGAAAGTATTGAAAAATCCAAAGAAGCCTTTTACTGCGATTATTGGCGGGGCAAAAGTTTCGGGAAAAATAAATGTGATCGAAAACCTCATGGATAAAGTAACCGACATTATCATTGGGGGAGGAATGAGCTATACATTTATTAAAGCACAAGGAGGAAAAGTGGGGAGTAGTTTGGTCGAAGATGATCAAATAAAAACGGCAATCAAAGTGTTGGAAAAAGCAAAGTCTAAAGGAGTAAATTTACACATCCCTACCGATACTGTTATTGCTGATAAATTCAGTAATGAGGCAAAGGTTGATGAATGTGATATTTTTGAAGTCCCTGACGGATGGATGGGGCTAGACATTGGGAAAAACTCAATAGAGAAATTTAAAGAAGTGGTTACAAATTCTGCTACTATTCTTTGGAACGGACCAATGGGAGTTTTTGAAATGGAGAATTTTGAAAAAGGAACTAAGGCCATTGCTTACAGTGTAGTGGAAGCAACAAAAAATGGATGTTATTCATTAATTGGAGGAGGAGATTCTGTAGCAGCCATCAACAAATACAACTTAGGGACAGAGGTGAGTTATGTTTCTACTGGTGGTGGTGCAATGCTGGAGTATTTGGAAGGAAAAAAATTACCAGGAATCATAGCTATAACCAACCCGAAAGGATTTGAATTGAGAGACGACTAAAAAGATATGAAAAAGAAAATAATTGCACTTGCCGGAAGTAACAGTAAAAACTCAATAAACAAAGAGCTGGCTTATTATGCTGCGGGCAACATGACGAATGCAGATGTTATTTATCTGGATTTAAATGACTTTGTAATGCCCATGTATGGTATTGATGAAGAAAATGAGAATGGGATGCCTGAGGCAGCTCAAAATCTTTCTAAACTAATTGTCAATGCAGATGGAATTATTTTGTCTCTGGCAGAGCATAACGGATCTTATTCAGCAGTATTTAAAAATACATTCGATTGGATTTCCAGAATTGACGCGAAAGTATTTGAAACCAGTCCATTATTTTTATTGTCCACTTCACCAGGAGCAAGAGCAGGAAAATCTGTGATGGATACCGCTTTGGATAGATTTCCAAGGCATGGCGCAACCATTGTTACTCATTTTAGCTTACCGTCTTTTTACGATAATTTCAAGGAAGATGAATTGGTTAATCCTGAATTGAAAGCTGAATTGATGGAGAAAGTAAAAACTTTTGAAAATTCTATATAGGAGAATTACCTATTATCATATGCCTCTTGGTAATCCGTGTCGGTAAATGAAAAAGTATGTTGACTTTTATTTTCTCCAATGCTTTCAGTGAACCAAATTCCTGAATTAAGAATATTATTCATAGGAATTGTACTAATATGTTTGTGAGTAATACAGATGGTGTCATCATAACAAACGATAACTGAATCCCCGAAAAATGGCGCAGGATAAATAGCATAATCCTCTTTCAACTCTCCTCCTCCTTCAACTCTAGAATCTTCAAAATAAAATTTTGATTCACTGGGCAGGAAGGAAGAATTTGAATCCTGAAAAGAATCAAATTTTGAGATAAATCCATAAACTTGGTACTCTACTTTATGAGAGGAATTATTTGTGAAGTAAAAGGCATCATAATGACCCATTTCCTTCTTGCAACCAACTAGCGAAAGGCCAATAAAAATTGCAATTAAGATTGAATTTGTCTTCATTGGGATTTGATTATTTTCCCACTAATATAGGTTAAAATAATTTGATAGAGCTAGTTAGCAGTTTTTAAACGCAAACCAAGAAGCCAAGATATTGAATAAACAACACTTCCCAAAGAAATACCAAGCAGAGCGCCACAAAAAATATCAAGCGGGTAGTGAACACCCAAATAAATCCTGCTGTAACTCACAACTGCTGCCCAAAGAAAAATCAAAAGAGAGAAATACTTTATTTTTTTTGAAAGAAAAAAAGAGGTGATTGTTGCTAAGCCAAATACATTGGTAGCATGAGAAGAAACGAATCCCCATTGACCGCCACAATGATCATTTACTAGATGTACCAACCCTGAAATTTCTTGGTTATGACAAGGTCGTAATCTATGAAATACATTTTTGAAAGCCTCTACAGAAAGGGTGTTGCACAGGGCAAAAGTAGCGATAATGAGTAAGGTTAAAATAATTGCTTTTTGTAATCCGTATTTTTTAAATAGCAAAAACACAAGAAAAGCATAGAAGGGCACCCAGAAAAATTTGTGACTTACCCAATACATGATTTCGTCCCAAAACGGGCTGTTGCTTTCATTGAGGAATAGAAATAAATCGGTATCTAACTGGATAATAGAATCTAACATTTGGAGTTTCTATTTTCTGATGAATCTTTGGTCGCACTCACTTTTCTTGTTAAAAGTATAAGTGAAGGTGAATCCTGTGAAAAAGTACCAGTCATTTAGTTCTGAGTTGCCTCTGTCTGCGCCAATATTTCGATCGCCAATTTGCTCTGCAGATTTATCTGCTAAGATTGGAGAAAGAACTCCTCCTTCTTCTGCAAGAGCTCCTGGATCTACATATTTTTTACTCACATCATCCAGGTAATCGGTAAATATAATTCTTGCTCCTGCTTCAAAAGCAAAGGATAGATTTTCGTTCACATTGAATTTGTATCCAAATCCTACGGGGAAAGCAAGTTGATTTAGGCGATATTTATCTGCTGTATTGGTGCTAGTTTCTTGTCCTTCAGTGCTCAATGCTTGTAAATCATACCATTTGTCATCTACTCTTCCTTGGGGTTTGAAATTGTAGCCTGCAATACCAAAAAACAGAAATGGAGTCTTGTTTAATTTTTTTGTTTCTCCCACTTTATACTTCACAAAATTAACCTCCATCAAAGCGGCCAATTCTAAAATTGTTGTCCGAAAATTTAGGTTTCTATTTTGTTGCCATTCGTCACTACTTTGAAAGTCGTAGGCTTCTATTTTTCCATACAGAAATTGTAGTCTGTAGGAATAGCGCAAGTTTCTGTGATTTCTTTTGTACATAATTCCCAGACCAGGGTTTATGTTTTTATGAAAATTTTTGTTGGGAACAGGATTCAAATCACCCAAATAAAACGAACTACCAAGCCAAAGTCCAAACTCTTCGCTTTGAGCGTAGTTTATGTGTGCAAAAAGCACTATTATGGAGGCTATCAGTATTTTCTTCATGGTGCGGTAATACGTTCTTTTAACAGTAATTATTGTATAATTTGTTGCTGTTGATTGACAAAGATAGAATTAAAAATGTAAATAAATACCAGAAAAAAGCCACCAATCTACTGATTAATGGCTTCATTTTTATCCTAAAAATTTATTTTACTCTTCTTCTCCGTCAAACTTATCTTTGATGTCTTCTACCATATCTTCTACTTTGTCTTTTGCAGCATCATACACATCTTCGATTTTCTCACCTATGTTTTCTGCAATATCTTTCGCGTCTTCCCATGCATCTTCTGCTTTGTCTTTCAAGCTGTCGAGCATATCTCCTGCTTTATCCATTATCCCAGATCCTGCGCTTGCAGCTGTTGCAGCAGCATCTTTTGCTACGTCAGCAGTTTTACTTACTACATTTCCTGCAACATTGGCAGCTCCAACTGCTACATTTTCGGCTACTTTACCTGCGCCTTTTACAGCATCTCCTGCTACGTTTGCAGCTCCTTTAGCTGCATTTCCTGCTGTGTTAGCAGCATTTGAGGCAACATCTTTTGCACCTCCAAATAATCCTTTAAAAAAGCTTCCTAATCCCATGTTTGTAGTTTTTTAGTTATTAATAAGAGAGCAATATAACTAAAAGTGCTTAAATCACAATGTTTACAATTTTCTTTGGCACGATAATGACCTTCTTTGGCTGTTTTCCATCCAAATAGCCTGCAGTTTTCTCGTGTGCCATTACCGCTTTTTCAATCTCATCTTTCTGCATGGTAGAGGGTAATTCTAACATAAACCTCATTTTTCCATTAAACGAAACTGGGTAATTGTGGTTCGCTTCTACCAAATGTTCTGGATTGAAAACTGGCCATTTTGCAAATGAAATACTTTCATCATTCCCTAATTTATTCCATAACTCTTCACAAATATGCGGAGCGTAAGGCGAGGCTAACACCAACAATTCACTTAATACTTTTTTGCTGTTGCATTTTTGAGCTTGTAATTCATTCACACATATCATCAAATTACTCACAATGGTATTGAACGAATACCTTTCTAAATCTTCGGTAATTTTCTTGATAGCAGTGTGCAAAGTTTTCAATGACTTTTTATCTGCTTCACCGTCCGTTACCTTGAATGTTTCTCCTTGATGGAATAATCTCCATAGTTTTTTCAAGAAACCATTTACACCACTAATTCCATTGGTATCCCATGGTTTTGCTTGTTCCAGAGGGCCCAAAAACATTTCGTAACATCTTAATGTATCTGCTCCAAATCGCTCTACCAGCTCATCTGGAGTTTGTACGTTATATTTGGATTTACTCATTTTTTCTACTTCGCTTCCGCAAATGTAGTCTCCATCTTCGTTTGTGATGAATTCAGCATTTTTGTATTCTTCTCTCCAGTTTTTGAAGGCTTCAATATCTAGTTTGTCATTCTGAACAAACGAAATATCAGCATGTAATCGTGCAGTTTTATATTCTTTTCTTTTGTCAAAAGAAACAAATTTTCCACTTTCTTTATCTCGGTAAACAAAACTACTTCTCCCCAAAATCATCCCTTGATTGATCAACTTCTTAAACGGTTCGTCAAAGGAAATGTAGCCCATATCGCATAGGAACTTTGTCCAAAAACGAGAGTACAATAAATGCCCAGTTGCGTGTTCGGCTCCTCCAATGTATAAATCTACTTGTCCCCAATAATCCGCTTTTTCTTTGGATACAAAAGCGTCTTCGTTTTTAGGATCCATATATCTCAAGAAATACCAAGAACTTCCTGCCCATCCTGGCATAGTGTTCAGTTCCATTGGCCAAGTGCAAGAACCGTTTTGCTTCTCGTTATCTTTTAGTATCTTTTTATTTCTACACCAACTCCAAGTTTTTGCATTCCCAAGTGGTGGATCACCCGCTTCGGTTGGCAAATAATTTTCTACTTCGGGTAGTTCAATCGGTAAAAATTCGTCTTCAATCGTTTTTGGCATTCCGTTTTCGAAATACACAGGAAATGGCTCTCCCCAATACCTTTGTCTCGAGAAAATAGCATCTCTCAATCTAAAATTAGTCATTCCTTTTCCACATCCTTTATCTTGTATTGCTTTAATAGCAGCTCCTATTCCTTTTTTGGCATTCAATCCATTCAAGAAATCTGAGTTAGTTAATAGCGCAGATTTATCTTCGCATGCACCTTCCGAAATATCTACGTTTTCAAAAATGTTCTTTATTTCAATACCAAAATGAGTAGCAAAAGCCCAATCTCTTTGGTCACCAGCCGGAACAGCCATTACAGCTCCAGTTCCATAACCAGCCAATACGTAATCTCCAATCCATATTTGCACTTTTTCTCCCGTAAAAGGGTGAATAGCAAAAGCTCCAGTATTTACACCCGTAATATTCTTTACATCCGCTTGTCTGTCTCTTTCAGTTTTCAGACTTGCTTGGTGAATGTATTCTTCAATCGCATCTTTTTGGGCATCAGTAGTTATTTCAGCCACTAATTCGTGCTCTGGAGCCAAAACCATAAAGTTTACTCCAAAAATAGTGTCGGGACGAGTTGTAAAAACTTCAATAGTTTTTTCATCAGAGACTGAAGACTGAGGACTGAGTACTGCAAAGCGAAGCGAAGCCCCTTTCGATTTTCCAATCCAGTTCTTTTGCTGTTCTTTAATAGAATCACTCCAATCAATCGTATCCAATCCTTGAATCAATCTTTCGGCATAAGCAGTGATTCTCATACTCCATTGCCTCATTAGTTTTTGAACCACAGGATGTCCTCCACGTTCAGAAACTCCGTCTTTTATTTCATCATTCGCCAATACTGTTCCCAGCGCAGGGCACCAGTTTACCATTGTATCAGACAAAAAAGCCAAACGGTAATTCATCAAAATATCGCTTTGCTCTTTCTCCGTAAATTCACTCCATTGGTCGGCAGTAAACGTTTCTGTTTCTTCGCAAGCTGCTTTTATGTTTGCATTTCCTTCTTTTTCAAAAACAGCAATAAGCGTTTCTAATTTTTCGGCCTTGTTAGTTGTTTTGTTGTACCAAGAATCAAAGATTTGTTTAAAAATCCATTGCGTCCATTTGTAATATTCTGGCGAAGAAGTTCTCACTTCTCTGCCCCAATCAAAAGAGAATCCAATTTGATCCATTTGTTGACGGTAGCGTTCTACGTTTGTTTTGGTAGTTACATCAGGATGTTGCCCAGTTTGAATTGCATATTGCTCAGCTGGTAATCCAAAAGAATCGTATCCCATTGGGTGCAGTACATTGTATCCAGTCAATCTTTTGTAACGCGAATAAATATCAGAGGCAATATAACCAACCGGATGCCCAACATGAAGTCCAGCTCCCGAAGGATAAGGAAACATATCCAACGAGTAAAACTTTGGCTTTTCGGAGTTTTCTTGTGCTGCAAAAGTCTTTTTATCAGCCCATTCTGCTTGCCATCTTTTCTCTATCTCACTGTGATTGTATTCCATTGATTTTTCTTTGCGTGTTTATTCGAATTGCAAAGATACTTATTAATTGATAATTGGTAATTAACAATGAATAATTCAATAATGAAAAATAGAAATGTTAACGCTATTTGTCAATTCGAGTGAATTAATTTACCGAGAGGGAAATTAATTAGTATCGAGAATGACTTTTGGGAACAGAAAATAGATTTATCGTGTAACTAATTGTTTAAATGCCGTTATATTTATGTTTTAAAACTTTTTTATGAGAGTATTTGTTTTTTTGGTGATAATTTTATTTACTGATTGTAAAAATGAACGTGTAAATAATTTTGAGATTATTGATATTCAATCAATCTCTAATGAACCCTTTGCAACTATTGATAATGAGGTAGATTCTTACCCCGATTGTTTTGATTCGATCGTTAAAAATCAAGATAAACAAGGATTTGGCTGTGGGAATGCTTTTATTTTTAAAAGTGTGGATGAAGGATTAGTTACAATTTATATAAATCTTGAAAAAGTTTCTTTAAAAGGAAAATGTCAAGAGTTAAATTTGAACCAAGTAGATATAGGATTAGAAGTTTATAGAAATAATAAAAATTATAGAGATTCAATAAAGAGCATAGATTACTGTAGTTGCACCCCATTTGTTAATTCTCAGTCAAGAGTAGAAACAAAATTTATTTCAGGAAAAATAATAGCTTCTGCTAAAAAGAAAACAGAAGAAGAAAATATTTACCAACCAGAAAAATATAATACAGAATATATTTCGGCAAAACTTACAGACCTAAAATTTCTTCATCCAATTTCTGAAGATACCATTAGAATAGAAGAGGTTATTTTCTATAATGTGGAGGTTGGATGGGCTGTTGGTTAACCAAAAAAAAGCACCAAACCCCATTTTTGTTTAAGATTTGATGCTTGAAATTTGTAATTTTTGAATTCTCTTAAGAGAATTTACGCCTTTTCGTAATCAATCAATTCAAAATCAATATTACGATTCACCATGTCTACTTTGGTTACTTCAATCGTCACTTTCGATCCCATTTTTAGTTCGTCTCCGTAGTTTTTTCCTACCAATTTCTTTCCGTCTTCTTCAAAGAAAAATCTATCTTGAGTTATGGCATTCAGTCTAATAAGTCCTTCGCATTTGTTTTCGTTTACCTCCACAAATATTCCGTAACTCGTTACTCCAGAAATAGTTCCAGCAAATTCTACTCCCACTTTATCTTGCATAAATACAACCTGCATAAACTTGGTAGAAGCTCTTTCGGCATCCGTAGCTTTTTTCTCTTGACCAGAGAAATACTTAGCTTGCTGCTCAATTTCGCTTTCGCTAATGTTGGGTTGTTTTTTATCCAAAAAGTTTTGTAAAATTCTGTGCAACATTAAATCTGGGTACCTCCTAATTGGCGAGGTAAAGTGAGAATAATAATCAAAAGCTAATCCATAATGACCAATGTTTTCTGCAGAATAAACAGCTTTTGCCATGGAGCGAATTACCATGGGTCCAATGAACTCTACTTCTCTATTTTCCTTCGCTTCCGTCAATAGATTGTTCAAAGCATAAGAAAGTGGTTTGTTTGCTACTTCTTTTATTTCGTAACCATTGTCGGTTACGAATCTATGTAAATCAGCTATTCTGTCATCACTTGGCTTGTCGTGAATTCTGTAAATGTTAGGATATTTGGCTTGACCTTTCTTGGGGATTCCAATAAATTTAGAAACATTTTTATTGGCCATCAACATAAATTCCTCCACCAATTTATTGGCTTCTTTGGATGTTTTGAGTTTCACTCCCACAGGCTTTCCATTTTCTACTACAAATTTTACTTCGGTAGTTTCGATATTAAGCGCTCCGCTATTCATTCTTCCAGCTCTCAGTATTTGAGCTAAATCATTCAGCCTGTTTATCTCAGCTTGGTAATCTCCTTTTTTAGTCTCAATTCTTTCTTGTGCCTCTTCGTAGGTAAATCTTCTGTCAGAGTTGATTACTGTTCTTCCAAACCAGCTGTTTTTAATGTTCGCTTCTGCATCTAGTTCGAACACAGCTGAAAAAGTTAGTTTTTCTTCGTTTGGTCTCAAGGAACAAACTTGGTTAGATAGCACTTCTGGCAACATGGGAACAACTCTATCTACTAGATAAACAGAAGTTCCTCTCATTACAGCTTCGTCATCAATAATAGTTCCTGGAGTAACGTAATGCGATACATCAGCAATATGAACACCTACTTCTAGATTTCCGTTTTCTAATTCTTTGTAAGAAATGGCATCATCAAAATCTTTGGCATCAAATGGATCAATTGTTATGGTATCCACATTTCTGAAATCTCTTCGTTTTGCGATTTCTTTAGCAGAAATCGTGGTATCCACATCTTCGGCAGCCTGAAGAACTTCAGCAGGAAACTCATATGGAAGTTCAAAATCTTCCATGATCGCGTTTATCTCTGTGTTTGTATCTCCGGATTTACCTAGTATTTTTATGATTTTACCGAAAGGAGAATTTAGTTTTTCTGGCCAATTCAGTAGTTGAACAATTACTTTGTCTCCGTTTTTGGCTTTCCCAAGGTGTTTCAAGTCAATAAAAAAATCGACATGAACTTTTCTATTGTCGGTAATTACAAAAGCAAATTTTTTGGAAACATCCAGTGTTCCTACAAATTCCGTTTTCTTTCTTTTTATTACTTTCTCAATTTTACCCTCTGGTTTTCTTCTTTTTTCATTTTTGTTCAAAGAATAGGCAACCAAATCACCATCCAGAGCATTTTTAGTTTTTTCTTTGGGAATATAAATGTCATCTCCTTCATCAAGAAGGATGTAAGCACTTCCTTTGGCAGTGAACTCTACAATTCCCTCTGAACTATTGAATGAAACTCCTATGGAGTAACGTTCTCCAACTCCTTCCAAGATTTTCTCTTCATAAAGTTCTTCCAGTAATTTTGCAACCATCTTTTTTTGGATAGGTTGGTGAAAACCAATGGCTTTAGCAATTTGCTTGGAGGTCATTGATTTTTCAGGAGCTTGAGCTAAAAGATTGGTAATCTTTCTTTTAACACTACGTTTGAGACTTTTCTCATTTTTTTTAGACATAAAAGTCAGTTATTTTTTTGTTAACAGAATCTGAGCGGAAATTATATTCTTAATTTTGCCTCAGAAGATATAAAGATACTACAAATAAGCAGTATCTTGAATTAATTAAAAACTTTATAAAAAAATAAGTATTATGAAAAAAGGATTACTCAGTATTCTGGCAGTGGCAGCTTTGTTTTCAGCTGTTAACGCACAAGAATCTACAAAAAATGTTGGTTCTGAAGTGCTTGCAAGAGCAGATGAAAAAGCAGCAGATGGATGGAAAAAAGGAGGAACTTTTGGTGTCAACTTCGGTCAAGTAGCTTTGTCAAACTGGCAAGGAGGGGGGCAAAACTCAATTTCTGTAAACTCATTGTTTAGTGCATTCAGCAACTACAAAAAGGGAAAAACAGCTTGGGATAATTCTTTAGATTTAGCATACGGATTAGTGAGCTTGGATGGAGGTGACTTCATTAAAAGTGACGATAGAATTGAAATTAACTCTAAGTATGGTAGACAATTTAAAAACAACAAGAAACTGTATTACGGAGGTTTGGTAAATTTCAGAACGCAGTTTGCTCCAGGTTTTGCCGCAGCTGACGGGAGTTTATTGTCTAGAATTATGTCTCCAGGTTATTTAACTGGTGCACTTGGTTTTGATTACAAACCAAACGACTATTTATCAGTGTTTTTTGCGCCTGTTTCGTACAGAGGAACATTCGTGTTGGATGATGCATTAAATGCTGTTGGAGCATTTGGAGTTGAAGCAAATGAAAAATTGAGACATGAATTAGGTGGACTTTTGATGGTTAAATTTCAAAAAGATGTATTCAAAAATGTAAACTTGAGAACGCAAGCAACTTTCTTCTCAAACTATTTGGATGAGCCACAAAATGTGGATGTATTGTGGGATGTGTTGATTAGCATGAAAGTGAACGAGTACATCAGTGCAAGTATCGCTACTTCTTTAATTTATGACCACGATATCTTATTGCCGCTTACAGATGATGCAGGAAATGCGTTCACTGGAAGAAGAGTGCAATTCAAAGAGGTATTAAATATTGGGTTTAGCTATAAGTTTTAATTCATAGCTAATGATTTTATGAAAAAAAGACTCTGAGAAATCAGGGTCTTTTTTTTTGCTCAAGAATTTCTACTTAGTGGGTTGTACTCAAGATAGCTTGAGCAATTACTTTATCCTTCTCCAATTGGCTTTTTAATTCTTCAATAGAATCAAATTTCGATTCATCTCGAAGACGATCTACAAATTGAATGCGGAGAATGTCTCCGTATATATTTTCATCAAAATCAAAGATATTGATTTCAATTTTGATGTTGCTCTCGTCTCCCACAGTAGGGTTTTTGCCAATATTTAGCATTCCGTGATGTTGTTGGCCGTTTATATTGCAAATGACAGCATAGGCACCTATTTTTGGAATGATTTTGAGAGGATCTTCTACGGCCAGATTAGCTGTTGGAAAACCAATAGTGTTCCCTATTTTTTTTCCTTGTACCACTTTTCCTTTCAAAGGAAACTGATAGCCTAGGTATTTGTTAGCTAATGCAATATCCCCAGTTTCAATTGCTTTTCTGATTTTTGTGGAGCTCACATTGATGTCATTTATGTCTTGTGCAGAAATCTCATTGACTTCAAAGTTATATAGCTCGCTAAGCTCTTTTAAGTAATCAAAATTTCCTTCTCTATTTCTCCCAAATTGGTGGTCGTAGCCGATAATTAAAGTAGAAACTTTTATTTCTTTCACTAAGAAATCACGCACATATTCCAAGGCCGAAATTCGAGAAAATTGTTTGGTAAAAGGATAAATTATCAGATGATCAATTCCAGCTTTTTCAAATCGGTTTATTTTCTCGTCTAGTGAGTTGATGAGTCTCAAATTATTTCCTTCAGGAAAAAGGACCGTGCGAGGATGAGGCGAGAAAGTTAAGACGACCGATTCGCCCTCCTTGTCCTCTGCAATCTCTTTAATGGTCTCAACAATTTCTTGATGGCCAAAGTGAATTCCATCAAAAGTGCCGACAGTCAAAATGACCTTTTTGGTTGGATTAAACTCAGATATGTTTCTGTAAACTTTCAATATAACTGTAATTAGAAGCTCAAAGGTAATTTTTTCTTTAATTCTATTGCCTATTGCGAGAAAAAAAGTAATTTTGTACCGAATTTGAAGCTTTAATAAATCTAATTTAAAAAATATGTCTGTAAAAGGAAAAATCTCTCAGGTAATTGGACCAGTTGTTGATGTTACATTTGACGACCAAAAATCACTTCCAAACATTCTTGATGCTCTTGAAGTAACTAAAGAAAATGGAGAAGTTGTGGTTCTAGAATGTCAGCAGCACACAGGAGAAGATACAGTAAGAACTATTGCAATGGATGCTACTGAAGGTCTGAGAAGAGGTCTTGAAGTAACAGCATTGGGAAGTCCTATTAGTATGCCAACTGGTGAGCAAATAAAAGGTAGATTGTTTAACGTAATTGGTGGAGCTATTGATGGTTTGCCAGAAACGACTAACGAAAACAAAAAACCAATTCACGCAAAGCCGCCAAAATTTGAAGATCTTTCTACTTCATCTGAGGTTTTGTTTACAGGAATTAAAGTAATTGATTTGATAGAGCCTTACTCAAAAGGAGGTAAAATTGGATTATTTGGAGGAGCAGGAGTAGGGAAAACAGTACTTATTCAGGAGTTGATTAACAACATTGCAAAAGGACACGGAGGACTATCTGTATTTGCAGGAGTAGGAGAAAGAACAAGAGAAGGAAACGATTTGATGAGAGAGATGTTAGAGTCTGGAATTATCAAATACGGAGAAAAGTTCATGGAATCTATGGAAAATGGAGGATGGGATTTATCTTTAGTTGATAAAGAAGAAATGAAAGAATCAAAAGCGACATTCGTTTTTGGTCAAATGAATGAGCCTCCAGGAGCAAGAGCAAGAGTTGCACTTTCTGGATTAACATTAGCAGAATATTACAGAGATGGTTCTGGAGACGATAACGAAGGAGGAAAAGATATCCTTTTCTTTATCGATAACATTTTTAGATTTACACAAGCAGGTTCAGAGGTGTCAGCACTTCTTGGACGTATGCCATCAGCCGTAGGTTACCAACCAACTTTGGCTTCAGAAATGGGAGCAATGCAGGAGAGAATTACTTCTACAAAAAGTGGTTCTATTACATCTGTACAAGCGGTTTATGTACCTGCAGATGATTTAACAGATCCAGCACCAGCAACAACATTTGCTCACTTGGATGCAACAACAGTACTTTCTAGAAAGATTGCTGAGTTAGGAATTTACCCAGCAGTAGATCCTTTGGATTCTACTTCTAGAATTCTTACTGCAGATATCTTAGGGGAAGCTCACTACAACTGTGCACAAAGAGTAAAAGAAATATTGCAGAGATACAAAGAACTGCAAGATATTATTGCAATTCTTGGAATGGATGAATTATCTGACGAAGATAAATTGGTGGTTTCAAGAGCAAGAAGAGTTCAAAGATTCTTATCTCAACCTTTCCACGTGGCAGAGCAGTTTACAGGACTTAAAGGATGTTTGGTAGATATCGAAGATACAATCAAAGGATTTAACATGATTCTTGATGGAGAAGTTGATGAATACCCAGAAGCAGCATTTAACTTGAAAGGAAGCATTGAAGAAGCGATTGAAGCAGGAAAGAAAATGACTGCAAAAGCATAATACATTCAACACTTATTTAACAATACACTTATGTTATTAGATATTATTACACCAGACTCAAAATTATTTTCGGGAGAAGTAACTTCAGTGACTTTGCCAGGAATTGACGGAGAATTGGGTGTCCTAAACAATCACGCACCTCTTATCACAACACTTAAGGTTGGAAACATCACTATCATTAAAGAAAGCGGAGAAACTGAATCTTTTGAAACAAAAGGAGGTATTGTAGAAGTACTAAACAATAAAGTAATTGTATTAGCAGAATAAACGAATAATAAATTATTTAAAAGCCTGATTAAGTTGATTAATCAGGCTTTTTTTTGTTTAGTTAGATTTTTTTTTAGCTTAACTTTATCTATGAAAAAGAATGTATTTCCCTCTGAAAGGTATAGACAGGTAAGTTATTTTGTTTCAATAATATTAGTTTTGATTTATGCTTTTATCCAAAAGTCCAATTTATTCGGCAGGTTTTATTTATTAGTTACATTTCTGTTTTTTTTATCATTTATAAATTTAATTGTAATAGAAATATCGAATCATTTAAGGAATAAGAATAGATGAATCCTCTAATTCACAACTAATTTCTTAGTTATCTTTCTTCTATCCAAACTAGTTATAATTACAAAATAAGTCCCATTTTGCAATGCAGAAATATCTATTTGATAAGATGAACGGGCAGAGTTAACCAAAGAATTACTAACCAATTTCCCATCCAAACTAATAATAGAAATATCAGTAATTAACTCTACAGAATTTATTGTTACAATACTGGAAGAGGGATTAGGATAAATACTCACTTTAAGCTCTTTTATGCGTTCTGGAGTTGAAAGTATGACCGAATCCAATAAAGTAAGTGCAGAATCAATTTTGCAAGCATTTGGGATTCCCCAGCCGTATGTATTATGCGGGTTCAAAGCACGATCACTGTTAGATTTTATTGCGTCAATCAGTTGAAAATTAGTTCTGAGTGGATGAGCTTGTTTCAAGCAAGCAACCAGTCCACTGAAAAGTGGCGTTGCAAAAGAAGTTCCATTTCCACTTCTGATTGAGTCATCCAAATGAACATAAAAACATCTTCTTCCAATTGTTACCACATCAGGTTTTGTTCTTCCATCAAAAGTAGGACCTTCTGAAGTAAAATGAGCTCTTGTGCTGTCATAATTTATTGCTCCGACACACAAAATACTGTCAGCATCACAAGGAGAGGCAAGTGTTCCAGCTCCTCGGCCGTTATTTCCTGCGGCAGTCGAAATGATCATTCCTTTGTTTCTTGCGACAGTCACACCTTGGGCAACAATGGTCGTTCTTCCATCCATTCCAGCATAGCCGTAGCTAGTTTGTAACGTGTCGAAATTTCTGTATCCTAGAGAAATGGAACAAATATCTGCCCCAATCGAATCTGCTCTTTCAAGGCCCAACACAAGATTAAATTCTTCAATATTCCTCTCGAAACGGGTGATTTCTGTGAGGTAAAATGCATAATCTGCCTCTGGTGCAGAGCCAATGAATGCACTGTCAAGTTTTGCACCAACTATGGAAGAAACATAAGTTCCGTGCGTGCTTTTGTGATACACAAAATTTGAGTTATCCTCAAAATCCCAAGAATCAATTATTCTTCCTTGGTTTCTCATGTCGGCAAATGCACGCATGGAATCCATTTCAGGAAAACCAGCATCTAAGACTGCAATGAGCACTCCCGACCCGTCAAAACCTTTGTTATGCATGCAAGAAATGGTACTAGTCATTTCCAACTGTTCGTAGGAATTACTGTAAAGCGAAGTATCTGAAAGGCTTGATTCGCTCTCCATAGAAGTGGTGAAATTTCTATCGATTTCAGAGGGATGTAAAAGAATAAAATGAGAAATAAAAGGAAATTCTGTCAGGATGTTTTCTTCGGAAATAGCTGAGGAATAATGAACTGCATTCAGCCATTTAGATTTGTTAATTGTTGATCCTTTTTCGTTTAGTTTTGAAATGTACAACTTAGAAACAGGTAAATCATAAAAATCAAAACCTATCTTGGCTCTTTGTTTCAAGGCTTTTGGTGAAAATTGATTTTCTATTTCAGCCTGTGAAACCATTGGTTTTTCATCCAAAAATAAAATGTATTCATTCTTTTGGCCAAAAGAAAATGAAGTAGCAAGGCCTAAAAAAAGAGTAAAAAGATATTTTTTTAACATGAATAGAATTAGCTTTTAATTACCTAGTGAAGATACAAAATGCTTAGTACATAATTTGTATATTTGCAAAATTGCCGCAACATGAAGTTAATAGAAACCAAAATAAAAGACCTTTATATCCTTGAACCTAGAGTTTTTGGAGATGAAAGAGGTTACTTTTTCGAGTCTTTCAATAACGAAACTTTTCAAAAACTAACAGGGACCAATTTGGAGTTTGTACAAGATAATCAATCCATGTCTGGAAAGAATATCGTGAGAGGGTTACATTTTCAGAATCCACCTTTTGCGCAAGGAAAATTAGTGAGAGTGATAAAAGGGAAAGTGATTGATGTAGCGGTCGATATTAGAAAAGATTCTCCAACTTATGGTGAGCACGTTTCGGTAGAATTGTCAGGAGAAAACAACAGAATGTTATGGGTGCCACCTGGATTTGCACATGGTTTTTCGAGTCTCGAAGATGGTACGATTTTTTCATACAAATGTACCAATTACTACAACAAAGAATCGGAAGGAAGCGTAGCCTGGAATGACCCAACATTGAACATTGATTGGCAAGTGGAAAACCCAATTATTTCTGAAAAAGATCAAGAATCTCTCTTATTAAATGAATTAAAATCAGAGTTTTAATGAAGAATTTAGCAGTACATTTATTTTTGGCCCTCGTACTTATTTCCTGCGAAGAAAAGCAAGAATTAAGCGATCCAATTATTGAAAGAATGAACAATGGATTGATGAAGGATTCTTTGGTAGAATACCAAGATTATATCAATCAAAATTATCAAGTTTTTGCCATGCCATTGCCTCAAAATCTGTCTTTTGCTGGAGAGAATGTACCACTCAATGATTTGTTTGTAAGAGAAAATTTAGACAGAGAAATTTTGGTAAATACGTATTGGCATTCCAACACATTTTTGTTTCAAAAAAGAGCAAACAGGTGGTTTCCATTGATAGAAAAAATATTAGCTAAAAATGAAATCCCAGATGATTTTAAATACCTTGCTTTGATAGAAAGCGGCTTGGATAATGTTGTTTCTCCTGCTGGTGCTGCAGGTTTTTGGCAGTTCATGAAAGCTACTGGCTCTGGATATGACTTAGAGATAAATAGCTTTGTGGATGAAAGATATAACTTAGAAAAAGCTACTGAAGCAGCTTGTAAATATTTGAAAATTGCCTACAAGCAGTTTGGTTCATGGTCTTTGGCAGCCGCTTCGTACAATATGGGAAAAAAAGGTTTGAACAATCAATTGACCAAACAAGATGTAGATTCTTATTATGAGTTGTATTTAAACAAAGAAACATCACGCTATGTGTATAGAATATTAGCGGCTAAATTGATTCTTTCCAATTCAGAAAATTTTGGCTTTACCATTCGTCAGTCGGAACTGTATCACCCATACAAAACTTACACAGTTACTGTAGATAGTTCGATTTCTAATTTGTCACAATTTGCTATTCAAAACGGAACAAATTATGCGACTAT
>JBDMYC010000033.1:0-4535 GCA_039770535.1 Flavobacteriales bacterium
CCATCAATATTGAAAGAGAAAGAAGTATTCATGCTCATTTCGAAAAATGCTCCTCTGTGCATATTGAAAAGTGGCAAACCGAATTTTTTATTCTGGTAAGCATCACTTCCGTCAGGCTCAATCACTCTCATGAATGTTCCGTGCACTGTCTTTTCATCAAATGCTTTTCTTTTCACATATTTCACTCCGTCAGCTTCTCTCCAGCTTGGCGCAGGAATTGCAGCTGCTGTCAATTTTTCATTGTTCCAAAGGACAAATAATCTGTCGTTTTTCAAATGATACACATAGGACCCATAATGTTCTGCGTCAGTGTTGGTAATGAAATCTTGTGACTTATCAAAAGAATGCCACCAAACCAAATCTCCAGTTGCAGGATCTAGACATTGAACAATGAAATCGTTATAATGCCATTCGTGCGAAAATTGAATAGGTGAAGAACCGGCAATAGCTTTACTATCGTGGTTCAGTTGCTCCATCAACACAAGCATTTTCCCATCTTTTCTGAACAAAATGTCTTTGATATAAACATATCCCAAATAAGAATCTTCGCCTTTTGTAGATCTTCTTTCTCCTTCAATCTTAGCGATCAGTGACTTGTCCCAAGTTTTCCTTTCGAACACAGTTTGCTTCAATCCTTCGTACTTAACAAAGAGCGAACCATTGATGTGTTTTATTCTCTTGCTACTTCTATTCATGTATGTAGCATACAAAAAGAAGTTATTATCTTGATCAAACATCATTTTCTTATCTTCCAACACTCTTTCTTCCAAATTGAAAGTACTTGGTTCAGCAAATCCAGCCTTTCCATTACAAGCATACATAGTGTAGCTCAATTTCAACTTTTTCATGAATGTCTTCAATACGTAAGCATTTCCACTATTGTCGACAGCTACTTGGTGCGTTTTACTTCTTTTAGATGGAAATTTCAAGACCTTTTCTTCCGACCAAAGTGGTCGCATTGCAGGAAAAGAATAGCATGTTAGCTTGATCTTATCCATTGTCTTTTTCTTGTAAGGAAATTCTGAAAGAACAACTAACTTTGTTCCATCATCAGAGAAAGCAGTTTTAAAACTTCCACTTTTTCTCATTTTTTCCGCAGAAATAAAATCTAATTCCACGCCTTCGTCCATTGTTCCGTCTAAAGATAACTGACGAACTATTTGAGTTCTTTTCTGTGCGGACTTGCTCCAACCTGTTACCAAAGCATAAATTTTATCGTTTACAACTTTGATTTCATCTAGAAAAAAAGCCTCTTTCATTACTCCTCCGTTAAATTCCACTTTTCTTGTGTCAACTAACTTCAGATCTTTATTGAAAGTCTCCAGCCAATAAATAGGTCGGAACACTTGTGTCTTATCAATTCTCAGAATTACAAATCCTTCGTCTCCAATGGACAGTAATTTATTGATATTTCTTGCTGGATAATTATTTGTGTTGGGTTCTGCCCAATTGTATGCTGGTTCCTGCGCTAAACTAACGGAAGTTAGCAATAACGCAACCAACACTATAATTGCTGATTTAAATTTCATATCTATTTTTTACAGTTAGTATTGTACTCTTCCATTATTTTCATAATCGAAAGCATTCTGTAACCCTTTTCCTTTCCTTTTACTTTCGCAGCTAACTCTGCATCATCTTTCACAAAAGCAGACATTCTTTTTGCAAAACCAAGAATGAAACTATCGTTTGTTTTGATCACGTTTGTGTTTGTATTTCTGTATACGGTAACTGGTGGGTAAATTCTATTCATGTAAGCTTCATAATTCTCTCCTGGATTTCTCCTTGCAGGAATATCGCTTCCGTTATACCATTTGTAGTAAGAAATACATCCGTCCTCTACCAATAAATTTCCTCTGATTGCTTTTTTACTCAATCCTCCGGAGTAGGCAATACAATGATACATTTTGTCAGCCATTTTATATTCTTTCAAATCTTTTGCTTTGTATCTAGTTTTTGTCTTTCTGTTATCTTTCTCCTTATATAGATATACAATACTTTGGATAGACGATCTATTTGTGTACTTGATATACCCTTCTATTTTGTTCCCTTTATTGTCTATTACATAACCAGGATACTGCTCCCCTTGCTTGTATATTGAGGGGTCCCAATCTTGTGAAAATGAGACGAATGCTGAAAGTGCAACAAGGGACACTAGTAATTTTTTAAACATCATAATTGTTTTGATTTTGGTTTTTATTAAATTGTTTTTCGGCTTTGTATTTACAAACACCTTGCCAAAAATACCTATTTATGACGTAAGAAAATACTTAATGACAATTTTTTAGTTTTTGCGACCTCACCTTTTTAACAAAAAACCCCTTATCTTTGCTACATGGACGATTTCAAACTACCAATAACCGCATGGCTTCCAATCACCAAAAAGGAAGTAGAAAAACGAGGTTGGGAACAACTAGATGTTATTTTGGTGTCGGGTGATGCGTATGTGGATCATCCTGCATTTGGAACAGCAGTTGTTGGAAGATTAATCGAGCATCAAGGGTTCAGAATTGCAATTATACCGCAGCCAAACTGGAAGGATGACTTAAGGGATTTCAAGAAGCTGGGAGCTCCTAAATATTTCTTTGGTGTCACTTCGGGCTGCATGGATACCATGGTAAATCACTACACGGCTAATATTCGCTTGAGAAGCACTGACGCATACACTCCAGGAGGAAAAGCCGGATTCAGACCTGATTATGCAGTAGTTACCTACAGCAGAATCTTGAAGGATTTATATCCAGACGTGCCAGTTCTGATTGGAGGAATAGAAGCTTCGCTAAGAAGAGTTACTCATTACGATTACTGGAGCGACAAATTAATGCCAACTATTTTGGAAGATTCCAAAGCAGATTTATTGGTATATGGAATGGGAGAAAAAGCTCTTAAAGAAATCCTTCAAATGTTAAAAAAAGGTATTCCATTTCATCAACTGACTATGGTACAGCAGACTGCTTACCTGAGACCGACAGAAGAGGGAATTCCTAAAAATAAAAATTGGAAAGACTTAACGCTTAATTCGCATGAAGTTTGCTTGAAAGACAAGAAGAAATTTGCTTCCAATTTTAAGCATGTTGAGCAAGAATCCAATAAGCTAATTGCGGATAGAATAATCCAGGAGGTGAATGGAAAAAATCTAATCATTAATCCGCCCTACGACACAATGACCGAGGCAGAAATAGACGAATCGTTTGATCTACCTTACACAAGACTTCCTCATCCAAAATACAATAAACGTGGGCCAATCCCTGCTTACGAAATGATAAAATTCTCAGTGAATACACACAGAGGTTGTTTTGGAGGTTGTAGTTTTTGTACCATTTCTGCTCACCAAGGAAAATTTATTGCAAGCAGAAGTGAGGAGTCCATTTTGAAAGAAGTGAATAAAGTCACTCACATGCCAGATTTCAAAGGATATTTGTCCGACTTGGCTGGACCTTCCGCAAATATGTATAAAATGAAAGGGAAGGTGCAATCCATTTGTGATAAATGTGTGAGTCCTTCTTGTATTCACCCTGTTGTATGTAGCAATTTGGACACGAGTCACAAACCAATGACCGATTTATACAAGAAAGTAGATGAATTACCAAGAATCAAAAAAGCATTTATCGGAAGTGGAATCCGTTATGATTTATTGACCAAATCTTACAATAAAAACGGAGACGAAGAGGACATGATGGAATACATGGAGCAGCTTCAAAAAAGGCACGTTTCTGGAAGACTAAAAGTTGCACCTGAGCACACTGCGCCTGACACTTTGAAGCTAATGCGTAAACCAGACTTTAAGCACTTTCATTCGTTTAAAGAAAACTATGATAAGATTGATAAAAAATATGATTTAAATCAAAAACTAATTCCTTATTTTATTTCTTCGCACCCAGGTTGTAAAGAAGAAGACATGGCAAATTTGGCTGCCGAAACCAAAGACATGGGATTCCAATTGGAACAGGTTCAGGATTTTACTCCTACTCCAATGACGGTTGCTACAGTAATTTATTACTCTGGTATTCATCCATATACCATGAAACCTTATTTTACTCCTAAGACAAAACAGGAGAAACAAAATCAGCATAAATTTTTCTTTTGGTACAAAAAAGAAAACCACCAATGGATAAAAAATCAACTGACAAAAGCCAAGCGATTTGACTTGTTGGAACAACTCTTGGGCAGACCAAAATCTGGTAGCAATAAAAAGACTTTTACAGACAGAAAAGGAAGTAATTCTGGTTCAGGAAATAAACCAAAATGGCTTGCAGAGAAACACAAGCAATCTGCCAAAAACAATAGGAAGAAAAAGAAGAGATAGCTTCTGATTTTTCAAAGTCACCCTGATTTTATTTTATTATCGCATCTGGAATTATTCAAGATTTAAACGCTTGCGATATTTACAATTTTAGAGAGGCTAAAGCGAATTGAGCATGGCGCTTTCCAATGTTCAAATTTTACTTTCAGTTTCCTAGAATTTTCCTTACTTTTGTTCTTTAAAATTTCATTAAGAAACTATGTCAAAAGCATCAACAAGAATTGCCACTTTGGAA
>JBDMYC010000034.1:0-2914 GCA_039770535.1 Flavobacteriales bacterium
ACCAATACTAAACACAAGTGGAATGGCACTCTCCAAAGGTCTAACAAACAACAATTCACCTTCAGAAAACACACTAGAGTATTTAAAACGCCTAAACCAATTAAGGCGAACAGTATCTGAAACTGACTTATCATAATTGTAGACCCATACTTTTTTGATCTCACTCCCTTTTATTTTTCCTTTCACTGAAATGCTATTCTGAGCAAATCCTGAGAATGAAATTAAGATTATTAATAAGCTAAAAACCAATCTTTTCATGAATCCTGTCTATTTACAATGCAGCTTTTAATGCAGTTTCTAATTGAGGTCCTCGCAGTTTTTTAGCTAGTATTTTACCTTCTCTGTCTATCAATACGGTAAATGGAATTCCTTGAAACCCATAAATCGATACTGAACCTGATTGCCAGCCCTTGAGATCACTCACATGACTTTTCCACGTCAGACCATCCTTCGCAATTGCTTCTACCCAATTCTTCTTTTTATCATCTAGTGAGACACTATAGATATCAAACCCTTGATCCTTGTATTTATTGTACATGGCCACTACATTTGGATTTTCCATTCTGCAAGGTTTGCACCAAGAAGCCCAAAAGTCAATCAAAACAACTTTTCCTCTTAACGAAGATAACTTTACTTTTTCTCCTTCAGGATTTGCAAACTCTAATTCTGGTGCAGGAGAACCAACTTGCAAAAGAGCTTCCATTGCTTTTGCCGACTCTGCTTCTGCCTTCAATTGATCCAAGTATTTGTTCAAATTACTTGTGTACGGAGTATTTGGCAAAGTCTTATTCAAATCTTCTGCAACTTCTTTGAATAATTCATACTCAGCTTCTGGTCTTATTTGTTCCAATACAACCACAAGAGCTTCAGATCCTTTGTTATCCTGAATGTATTTATTTCTGAACTCCAGAAAATCTTGCGAAGCCATCATAGATTCTTGTCTCAAAATAGCTTGACCTGCAGTATTATCTGGTGCCAATTGCTTCATTTTCATTGCCAGACTCTGATTCAATTTCATCATGCTGTACACTTCTTTATAAAAAAGTGCCATTTGATTTGCTTTCTCAGAACCTTGAACAATGTAGTCCATTGCAAACTGCTGATTGTTTTTAATTGTCAGTTCAATCTCTTGAGTTTGATTGTCTACTACAATTGGAAGTGTATTTTGTGGAGCACTCCCAAAATGGTAGATTCCTTTGGCATCTTCCTTCATTTCGATATTGAAACTTCCATCTTGGCCCACCTCAGCAGAGTCAATTGCAATCATAGCATTTTGAGCTAGTTCAAAAACATAAACTTTTTTATTGGACTCTAATCCAAGAGGCTCAATCGTACCTTTCACTTTCGGCTTGCTCTGATTCGTGCAATTTGACATTGCAATCAGAACAAAAACTAACAAACTAATCTTTTTCATTTCTCTTATTTTTCGAGTATTTCTCTCAATTTTTGATTTGCCACTTTCGGGTCTGCTTTCCCTTGCGAAAGCTTCATTACTTCACCCATAAACAATCCCAGCAATCCTTTTTTTCCTCCTTTATATTCTTCTACTTTTTCCGGGAATCTACTCAATGCTTTGTGAATCAATTCTTCAATTGCACCTTCATCAGAATTCTGAATCCAATTGTTTGCCTCAGCAATTGCAAGCGGAGATTTAGAAGGCGACTCTATAAGCAAGGGGAATACCTTCTGTGAAGCTACCGAATTACTAATTTTATTAGCATCAATCAGCTGGATTAACTCTGCAATTTTTGAGGGCTCAACTGTAAATTCATCTATCTCGATTGCTTTTTCGTTCAGGTAAGACTTTACGTTCACAGTTACCCAATTGGAAGCCGACTTGTAATTTTTTGTCGTTTTAATTACTTCCTCAAAAAACAAAGCTTCTTCTTTATTTTCAGTCAATACAGTTGCGTCATACTCTGACAACTGCAACTGCTCCGTATATTTTTTGAACAATTCATTTGGCAATGGCGGCATTGAAACCTTCATTTTTTCCACAAACTCTTGCGTTACTTGCAGAGGTTGTAAATCTGGCTCTGGAAAATAACGGTAATCATTCGCAGCTTCTTTGCTTCTCATAGCAATAGTAGATCCATTTGCTGCGTTAAAACTTCGTGTTTCCGTCTTTATTTTTTCTCCTTTCTCTAAGAGATCTATTTGCCTTTTTACTTCATAATCAATGGCTTTTTGCACATTCCTCATGGAGTTCATGTTTTTCACCTCTGTCCTGTTCCCAAATTCTTTGGCACCTTTGAGCATTACCGATACATTGGCATCACATCTCAAACTCCCCTCTTCCATGTTTCCATCACAAATATCAAGATATCGAACGAGTTTCCTCACCTCCGAAACGTAATCATAAGCTTCTTGCGAAGATTTTATTTGAGGCTCAGAAACAATTTCAATCAATGGAACTCCTGCTCGATTGAGATCAATTAATGAATTGAAAGGATCCAAATCGTGGATACTTTTTCCTGCATCCTCTTCCAGGTGAATTCTTGTCAGTTCAATTTGTTTCGTTTGTCCGTTTTCATCTTTTATTTGGATGAAGCCACCTGTGCAAATTGGAGTTGCGTCTTGCGTAATTTGATATCCTTTGGGCAAATCTGGATAGAAATAATTCTTGCGGGCAAAAATCATATCCTTTGTCACTTCGCTTTCGCAAGCTAAACCCATTTTTATTGCAAAATTAATCCCTTGCCTGTTGTATTTAGGAAGAGTTCCTGGATGGCCCAAAGTTATTACACTTACATTGGTGTTGGGAGTTGAACCGTATTCATTTCTATCGCTAGAATAGGCTTTGGACTTGGTCATCAGCTGCGCATGAATTTCTAATCCAATTACTGTTTCGTATTTATCGTAGATAGTACTCAAAATTTATTGTTTTATCAGTTTTATACTTTGTGCAAAAGTA
>JBDMYC010000035.1:0-3221 GCA_039770535.1 Flavobacteriales bacterium
AAGAAAACCATTTTTTTGGAGGGAAACACCCCTTTTCATAAAAATAATATTGACTTAACATAGAGTTAATATTAGCTCTTTTTCGGTCAAAAAGCAGGGGAAAAACCTCTTTTTGCTTCATGTATTCTTAACACAAAGTTAGTTTTTAGATAAAACCATTTTGGCAGATCCGCTCTACATTTGCATAAACAAAATCGAAAAAAACAATTGAAAATGAAATTAAAACAACTGATGATCGCAGCAACATTGATTGCACTTGTATTCTCTTCTTGCAAAAAAGACGAAGATGATTCAACAACAACACCTCCAACTAACAATGGTAATACTGTGGTAACAACAAATATTACAGCTAGCACAACTTGGACAAGTGACAAAGTGTATCAATTAGCTGGCAGAATTACTGTGACAGACGGAGCTACTTTAACAATCGAGCCAGGAACTGTGATAAAAGGAGAAGCAGGAACTGGAGCAAATGCAACTGCACTATTAATCGCTAGAGGTGGAAAACTAATGGCAATTGGAACTGCAGCTTTACCTATTGTATTTACCTCTGTAGCTGATGAAATTACAAATACTGATTTAGTAGCAGGAAATTACGGAAGTCCAAACTTAGACTCTGATGTAGACGGATTGTGGGGAGGCGTAATTATTCTTGGAAAAGCTCCAATCTCTGCTTCAAATGCCGGTTCTGATGTGACACAAGTTCAGATAGAAGGTATTCCTACTTCAGATGCAAATGGATTATACGGAGGAACAGATGCAACTGATAATTCTGGATCTATTACTTATGTTTCTATCCGTCACGGAGGTGCAAACATTGGATCTGGAAACGAAATCAATGGATTAACATTAGGTGGAGTTGGTTCTGGAACTGTCATAGAAAATATAGAAATCGTATCTAACCAAGATGATGGAATAGAATGGTTCGGGGGGACTGTAAACGTTACAAATGTAGTTTCTTGGAATTGCAATGATGATGCACTAGATACTGACCAAGCTTGGTCAGGAACCTTAGATAATTTTGTAGTGATTACTCCTGCAGGACACTGTTTTGAATTAGACGGACCAGAAGGAACTTTTTCTGCTACTCACACTATCATGAATGGAACTGTGATTGCCGGAAACGGAACCAAAAATGCAGAAGACTTAATAAATGTAGATGCAAACTCAATGGTTAATCTAACTAATATTCATTTCAAAGGAATCCAAACTGGACAAATGGTGAACAGAGTAACTGCAGCAGGAGTTGCTTTCTCAGGAATTACTTTAGATGTTCTTGCAGCTGATTTGGCAAGCCATGTAAACGGAGCTATTCCCGCAGGAATTACAACAGGAGGTTCTTCATCTGCACAAGCAGATTTAACAAAATTTGCTTGGACTTGGGCAGCTGAAGCTGGGAAAATATAACCGCATTATCAGACAGAATAAAAATAGATAAGTATTGGAAAAACAGCCTTGAAAACGCAAGGTTGTTTTTCCTGTTTTTAAGATTAAAAAAAACAAAATGAAAAGAATTTACTTTATTGCCTTATTGCTAACCTCTTCATTTTCCCTTGCGCAAGGAACTGTGAGCGGAACTATCATTGATGGAGAAACCGAAGAAACTATTATTAACGCTACCGTTCAAGTATTAGGAACAAGTAAAGGAGCTGTAACAGACTTTGATGGGAATTTTTCCTTGACTTTGGCCCCAAAAACTTATTCGTTAAAAATTACTTTTATTTCCTATGATTCTGTAGTGATAAAAGATGTGGTGGTGAAAAACAATGAAACAACAACTTTACCAACAATAAATTTATTGCAAAAATCGGAAGAGATGGCAGTTTTCACTGTCGTGGCAGAAGAAGTTAGAAATACAGAAGGAGCTCTTGACATTATCAAAATGAATGATGTGAAGATGCTAGATGGAATTACTTCCGATAAAATGAAACTCACTGGAGATGGAACTGCAGGCGAAGCCGCAAAAAGAATTACCGGAGTGTCGGTAGAAGGGGGAAAGTATGTAGTAGTGAGAGGGTTGGGAGATCGATATACGAAAACCACTCTCAATGGAGTATCGATTCCTGGTCTTGATCCTGATAGAAATTCATTACAAATGGATATTTTTCCTTCTAATTTGATTAGTAATATTATCATAAGCAAGAACTTTACGGCAGACTTGGCGCCAGATTTTGCTGGTGGAGCAATCAATATCGAAACGACTGCTTTTCCAGATAAAAAAGTATTTGATGTTTCTTTTGGAATGTCTTACAACCCTCAAATGCATTTCAACAATGAGTTCTTAGGCTATGATGGAGGAAGTACTGATTTTTTGGGTTTTGATGATGGTACCAGAAGCCTACCAACTTTTGCTAATAGCAATAACATTCCTACTCCAATTAGTGGAGCTTCAAATGACGAAGTTTTCAGTTTTGTAAATAGTTTCAACAAAGAGCTAGGAGCTCAACAACAAACAAGCCTCACAGATTACAGTTTGGCTTTGACATACGGAGATCAAATAAATTTAAAAAACGGAAAGTCAAGAAGACTTAGCTACATTATGTCTGCTTCGTACAAGTCTGAATACAAATTTTATGACGAAGTAACGTACGGAGAATACCAGAAAAGCTTGGACCCAAATGATACCGATTTGAAATATGCTACGGTACAGAACGGGCAAATTGGCGAAAGAAATTTCTTGATAGGATTGTTGGGAGGAATTGCTTACAAAACAAATAAAAATCAACTGAAATTTACTGCAATGAGATTGCAGAATGCTGAAAAAAGAGCAGCTCAGTTTGGGATAGATAACAATGGTGAAGCTGTTGGTCAATCAGGATACTTGGCAGGTTCTGATAATTTGGAATTTAACCAAAGAGCTTTAACCAATTTCCTGCTAGAAGGGGAACACATAAAAGAAGAGTCTAACCTAGAGATTAACTGGAAACTATCTCCTACGTTCTCAACCTCAAAAGATCCCGACATCAGAAAAACGGCATTTACTTACACTGCTGTAGATACTTTCTTTAATGCAGGTGCTGGAGGAAACCCAACAAGAATTTGGAGAAATTTGAACGAAATGAACCTAGCTGCAAAAATAGATTTGACAAAAAAATACAGTTTCAAAGAAAAGGAAGGAAAATTGAAATTCGGTTTTAGTTCAATTTACAAATCTAGAGATTATGAGATTTTATTTTATGATGTGCAGTTTTTTGGTAGTCAAAATTGGACGAGCACAAATC
>JBDMYC010000036.1:0-3011 GCA_039770535.1 Flavobacteriales bacterium
ATTGATTCACTAATTTACATTAATTCTCCCTTTTTTATGAAAAAAGACTTCAAAGTATTTATCTTTTTTATCCTCTTGGTAATCGTTTATGGTGCAATGCATTATTTTGATGGAGTAGGCCAATTCGTCTTCTCATCTATGTATTCCGATTTCGTTTTGGGAATTATTGCTTTGGGATATTTCTTTCACAAAAAGGTGACTAAATATTCTTTTTTATTAATTAGTTTGGGTTTCAGTTTTTTCTACATTTTTGCAGGAATGAAAGGATTTACCTTAGTAGATAAGTCCAATTTTATCTTTGTAAAAAATATTTCGCTAATTGCTCTTGGGTTGTTTCTTATCAATGATGTCGCCTTTAATAGACTAAAAAGAGTAAAGCTTTTAGCCTTGCCATTAGCTATTTTGTTAATCGGTTATTTTGTGCTCAAAATGGTTGATATTGAATTGGCAAAAGAGTGGAGACTATACAAAAACATAGCAGGTTTTGGAATTATTGCTGTAATTTTGAGCCTGGATGGAGCTAAACAGACTGCGCCAGTTATTACTAAGAGGGTGATGATGGTAGTCGCTCTATCATTCTTTGTAGAGATTTTGGGAAGTTTTACTGGGCATTAGCTTTTTCTCTCTTTGTTCGTCAAACATACTTCTTTGTATGTCATCCTGAATTTATTTTAGGATCTCACAAAGCATGCTTCACGCAATATTTCAATGAATAAAGATGCTGAAACAAGTTCAGCATGACACATAATATTACATTGATTACTCCTCTTCTTCCTTTTTCAAAGGCATTTCATAAAATGAAAAGTTCAAGTTTCCGTAGTTTCTTGTCTCTTTATAAAATTCATGCTCTGGGGCAGGAATCTTTTTTTGATGTTCTAAGATGAGTAGTCCACCTGGCATCAGAATTTTGTTTTCGAAGATAATTTCTGGCACTTCCATTCCTTTGTCTAAACTGTAGGGAGGGTCGGCAAAAATCATATTAAATTTTCGCGTGCAAGTTTTTAAGTATTTGAATGCATCCAGTTGTATGGTGTGGACATTATCAAAAGCCTCCAATTCTTGCACCATTCTGTTGATGAATTGAATGTGCTTTTTGTCTTTTTCTACCAGAGTAATGTCTTGTGTTCCTCTTGAAAAGAACTCCAGTGAAATACTTCCAATTCCTGAAAATAAATCCAAGACAATTAAATCTTCAAAGTCATAATTGTTATAGATGATATTGAATAAAGCTTCCTTCGCAAAATCTGTAGTTGGTCTTGCAGTTATGTGTTTTGGGGCTTTAAATCTTTTTGACTTGAATTTTCCTCCTATTATACGCATTGAATCTGTTTGTGAAGTGTAAAAAATCTGTGAGTAGAAATAGCATTGAGTTGGCTCGCTTCTATTTCATTAAAGTTAAGATTTTCTGAGGGGATAAATTGGCTGAAGAACAAAAAAGTTTCGTCTTTGGGGCTAATCATGCCTGATAGGTTGAGATTGACTCTTTGAATGTTTAGTTTCAGTTTTTCTGCAACCAAACTAACATAATAGAGAGTTTCGTCTGTGTTTTCGGCAATAAAACGATTAAAAAACAATAATTTTTTGTTTTCAATTACTGTGATTTCAAACTCATTTTTCGCACTGAAATTGATATGAAATCCATCAGAAAGACTATCAACTAGGATTGAGCTAATGTGCTTGAATTGAATGCTAGGAAATACAGAAGAAAAGAGAATTTGTGTCTCTTTATCTAGTCCGTAGCAGCTGGTAATTTCATGCTTGATTAGTTTATCACTCTTTGTTTCTATTGATTCCAGTGAGTTTGAGTTAAATCCTAAATAGGTTTGCGACTCGCCTTCCTGAAACATAGAATTTGGGACAAGTGCTAATAGGCTATTTTGGATAACGCAGCTGACAGAATCTGGTGAAGATTTAGTCAGAATCTCACTTTCCTGAAGAAAAGATTTATTTATCTTTTTCTCATCTAAGGATAAAGATTCAATAGCAACTGCTTTCTTTGTTGATTTGTCAACCAAGAGAAAATGAATCTCAGTTGAATTTAATTCAATTGAAAGATGAAAATTGGCGTAGTTTTTTACTTCATTCTCAGTCATGTGATAAAAAACTACCATGAATAATCAGGTGTTAAAAGGGATTACTGTTTTGCGACAAAAGGAATTACTTCCAGTTTGTTTTTGTGTCTTTTTCTAATAGACTTCCAATTTGCAAAGTATCTTTCACGTCATAATCGTATTGCGGTCCGTAAGGCGGAATAGCCTGAATAACAACAGTATTAACAGAATCTACAATTGCAGTTCTCAATTTGAAAGATTTACTTGTATTGTCGATAGTTCTTTGCGTAGTCAATTTTTCAATATCAAAATCAAACTCTCTGTTTGCATTTTCTTTGGTGTCTTTCCCAAAAATATCATTCGCTACAGGTAATTTGTTGTATTCACGAATAAATGGAATATCAGTAGCCATTCCTTTGCTCTTAAGCTTCAAAACGTCTGATTCTTTCCAAATTTGCGGATATCTGTAACCTAAAGCTCTCGCCTCTGGCACTGTCATTTTTCTTTCTGGCAAATCTCCTTCTGCTCTCACCAAGACTTTGATAGAGTCATATTTTGCGAATTTCACTAAATCATCAAATGAAGTAGCTAATTTTTTGTACTTTCTGTCGTATGCTTCTTGCAGTTTTTTGATGTCAGATAACCCTTGTTTTGCGAGGTTTTCAGATCTTTCTACTTCGTCTAGGTATGTAATTCTGTCTTGTACAGAATTAATATTCAACTGAATAAACAAATAAGAAAGCGCCATGAAAACAGCTGAAGTCACAAGCGTAATTATCTTGGAAGTTTTGGCAGTCATGATAAAATACAGAGAAATAAATCCAAGTAAAAACAGCACAATTGCTCCTATAAGGAAATTATTACTTTGCGATAAATTGGTAGCAGAGTCTGTTCCAAATCCCATAATCATGAACGTTAGTCCAGCTAAAATTAGAATGATAGAGAAAAGGTATTTTCTTA
>JBDMYC010000037.1:0-22141 GCA_039770535.1 Flavobacteriales bacterium
ATAGCCGTAAATTTACTGGCTGGAGTCCCAGCAGTAGTGAAACCTGCAACAATCACAAGTTACTTGACCGAAGCTGTAGTGAGAGAAATTATTGCTTCAGGAATTTTACCAGAAGGTTCTTTGCAATTAATTTCCGGGTCAGCAAATGGAATTTTGGATCACGTAGAAAATCAAGATATCGTTACATTCACTGGTTCTGCAAGTACAGGCCAAATGTTAAAATCTCATCCCAGGTTGGTGCAAGAATCTGTCCCTTTTAATATGGAAGCAGATTCATTAAATTGTTCTGTTTTGGGAGAAGATGCTGTTCCTGGAACGCCAGAATTTGACCTGTTTATAAAAGAAGTACAAAGAGAAATGACCGTGAAATGTGGTCAAAAATGTACAGCAATTCGTAGAGTATTGGTGCCAGAAAAACTGGTAGAAGATGTACAAATTGCGCTTGGACAAAGGTTGGCAAAAACAGTAATTGGTGACCCAGCTCTAGAAGGAGTGAGAATGGGATCACTTGCTGGACAAGAACAAGTAAAAGAAGTAACGGAAAGAGTAAACCAATTGGCCAAAAGCCAAGAAATAGTTTTTGGTAGTTTATCAGATTTTGAAGTGCAAGGTGCTGATAAAAATAAAGGAGCGTTCTTCTCTCCCATCTTGTTTTTGAATGACGACCCTTTCAACAAAACTGATGTTCATAATTTAGAAGCTTTTGGTCCAGTTTCAACAATTATGCCTTACAGAACAATAGAAGAAGCCATAGAACTTGCCAAAATGGGGAAAGGTTCTTTAGTGTGTTCTATCGTTACTAACGACAATAAAATTGCCAAAGAATTTGTGTTGGGTGCGGCTGCACTTCACGGAAGAATACTTGTATTGAATGCAGATTGTGCCAAAGAAAGTACAGGTCATGGTTCGCCAATGCCATTGCTTACTCACGGAGGACCAGGGAGAGCTGGAGGCGGAGAAGAAATGGGTGGAATGAGAGGTGTGAAACATTACTTGCAAAGAACAGCAATTCAAGGATCGCCAACTATGTTGACTGCCATTACCAACCAATACCAAACTGGTGGAGATTTCAAATTTGATAAAGTGCATCCTTTCCGCAAGCATTTTGAAGAATTGGAAATTGGAGAAACTTGGATGACTGCAAAACATACTGTTACCGAAACAGATATCGTAAACTTTGCAAACGTAAGTGGCGATAATTTTTATGCGCACATGGATGTAACTTCTCTTGATGGAACCATCTTTGAAGAGCGTGTTGCTCACGGGTATTTTATCCTTTCTAAAGCTGCTGGACTTTTCGTAGATCCTGCAAAAGGACCTGTACTTCTAAACTACGGACTGGAAGAAGCTCGTTTTGTAAAACCTGTGTATGTAGGAACTACAATTGGAGTAAAATTCACTGTGAAAGAAAAAATTGAAGGAGAAAAACGAGACGAAGAAGACATTGCAAAAGGAATTGTAAAGTTCTTGGTTGATGTGTATGACCAAACTGGAGAAACAGTTGCAATTGCTACTATTTTAACAATGGTGAGGAAGATTGATCAAGCCTAGTTTTGAGGCACGATTATTGAACTCAATTTAAACTAATTTTTAAACACAAAACAATTATGAAAAAGATAACTTTAAGCTTCTTGTTTGCTCTATCAGTTTTCGCAATCAATGCTCAAAACTGGCAAACTGATATGAAAATAGCAGAGAAAATTGCAACCAAGGAAAACAAAAAAATTGTACTGGTTTTTCAGGGGTCAGACTGGTGCGCACCTTGCATCAAACTTGATAAAAAAATATGGAGCTCAGAGGAATTTAAAGCCTATTCGAAGAAAAAATTTGTCATGGTAAAAGTTGATTTTCCGAGGAGAAAAAAAAATAAATTGAATGAAAATCAACAAAAAATAAATGCAGAACTTGCTGAAAAGTACAACAAAAAAGGAGCCTTTCCTATGGTTGTAGTTATGGATTCCAATAAAATAATTTTAGGAAGAACTGGATACAAAAACATATCTCCTTCGGACTATATTAAATTGCTCTCCTCCTTTTAAGAAATGACAAAATCATTCTTAGTATTAATATTTAGCCTGTCCTTTTTTAGTTTTTCGCAACAGATTTTCCGAAAAGAGTTTAAACTAATGGGTTGTGAATTCAGTGTTTCTGTGGTTTCTAATGATTCTATGCAGGCAAGTTCATCCATAAATTTGGCCTTCATAGAAATGAAAAGGATAGAAGCCCTAATTTCTTCTTGGGATAAAAATTCGCAAACTTCATTAGTAAACAAAAATGCAGGAATAAAACCTGTAAAAGTTAACGAAGAGCTATTTAATCTTATTGAACGCTCACTAGTACTTTCCAAACTTACTGATGGTGCTTTTGATATCAGTTACGCTTCTATGGATAAAATTTGGAGGTTTGATGGCTCAATGAAAACTTTCCCAACTACTGAGAAAATAAAAAAATCGATTTCTAAAGTAGGTCACAAAAACATTATTCTCGACAAAAAAAATTCGACTGTTTTGCTTAAATTCAAGGGGATGAAAATTGGTTTTGGTGCAATTGGAAAAGGATATGCAGCAGATAAAGCAAAAGATTTATTAGAAAAAAATGGAGTAAAATCCGGAATAATAAATGCCTCTGGAGATATGTACTGTTGGGGTACAAAACCTAACGGAAAAGAGTGGAAAATTGCTATCACAAATCCATTTGACAAAAACAAAAACTTCGCAACTCTTCCTATCAAAAATCAAGCTGTTGTCACCTCTGGGAATTACGAAAAATTTATTACTTTTAACAAAAAAAGATACGCTCACATTATTAATCCCAAAACAGGCTATCCCTCGACAGGAATAATAAACGTAACTGTATTTGCCCCAAAGGCTGAATTTGCTGACGCTTTAGCCACCTCTGTTTTTGTATTGGGACGAGAGGTAGGCATAAATAGAATAAACCAATTGCCAAATGTAGAATGTATTATCATTGATGAAAAAGGAACGGTTTTCACCTCTGACAATATTAAAATAAATTGAAATGCTTAAAAAAACCCTACAACTAATAATTACAATTGTTTCTTTCATGTCGTGCACGGTTGTAAAAGGATACGAAAAACAAAATTTAAATGATCCGGATATGGCACTGTCTTCATCAACAATAAATAGATTTGAAACTAGTGCGCATTCATACAGAGAAGGCTCTTCAGGAGCAACAGGAGGTAAGTCTGGAGGAGGATGCGGATGTAATTAAGCAGAAAATAATGAAAAAAATAAATTTACTATTCCTGATTTTTATTGTGGTGAATGGGTTCTCCCAAGAAGAAATTGACACTACAAAAGTCTTTAAAAAGCGAGTTCTTGAAACTATTGAAATAAATCTACTTTCCAGTTATTACTCTCAAGATGGAAACAATGCTTCTGTCACAGGAGGAATAGGAAGTGAGAAATTACTTGATAATACACCAACGATTAATATTGCAATTCCTCTTAATGAGGATGATGTATTAACTATTGATGCAGGAATTTCTGCATACACCTCTGCCTCATCCGGAAATCTAGACCCTTTTGATAAAATTGGTGAAGGACTATATAAAAATGTAGCCAGTCCTTGGGTAGAATCTTCAGGTGCTTCTAATGCAGATATATGGGTAAGCGGAAATGTGAGTTATAGTCACTCTTCTGACGATAGAGATAAAATATGGGGTGTAAATGCTAATATGGCTATTGAATATGATTATTCTTCTATTGGTTTTGGAGGAAATTACACACAGTATTTTAATGAAAAAAATACCAGCTTTGGAATGAAAGCTAGCGTATTTCTGGACAGATGGAAGCCAGAAACACCAATAGAATTGAGAAATGGAGGAAGGCAAAGTCGCTACCTTACCAATACTGATTTCTTTGATGAAAGTGGAGTCGCGATCAACAAAAATGATCCAAATGCATGGAGGCCTTTTCAAAATGAATTAGTAACCTCAAACAACAGAAATTCCTATACCCTTTCATTTAGTTTCTCTCAAATCTTAAGCAGAAACTCAGAAATAGCAATGACATTTGATTTAGCTTCTCAACAAGGTTGGCTTTCCAATCCCATGCAAAGAGTTTACTTCAAAGACAAACCAAATTTTTATGTAGGGAATTCAAATAGCATTTCACAATATGGTGAAAGCTCGACAAGTGACGTTTTTCACCTTGCAGATGACATAGAGAGATTACCTGACAACAGATTAAAATTACCAATAGGAGTAAAATTCAATTATTACATAAATGAATACCTTGTTGCGAAAACCTCTTTGCGTTACTATGCGGATAACTGGGGATTAACCTCACAAACTGTGCAATTAACCCTGCCAATAAAAATTTCTCGAAAATTTACCCTGACTCCTTCATATCGTTTCTATAACCAGACAGCTGCTGACCATTTTGCTGAGTATGACGAAAATCTATCTACACAAACTTATTACACTTCCGATTTTGATTTATCAGGATTCACTGCAAATCAATACAGTCTTGGTATAAGGTATTCTGATATTTTGTCGGATTTTAATATTTGGAAATTTGAATTAAAAAACATAGAATTGAAATACAGTTATTATGATAGAAGTAATGGTCTTCACGCCAACATTATCACATTTTCTACTAAGTTTGCTTTAGATAATATCTATTTTTTTAAATAACGATTGTTCATTGATTTTATGCTAAAAATCAAAACATATTAGTTGTTTTGGACAATTTCAATTCCATTGATTTTACTAGGCTTATTTGTTGGTATTGATTCAGTAATTGACATTCCTGTACATGATACTTATTATGTGGTTGACATATGACATATATCTATTGGAATTGGATTACTGTTCTTTATTTCAGGCTGCGATTTTTTATTTAAAAAATTAAAATCCTACTCTATACTTAATGTTTTACATTTTGTTTGCACTCTTTTTGGGTTTGTAGTAATTCTGTTCCCAATGGCTTTTGTCGGTATGGCTGGAAAACCTAAAAGGTCCTATTCAAATACAGAATACGCCTTTCTGGATTACGTCCAAGATTTAAATAATATTGTAACTCTTGGAGCGGGACTTCTAATTTTCGGAATCATCATATACTTGATTAATCTTGGAATTGCTATCTTTAAAAACAAAACCTAAAACTTGTCATTCCAAACTTGATTTGGGATATAAAGTTCTACATTCGCATATTTTCAATGTTTAACTTTAAAATCTGGATCAAGTCCAGAATGAAAAAAGAAGAAAACTAAAATGCAAGAAAAAAGATGGACCATAACCCCAAAATCAACCAAATCCACAAAGGAATTGGAAGAAAAACTGGGGATTGACAAAGAGCTAGTTGAACTCTTGCATCAAAGAGAAGTGTTTACTTTTGAGGAAGCACAAGATTTTTTTCGTCCGCAAATGGCGCACATTCACGATCCTTTGTTAATGAAGGATATGGATAAAGCTGTAGATAGAGTTTTTGAAGCTTTCGAAAAGGAAGAAAAAATATTGGTGTACGGAGATTATGATGTAGATGGAACTACTGCCGTTTCCTTGATGTATACTTTCTTAATAAAGCATTACAAAAACGTAGAGTTTTATATTCCAGATAGATATACCGAAGGTTACGGAGTTTCTTACCAAGGAATAGATCATGCTGCCGACAATGATTTCAAACTAATAATTGCACTTGATTGTGGAATAAAAGCCATAGAAAAAGTAGATTACGCCAAAGAAAAAGGAGTAGATTTTATCATCTGTGATCACCACAGACCTGGAGATGAAATTCCAAATGCAGTAGCTGTTCTTGACCCAAAAAGAAAAGATTGCGAATATCCATACAAAGAATTGTGCGGATGCGGAGTTGGTTTTAAATTGGTGCAAGCCTTAAACCAAGAATTAGGTTTTGAATTTTCTGATTTGGAAGAATATTTCGATTTATTGGTGGTAAGTATTGGTTCGGATATTGTACCTGTCACTGGCGAAAACAGAGTCTTGGCATTTTTTGGATTGATGAAAATAAACCACAGTCCAAGAAAAGGAATTGCAGAGATATTGAAGCTTTCATCCGTAAAAAACGACCTGACAATTACTGATGTTGTATTTATCGTAGGACCAAGAATTAATGCTGCTGGAAGAATGAAATCTGGAATGAATGCAGTAAAATTATTGGTTTCTGAAGAAGAAGGAACTGCAGAAGAACTAGGTAAATTCATTGAAAGTGAAAACAAAGCTCGTAAGACTTTCGACAAATCAATCACAGAAGAGGCTTTGCAAATGATAGAAGAAAACGAAACTTTTCTCAATGCAAAATCTTGTGTTTTGTATAGCAAAGATTGGCACAAAGGTGTTATAGGAATTGTAGCTTCAAGAGTAATAGAAACTCATTACCGACCAACCATAATCTTGACCGAAAGCAATGGAAAAGCGGCTGGCTCTGCTCGTTCTGTTCAAGGTTTTGATGTGTATAATGCGATAGACGCCTGCTCAGATTTGGTAGAGCAGTTTGGAGGTCACATGTATGCCGCAGGAATGACAATGCCTATTGAAAATGTAGATGCTTTTAGAGATAAATTTGAAGAAGTAGTTTCAAAAACCATTACAGAAGAGCAACTTACACCCGAAATTAAAATTGACAAAGAGATAGAATTAGGAAAATTGACAGCAGAACCTGGACAGCTTTTTCCAAAGTTCTACAGGATTATAAAACAGTTTGCTCCGTTTGGACCCATGAATATGCATCCTATTTTTGTTGCCAAACAAGTGAAAGCAAAATATGCCAAAGTTGTGGGTGAAACTCACCTTAAATTATCAGTTTACGACCCAGAAAACCCCAATTTTTTGTTAGATTGCATTGGTTTTGGTTTAGGCGAGTATTTTGAACTTATAAAAGACAACCAATTATTTGATATCGCTTTTGTGATAGAAGAAAATACTTGGAATAATAACACCAAGCTGCAATTGAATCTTAGAGATATTAAAACAAAATAAGGCTAACGCAAAGAAAAGAAAACTATTTTCATGCTTTCTGCCTCAAACAAGCACCAGTGAAACTGAAAGCACCAAATCTATTAAAACAACTAATGAAGGAAAAATATATTTTCCTTTTGTGCATAGTAGTTACACTAATTCCCGTCTTGTTTTTTCGGTTCTTCCCCACTTTGGATGGTGCAGCTCACCTTTACAATTCTAATCTCCTGAACGAGATATTTTTCGAGTCCAATCCCACAATCTCTAGTTTTTTTGTGGCCAATAACAAACCTGTTCCTAACCTCACAGGACATATTATTTTATCTTTTTTCAATCTTTTTTTACCTGCTTTCTTGGCAGAAAAAGCTTTTTTAATTCTGTATATTACAGGGCTCTCCTACTCTTTTCGATCACTCATAAAAGCCATCAACAGAGAAAACAAAATTGCAAGTTATTTTATTTTTCCCTTTGTCTATTCGTTTGTGTTTATTCTTGGTTTTTATAATTTTTCAATAGCACTAGTTTTTTTACTTATCACACTCAGCTACTGGATTTCTTTGAAAGAAAAACCATTCGACAAAACTGCAATCGCGAAATTATTTTTACTACTTTCACTTACTTTTTTCTCTCATATTTTCGTCTTCGCAGTTCTTTTAATGAGCTTGGGAATTCTATTTCTGGTAACAGAAATTAAGGTTTACTTTACTACCGAAAATCAAAAAAAGACTATCCTCAAAACGAGTTTCAAGAAGTTTGGAGCTTTACTAGTTAGTGCTCTTATTCCCTTCCTCCTTTTTGTGCATTATTTCTATTCTCGTCCACCAGCCAACAAACTCGAATACTTGCCGCAAGGAGAACTGATAGACAATTTGTTTAGCTTCAGAGCCTTGTTAAGCTACAATAGCTACGAAGAAAACCAATACCTAGAAATAATCAGCACAACACTACTTGCATTGTTTTTTCTTGCAATCTTTTCAAGGATGAGACTATGGATTTCTGACAAAAAAATCGGGGGTAAAAAAATAAGCTTTTTTAAAATTCAAGACTTGTGGCTCATTATCAGTTCCGTTCTTTTAATTATGTATTTCACATTGGCCGATTCTACCAGCTACGGAGGATTTGTAACCACTAGAGTTAGTCTAGTTCTATACCTCACAATCATTCTATGGATAGCAGCTAATTCCCTTCCAAAATGGGTTCTTAGTCTGGCTGCAATTGCGGTATTCTATGCTCATTTTCATCTCGTTTCCTATTATGGTTCAATCACCAAAAATCTGAATAATATTGCGCTAGACTGCGAAGAAGCTAGCTCAAAAATGAACGAAAACAGTGTCGTTCTACCCCTCAATTATTCGGACGAATGGCTTGCCTTACACTTTTCCAACTACTTGGGAATTGAAAAACCTTTAATAATTTTGGACAATTACGAAGCTGTGAATGATTATTTTCCCTTAATCTGGAATTGGCCGTTTTTAACTGTACCTATTTACGAAAATATTGCTAAAAATAATTTCCTCTGTATAGATTCTGCTACCTACCTCAACCAAGCTAATTTTGATGTAGACTACGTTTTTGTACTAGGAGATATCAATAGCAAACAAGATGATTGTGCTGCTGATAAAAAACAAGAATTACTTTTGTTGACAAACCTAATTTTTGAGAATGAAAACTGCCAAGTATACGAATTCAAAAAACGCTAAACTATGATTCCTTTATCCGATATTATCAAAAACATGACGAAAGAAGAGCAAGTTAAATTTGCGTCTTTTTTGAAAAAAAACAAGAATCACCCCAACTCTCAAAAACTAAAACTTTTTCGACTTATTCTGGAAGAAAAAGTAAATCCTAAAATGCTAGCTACCAAACTTTATGGTGCAGATAAAAAAGCAGCTTACCATCAACTGAGAAAACGACTTTTTGCCGAAATTATTGATTTCATCTCTGCTGAAAGATTCAACAAAGAAGAGGAACACATTCTAGAAATAAAAAAACTGATTCTGACTGGAAAGCATCTTATCGAAAACAAAAACTACAAATCTGGGTTCAGTTTATTGAAAAAAGGAGAAGACAAAGCTGAGGAAGAAAATGAGGTGGAATTACTGAACGAAATTTTCAATTTATACATTCAATTTGCCCACTACAATCCTGATAAAAACCTGCAAAATTCGATTGAAAAATTAGAATCAAACAGGGCACAAATGATTCAAGAATCGAACCTCACTATGGCTTATGCAACAGTGAAAGAAAAACTTGAAGAATTTCACAAACAAGGAATAGATATTGATTTTGACCAGCTCTTAAACGAAATTTTTGATCGTTTCAAAATTTCAGAAAAATCCGGTTCAAACTACAAAACTCTCTATCAACTTGTTCAAATAATTGCGGCAAATGCCAATGTAACCAAAGAATATCATCAAGTCGCACCTTTTGTAACGAGCTGGTATAAAACTATTGAGCAAAAAGAAGAAGAAAACAGCAGGAATGTTTTTTTTCATATTAAGTTGTTGTATTTCATTGCTAATGTTTTTTTCAGAGACAAAAATTTTGGAGAGAGCAATCACTACATTGCCAAAATGGAAGCCTTGATTGCAGAAAATCAGAAATATCAGAAAATTTTTGAAACTAAAATTCTAGTATTGAAATCTCTTAACCACAATTATTTGGGAGAAAACAAAAAAGCACAAGAAATTATTGAATTAGTTGTGTTAGCAAAACCAGATTTAAGAAACAAAGATGTGCTAGATGCAATGGTTGTAGCATCCATGGTTTATTTTCATCAGAAGGAGTACAAAAAAGTGCAAAATATGTATGGAAAATTGCATGCTGCTGAAAGTTGGTATACCAAAACTATGGGAACATTGTGGGTGATGAACAAAAATTTGATTGAAATTCTTACTCATATCGAACTAGAAAATATTGATTATGTGGAAAGTAGATTGGATAGCTTCATGAAGAAAAATAAAGAATTTTTACAGCAGGACCCGCGAATCTCTATTTACCTAAAGTACCTGCGTTTGAGTTTTTCTCATCCAGACAAAGTACAAACTGAGGAGTTTCAAACTACATTCTTTGACGCAGTGGAGAACAAACCAAGGCAAAGAGAAGATATTTATGTGTTGAGTTTTTTGGCTTACCTCAAGGCAAAAATGCTTGGAGAAGAAACTTATGAAACAACTTTGGATTTGGTGAAAAAAGTAGTCTAAAACCACTCAGTCACCTCTTCCAGCCTCTTTCTTTCAATATCTGGCACATATACTTCGCTTGCAGGATATCCAACTGGCAACAACAAAAATGGCCTCTCATTACTTGGTCTTTCCAATAATTTTGTGAGAAAATTCATGGGACTTGGCGTATGAGTCAAAGTAACTAATCCTGCTTGGTGAATAGCTGTAATTAACATACCGCAGGCAATTCCTACCGATTCATTTACATAGTAATTTTGTTCCTTCTCTTCGTTTTCTCCCAAATCATAAGGCTTTTTGAAAACAATTATCAGATAAGGCGCTATTTCCAAAAAGGGTTTAGAATGATTGGTTCCCAAAGGCTTCAAATCATTGAGCCATTCCTCGCTCATTCTGCCTTCGTAACTTTTTCTTTCTTCCTCTTCTGCAGCTTCTCTTATTTTGGATTTGTACTCTGCAGATTCCACCACACAAAAAGTCCAAGGTTGTTTGTGAGCTCCACTTGGAGCTGTGGAAGCAGTTTGTATGATGTTTTCTATTACAGATTTTGGAACAGGTTTGTCCGAAAAATCCCTTACACTTCTTCGCTTGTCCATTTCCTGAAAAAAGGAATTTGCCCTTTCCTCAATGTTATCAACTTTCAAATAATCGGAATACAAAAGATGTTTGTGTCCGTCTATAATTTTTTCCTTTGCCATAAATTAAAGGTAATTAAATATTTATTTAAGGTGTTTTTTAATGAATTCTTTCATCCCATCAGATGCAATGTTGGGTATCACCTCCACCCTCTCCGAAGATTGAATACTTGGTTTTGGGTCGATATAAAAAACTTGACAATCTACCCTTGCATAATCCATTAAACCAGCAGCAGGATAAACTTGCAAAGAAGTTCCTATCACAATAATTACATCTCCTCTTGATACAAGGTCAATTGCTTTCTTCATCATTGGAACAGCTTCGCCAAACCAAACAATGTGAGGTCTAAGTTGCGCATCCCGTTCACATTTATCACCTAAATTTAAATCTTTTTTCCAGTCGTAAACCAAGTTTGGATATGCTGTGCTTCTTACTTTACGAAGCTCTCCATGCAAATGCAACACCTCAGAGCTTCCTGCTCTTTCATGCAAATCATCCACATTTTGTGTCACGACAGAAACTTTGTACTCTTGTTGAAGTTCTGCTATTAATTGATGTCCAACGTTTGGTTCTACATCAAATAATTGTTTTCGTCTTGCATTATAAAACTCCAATACTAGATTCGGATTTTTCATAAAACCCTCTGGTGTTGCAACATCTTCTATCGCATGATTTTCCCACAATCCATTAGAATCTCTAAAAGTAGAAATACCACTTTCGGCACTCATTCCCGCTCCAGTCAAAAATACTAAGTGTTTTTTCATAGATGAAGATAAAAAATTGAAGTGAATTATCTCGTCTCCAACTCTGTAATTAATTGTATACCTTAGCGACTACAAAGGCAACTAAAAGACACAAAATGAAGCTATTTACATCTCTTTTCACCCTCCTCTTACTCACTTTTGCAGGGAATTTCTTTGCTCAGCAGCAATTTCAAAGAAAATATGAGAGTACAAATGCAAGTAGAGCTTACTCCGTGAATTTGACCCAAGATGGTGGCTACATCATTGCGGGATCTTATGATGTTTCTGGACTACTGAGCGCAGAATATTACGTAGTGAAACTAGATGCAAATGGAGATACACTCTGGGCAAACTCCTATGGACCAACTGTTGATACGACAATTTCAAGTAATAGAGATGGAGCAGGAAATGAGGCTTATGATGTTATTCAAACCTTTGATTTGGGTTACATGGTTGTAGGAGAGGCACATGCTTTTGGCTCAGGAGCTTCCGATATTTTCACGTTAAAACTAAATGCAACCGGAGATACCGTTTGGACCAAAACATACGGAGGTTTGAATTCTGATTACAGTTACAAAGTGATTCAGTTGAGAGATAGTGGATATATTCTATCAGGCTACACAGAAACTTATGGGCTAGGAATTAGAGATGTGTATGTGATGAGATTGGATAAGATGGGCGATACATTGTGGGCAAAAGCCTACGGAGGCAATGGTATTGATGGCTGTAATGATATGGTACAAACTCTAGACGGAGGTTTTGCGCTTGTAGGAAACACATTTAGTTTTGGCGAAGGAGTTTCTGATGTTTATGTTGTAAAAATTAATGAAAATGGAAACTTAAAATGGGCAAAAGCCTACGGAGGTTTCTTTAATGATTTTGGAAATGCTATTGCAGCAACTAGCGACAGTGGCCTTGTTATTTCTGGATCGACAGAAAGTTTTGGAACAGGACAAAGAGATGTTTATGTTATTAAAATAGACTCAACTGGCACTTTATTATGGTCAAAAGCACTTGGAGGAACAGAAAATGAATCTGGAAAATCTATTCAAGAATTACCTAACAAAGATATTGTTGTTTTCGGAAATACTCGAAGCTATGGAAGCGGGTTCGAAGACTATTATTTTATCCGATTAAATCAAGCAGGCGACACAGTCATGACTAAAGTTTATGGGGGAACTTCCATAGATTTTGGAGAATCAATAAAACAAACTTCCGATAAAGGTTTCGTCATGGCAGGATTTACCAATAGTTTTAATACTTGGAACTACGACATCTACCTTGTAAAAACAGATAGCTCTGGAACAAGTGGCTGCAATGAAGGCAACACAGCAACTATTGTTACAAATCCGACAACAATCCAAACTAATACCAATTCAAGCGAAAGTTCGGGCTCTGGATCAACAAAAGCAGTTATCAAAATTGGAAAAACATTGACAAAACCTATAAATGTATGCAACACTTCCTCTATTAAAGAAAACCTAGATAAAAATCAATTTACACTATTCCCGAACCCAACTCAAGATGTTTTTACAATCAAAAATTACACTAACCAAATTGACAAAGCCCTGCAAATAACAGTCGCAGATCTAAATGGAAAAATAGTAAAGCAATTAGTGATGACTAATCAAAACAATCAAATAAATATTTCTCAGTTAGAAAACGGATTCTATTTCGTAACAATTACAACAGCTGAGGGCACCTTAACAAAAAAAGTAGTAAAAAATTGAAAGTAATGCTGTTAGTACACGTTAGAAGTTTATTAAAGATTGACTTTTTGAAGTAATTACCTTATATTCACTCGAGATAAAAAAATATAATAATGGAAAAAAAAATAATAGGAATTTTAGCTCTTTCAATTCTAATGATAGCTTGCAAGAAAGATGCAGAAGAAGAATGCACAACAGAAGATAACGGACATGTAACGCAATTTTTTGCCAATGCAGGTTCTACAGCAGACCCCAGTTACACAGTAATTGCTGACGGAAGTGATAGAGTGAATACACCTCAAGATTTAGATTTTCATCCAAATCCAAGCAGAAAAAATGAGTTATGGATTTTGAACAAAGAAGTTCAGAACACGGGAAGTTCTACTGTCACAATTAGCAATGCTGGAAAATCTGGTCAATCCATTGACAGAAGAATAGATGGAAATGCCTGGCATTTCATGTCTTTGTCCACAGCACTTGCTTTTAGCCCTGAAAACGAAAACTTCGGAACATCACCAGGTGTATTTGACGCCAACCACAATGGTGGAGCACCTTTTACAGGTCCAGCATTATGGTCAAGTGACATGGACATTTATGCAAGATATGCAGGTCCAGGAACTAACGGAAGTCACCTTGACATGCTTCACGAAAGTCCTTATTCAATGGGAATTGCACATGAAAAAGACAATGTTTTCTGGATATTTGACGGAAACTCTGGGCAAATTGTTCGATATGATTTTAAATCAGATCATGGGCCAGGAAACTCAAACCATGACGATGGAGAAGTAATAAGATATACAGGAATCTCTGTACTGAGAAAAGCTGGAGTTCCAAGTCACATGGTGATTGATAAAGCTTCAGGTTGGATGTACATCTGTGATACAGGGAACAAGAGAATCTTGAGAATGAAAATCAACTCAGGAGCAAAAACCAGAGATTTGCCATTGTTGTATGAAGTACTTGCAAGCAGAGAAGAATATGGAAATCCCGATTGGGAAGTTTTTGCAGATACCGATTTGGTTGATCCTTGCGGAATTGAAGTAATTGACAACAGACTATTTGTAAGTGATAATGCTACCAACAAAATAATCGCTTATCAACTAGATACTAAAAAAGAGTTAGCACGAATTCAGACTACTGCTTCTGGAATAAAAGGAATAAAAGTGGGTCCAGACAATCACCTTTGGTATGTAGATTATTCATCTAACGAAGTGGTGAGAATCGATCCAAACTAACTTTTAATCCGCTATAATTGAACAAACAAGAAGAGAATACAGCTTTTTTGTCTATAAGTGAAACTCCCAAAAAAATTCTATTTTTTTTGGGAGTTGTGCTTTGTATGACTCCGTATATTTCTCCCGCATTTGCTCTATTTTTTGGAATCATCATAGCCCAATTTATTGGCCATCCTTACTCTCAAGTAAACAGCAAAATAACCAGCTATTTATTAAAAATCTCAGTAATTGGCTTAGGCTTTGGACTCAATGTAGCCACAGCTCTTGAAACTGGCAAAGATGGTTTCATTTTCACTTTAATTTCGATTGTAAGCATCTTAATTCTGGGTTATTTATTAGGAAAACTCTTTAAGGTAGAACGAAAAACCTCTTACTTAATTTCAGCAGGAACAGCTATTTGTGGAGGAAGTGCAATTGCAGCTATTTCTCCGATAATCAAAGCAAAAGAAAACCAAATTACGATTGCATTGGGTACTGTTTTTATCCTGAACTCAGTGGCTCTTGTTATTTTTCCTTACATTGGAACATCACTTAATTTATCTCAAACACAATTTGGAATGTGGTGTGCAATAGCCATTCACGACACTAGCTCAGTTGTGGGAGCTGCCAGTATTTATGGAGACGAAGCTCTTACAATTGCAACTACAGTGAAATTGGCCCGTGCCTTGTGGATTATTCCTCTAGGTTTTTTATCCGCGTTTATTTTCAAAACAAAAGGGCGAAAAGTGAAAATTCCTTACTTCATTTTTCTCTTTATCCTTGCTATAATTATCAGTACATACATTCCATTTATTCAAGAATACAAAGAGAATATAGTGCACATTGCTAAAAAAGGACTGACTCTCACTTTATTTCTAATTGGATGTGGACTGAACAGAAGCCTACTTAAAAACGCAGGCTTGAAACCCATATTACAGGGAGTTATTCTATGGGGATTTGTTTCCATTGCGGCACTAACAGCTATTCTATACTTATACAGCTAGCTTCAAGCATTTCTAACTTTTTCAAAAACACCATACAGTATGAAACCAATTTTTAACATAATCATTCTCGGTTTGCTTTCCATTTCTTTGTTTCAATGCAGTGCAAAAAAGAGGGCGAAAACAGTTGTTAGTAATAAAACCGAAGAACATGATCATAGCACTCATTCCCATCCGGGAGAGCACAACCATGACCATCCCTACATGGCAAAATCAACCGAAATAGACACAATGAAGACAAATGGATTTGCTGTTTTATATGCTGCTTATTTTAAAATAACAGAATCGCTAAGCCTTGATGACAAAACAAAAACTGCAGATTATGCAGGGTCAATGTATCGAGCTATTAGTAATATTGATATTGAAAAGTTATCCGAACCTTCAACACAAGCTTGGAAGTCGAGAAGCTTTCTGATTAAGGAAAGTGCTATGAAAATTGCAAACTCTGCAGATAATCTTGCCGAACAAAGAAATCAAATTTCGCAACTTTCATTAAATCTACTAGCACTTATGAAAACGAGCTCACAGGAAAAACCAGTTTATTTATTTCACTGTACAAAATCCAATGATGAAAAAGGAGGAAATTGGTTGTCTTTAGAAAATACTTTTGACAAAAATCCTTTCCAAAATGATGATTCTGAACCTTGTGGATTTTTGGTTGAAGTATTAAAATAGCAATTGAAACGAAAACAAAAAAGCTTCTTATCAAAGTTATAAGAGGCTTTTTGGTACTCGAAACGGGGCAAATATCGAACTTTATGAAAAGAAGATATTCAATTTGTTTTGAAGGTTCTGTCACAAGAAAAAACAACATTTTTTGCCTATCTTGAAATTATAATATATGTTTGTTAATACATTATAAATAATTGATTTAACCTTAAAATCAGTAATCTATGGAATAGGTATTTACTACAAAAACACTACTTTAAAAACGTTCATACAATAATCATACTGGAATTTTCTCTAAGTTTGCCGTCAAAACCTTAATCTTCCGAAGATGCGCCCAGTAATTCAGCTCCTTATTTTTTTGTTGCCTTTCTATTCATTCACTCAACTTACGTCTAGTGTAAAAGAACAATGTTATTTCAATATAGAATTAATAGATGATTATGGAGATGGCTGGGATGGTGCTGAAGTCGAAATCCTGGATTCTGCTGGGAATTTAGTTTACACCTTAGGAAGCAATTTTTTAGACAGTACAAATTATACCGAAAATGTTCTGCTAAACTCAGGAGATTTATACTCGATTGTGGTTTCAGATACGGGAAGCTATCCTGGAGAAATTGGTTTGATTGTATATTCCAATGGATCTGTCATTTCTAATTACATTCCTAGCACCTCTACCGCACTAAATACTCAAATGGCAACCTTTAGGCAATCGTGCTCAAATTGTGCTGGAACACAAATGTGTCTCTTCGAGATTAACCTTACCGATAGCTATGGCGATGGTTGGGCAGGTGAGAAAATCGAGATTCAGGATTTTTCTGGCAATGTATTCTATGTATTAGGTACAAATTTTACAGCAGGAAGTTCGTATACTGATTCTTTGTACCTGTGTCATGGAAAACAATACAAAGCAGTAGTTACTCAGCTGGGGGATTATCCAGAAGAAATAGGATTAACAATCAGCTCTGATGGATCAACAGTGCTGAGCTACAGCCCAAGTACAACGACAAGAGTAGGAGTTCGAATGGGGACATTTGTTGCAGACTGTAAGGGTTCTGTGGAAGTAATTACCAATTGTGGACCATTTCTGTGGCGTAACGGGAACACTTATACGTCAAGCGCTTCTGGTATTAAAGATACTATTGCAAATAACGCAGGTCAAGATAGTGTCCTTACACTTCATTTGACAATAAACGCTACTTCTTCTAGCGTGGATCAAGTAACTTCTTATGGTGCTTTCACTTGGATTAATGGTGTAACTTACACACAAAACAACAACACGGCTACCGATACTGTGTTAGGAAACAGCGGATGTGATAGTATTGTAACACTTGACTTAACAGTGCAAACTGCAGGAACGAATGCATCCAATGGTCAAAGAATTGCATCAAGAGAAATCATGTTTATGCCGGATGAGGAAAAATTAGAGCTCACCTCTAAGCCTCAATTCACCGATTCTATTTGGGCGAACACGCGTATTTTTGAGTTGAATAAACTGGTAGATGCCTACACAAATTATCATGATGACGCATCTACTCCCGTAGGTGTTGGGCAATACAGATTGCTTAACGCTACGGTAAAGGAATACAAAGATGTGACAGTTTGGGGGCGTTTCCAGTCCAGTTCGGATACAGTGTTGATAGATCGTTTTGATTTATTAAGATCTTTTGAAAGCCTCATTGTTTCTTTTCCATTCGGTTCAGGAAACCAAACTTTTACTACAAAGAATAATACTGCTGTTACTATATCAAACCCAGCAGGTAAATCAATAGAACTTTTTGTAAGCTGTGACGACCCTACTTTTCAGAAATTAAAAGACATCACAATAGACTTAAAAGCTTGGTTCCTCTGGAATGAAAGGTCTACGGGGAATTTTGGAGATGTAACTCCTGCATTTTGTAGGCATTTCTTAACTGCCTATGCCAACATTGGTTATATGTGGAGTAGTCCAGAATTTGAGCAAGCTTTTGATAAAGTGGATATGGTAATGCACGGAAATACGTGGGAGCCTGCTTATCTCCTTACAGCTGATGGATACTATCTTAAAACCGATATCAATACGGATCCAACCAAGGTAAAAGCAGATACATTTATACAACTTACAGGAGATACGCTATTAACTTTGGCCTCTTCTGGATTTATACTAATGGACACAGTAAGTCAAGATACATTATTCAACTCTAGTGGAGTTCCTAAGAAAATTCAAAATAAATTCCTAGAAGGCTCGTCAATTCCACTTAGAGATAGTTTTCCAGGGAGTGTTTTGTTAAAATTGTTGCCACTAAGCGATTCTATTCCAAAAGCTACAGTATTGAACCAAGCACGAACCAAGCCGTCACAATATTTAGGAAGGATTTCTGAGACTGCTGGTGTTCAAGGTCTCGGAGGTGGAGGGCTACTTTCCTTACAAGGAGGACAGATGTATTCACGAAGGTCTTATGAGTCTCCCGGAAGTGCAGGAACCACATTTTTTCATGAGTTTGGTCATGGAATCGGATATTCACATAATTCGAATTTAACCTATCCTGACGAATTTGGTGGTTGGACCGAGTTCAATCAAAAAATGTTTCAAATTTTTTCTGGTTTTACGGACACTGTAGATCTTGAATTTACAGATGGATTACCGAGAGTTTTAACAAAAAGATTTCCTTTTATCGGTAGATTTTACCTTCAAGACATTGTGTATACACCAAAAATTGAGGAAACAAGGAATGTTGGGATTGATTCCGTTTTCAATTTAACAATTGGCAATATCCATGAGCTATTAAATTTATCAACTTTTGAGACTGATGCGAGAATAAAAAAACTAAACCTCGTTATAGACAGCATTAAATTACCAAGTCAAATAACCAGTAATACTCAATTTCCTGTTTCGATCCCTGTAGGAGATTCTCTGGTTTTTCCTGTTAATTTGTCCTATGCCAATTATTCTAGAACAGATACAATTACAATTTCGGATACAATTACAATATATGGAGAACATACACTACACATTCCGGTAAACTTAACATTACATCCCGTGGATTACGAAAGAATTGATTCTGTTGTAAGTTGTGACTCTTACCGATGGCCAGTAAATGACAGTGTCTTTACTCAGTCAACTTTTTATATCGATTCATTTGTCAATTCTTCAGGTCAAGACTCTTTGATAGTGTTGGATTTAAAGATAAACAGCTCTGAGATAGATACGCAAAATGTGAGAGTATTCTGCGAGAATTATGTGTGGCCACTCACAGGAGATACCCTTATAATGACAGGACAATATACCGAGTTGTTGCAGAATAAATTTGGTTGCGACTCTTTAATAGTGCTTAATTTGTTTGTCGCAAATTCGACCGATACGGCCTACGTAGTGAACAGATCAGATGACGCAAAAGAGTTTGTCTTAGATAGCTCCGTAAATACTGGGTCTAACTTGCTTCAAATAGGATCTAGTAGTAGTAAAATGTTAAAGACAGGAATTCGTTTTGAAACAGTAAATATTCCAAAAGGGTCGACTGTTGTAAATGCATCTATTTCTTTCACCGCCTCAGGTACATCAGCAGATCCATTGAATATGTTTATTGTCGGTGAAAATGCAGACAGTAGTTTGACGTTTACCTCTCAATTGTATGACATTTCCAATCGACCGATTTCAAATAATAAGGTATCCTGGAACAATGTAGAACCATGGGAGAGTGATTCAGTCTATTCTACTCCAGATGTAACGGCTATAATCCAAGAAATAATAGATAAGCCAGGATGGGAAACCGGTAATCCAATAACTTTTATCATGTGGTCACAGGATTCTACTACTTCTGACGATAGAACAATAAAGTCAAAAGACAAGAATGGAATACTTCAGTTGAATTTTGATTATTCAACGGACATTCAAGAAACTGATACTTGTGGCGATTCATATTTTTGGTCTGTTGCCAACAGAACTTTCTACCAAAGTGGTGAATATTTATTCAAACCATCAAATAATTGCGCAGACATTAAGAAGTTGAGATTAAATTTATATCCAATTGACACAGTAACGGATGTTGTAGTGTCAGCAGATCCTCTTAGGTGGATTGATGGGAATACATATTCAAGTTCAAATTTCTCTGCTTCATTCGACACCACAAATGCTAATGGATGTGACAGTACAATTCAGTTATTCTATCTCAGAACCGCACTTCCTTACGGAGTGGATTCGGTAGAGACGTGCGATAGTCTCACTTGGATCAATGGTCAGACTTATTCATCAAATACCTCTCAAGTCTTTGACACAGTGCAACGTATAGACGGAAGCGATTCCCTCGTACAGCTTTATTTAACTATTTACAGAAGTACTGAGAACACTCAGAATATCTCAACCTGCAATGATTCCTACACTTGGATAAACGGACAAACCTACACAGAAGAAAATAATACGGCCACGTTTCTATACACCTCTGTCAACGGATGCGATAGTATACTGAAATTAAACTTGGCATTTTTGGAAAATAGCGAAGTTATTGATACAGTATTTGCTTGTGACAGCCACACTTGGGTAAATGGAGTGACTTATTATCAAAACAATAACTCAGCAACTGTAACTTTGACCAATCGATTCGATTGCGATAGTGTAGTCACTTTAGATTTAAGAATTCAGGGTAATTCATCCCGCTATACAGATGTTGTTACTGCCTGTGAATCATTAACTTGGATAGACGGAGTAACCTATACATCAAGTAACAATACCGCTACTTATACAACCGTTAATTCGGTTGGTTGTGACAGTATCATAACCCTAAATCTTACAGTTACAAATTTGAATGACTCGGTAATTGATTCGGTCACAGGATGCAATCAGTATACGTGGATAGATGGAACTACTTACACCACAGATAATTCAACAGCTACTGTATCACTTACCAATAGACATGGATGTGATAGTGTTATTAGGTTAAATTTACATTTATCTAGTTCACTAGATACTATTTTTAGAAAAGAATTGTGTGAATACTATTGGAATATCCTAGGAGATACACTAACAACGCCAGGATTTTACAAAAAGACTTACATAAACTCTGCAGGTTGTGATTCAACTTTCGTACTTGGATTAACATTAATAAATGGTGTGGATACAGCTTCAGTATCAAACAACTCGGATGACGTAAAAGAATTTATATTAAGTAGCTCAGTGAACACTGGATCAAGAGCTTTACAATTAGGTGCGGATGGATCTAATTTAGTTAAAACCGGACTCCGATTCAGTAGTGTGGACGTGCCGCAAGGGAGTAAAGTGACTTCTGCTCACATAATTGTCGAGGCAAGAGCTAATGATAACTCTTTTTTAAAAATGAACATTGCGGCAGAGGATACTGACAGTAGTTCTACTTTTTCGTCAGCATCTGGTTATTTATCTAGCCTCACTCTGACAAATCAAAATAGCATTTGGGTCATGCCTCAATTTGTTAAAAATACATTGTATTCTTCAACAGATATTTCAAATGTTATAAACGAGGTGATTCAGCGTCCAAATTGGAAATCAGGAAATGCAATTTCACTGATTATGTGGTCAATCGATTCGTCTCTTACCAATAGAAGAACTATAAAGTCATACGGAGATAATTATTTCAGTTCTTTAGTTGTAGAATATAGCGGAAAAATGGATACAGTTGTTCTTGAAGATTCTTCATTTACTTGGCCAGTCAATCAGTTGAGTTATGACTCAAGTGGAATTTATCGAAGTAATCTAGTTGGAAACGATTGTGGAGAGGCAAGATATCTAAATTTGACTTTAACCAGTAATACTGGCACTCCAACATATTCAAGTGTTTCAGTCAATTCATGTGAGGATTACACTTGGTCACAAACAGGACTTACCTATACCGGTTCCGGAGCTTATAGAGACACCTTAACGAATTCTTCAGGTAATGATTCAATCATTACTTTAAATTTAACAATCAACAACTCAACTACAGGAACAGACGTTCAAACGGCTTGTAACAGTTTTACTTGGATTGATGGTGTGACGTACACGAGCTCTAACAACTCTGCAAAAGACACTTTGACCAATGCTGCTGGTTGTGATTCGGTTG
>JBDMYC010000038.1:0-3209 GCA_039770535.1 Flavobacteriales bacterium
ACATTGATAGGCGATTGTTTTTCTAATGCTCCTTTTGCCCATAAAATTAAATTTCCTCTACTTAAATTGTCTCCATTTCCAAACACAATAATTGTTCTAGCAATTGCAGTATTTCGATAATTACTTTCATTAATTAATTTTTCTGAAGCTAACTTCGATTCCGCATAAAAAGCCAATGGATTGGGTTTATCCTTCTCTTCGTAAGGCCCTTCTTCTCCGTCAAATACAAAATCAGTAGACAAGTGAATTAAATGTGAACCATGTTTTTTTGCGCTAGCCAATAAATACTTGACGGCATTTACATTTATATCCCAGCAATTCTCCTGATCATCTTCACAAGCATCTACATTGGTCATTGCAGCCGTGTTTATAATCGCATCTGGTTTGTGAGTAGCAATCATTGATTCCACCGCTTCTTGCAAGGTAATATCCAAAGAATAATATGAAAAATCTTGGACAATCCTCCGGTTTTCTCCTCTAGAAGTCGCAATCAACTCCACGTCTTTTCTATTTTTTAATTGATCGACAATTTTTTGTCCCAACAATCCATTTGCACCTGTTACTAGAATTTTCTTTGCCATTTTTATATTCCAAAAATTTTGTTGATTTCATTAATCTGCTCCGGTTTTCCGAGCACAAAAAGCTTGGATCCTGGAACTAGCTGAATTGAAGATTTTGGATTCACAATAAACTCCCCTTCTGGAGTTTTGTAACCGACAATATTGCACCCCGTCTCAAAATCTTGAGAAATAGCTGCAATAGTTTTGTTTTTGTAGGCCTCTGGAATGTTTTCAAAATTTATCTCCTCCAAATTAATTTTAGAACTCCCCTGAATCGTAATGTGATCCAAAAACTCGATTACATCTGGAGTGATAACCAAAGAAGCCATGTGCGCTCCCCCTAATGAATCTGGCATAATCACATTGGATGCTCCCGCTATTTTCAATTTCTTTGTAGAAGAACCTTGCGAAGCTCTGCTGATAATTTGCAAATTTGGATTTAACTCTCTTGCAGACAACACCACAAACAAATTATCTGCATCTGAGGGCAAAGTTGTTATCAAAGCTTGTGCATTTTCTACCTGTGCCTTTAGTAAAATTTCATCAGAAGTTGCATCTCCTTCCAAAAACAAATGCTCTTTGTTTGCTCTGAAAATATCCAGCAAATCTGCGCTTTGTTCGATAATCACATACTCTTTATTGTGCGCAACCAATTCGCTCACTGCCTGAGTACCCACTCTTCCGTATCCGCAGACAATGATATGTCCTTTTAGTTTTTCTACTTCTTTATTCATTTGGTAATCTTTAAAATAAATTCTGTATTCTCCCTCCAATAAGTATTTTGAGATGGAAGTAATGGCATAGGCAAACGTACCAAAACTCATCATTATCAATACTGCCGTAAATATTTTTCCTTCTGGTGTAATGAGTGTTGCATCACTAAATCCAACTGTGGAAACAGTCACAATCGTGAAATAAAATGCCTCAAAGAAACTCATCTCCTCAATAAGCATATAGCCCAAAATTCCTGTTAATATAATTGCAAGTAGCAAAAATATAGCGAAATAGATTTTGGAAAATAGTCGGTAACTGAGTAACAAATTCTTCTTTTTTTATGAAAAGTAAAGATAACAATCTTTTGGTTTTTCTTTGTATGCTTTTTCACTTTTGGCACGAATATTGAAATTATAATAGTAATCAATATTAACCTCCTTTTTGAAAAGGAATAAAAACAAAAGCCATGAAAGCTAAAACACTACTTACAGCCCTATTTGCATTTCTGTTGGTAAACGGAAATGCTTTCCAGAAAAACAGCTCTTTGAAAATTGATGTTGTGGAACAACCCAACAAAACTTATGTAATTGAGATGGGAAACGGAACCACTTACGAAACTACTTCAGATATCCGAATCGATAATTTGAGACGTGGTAGAAATGGAATTAAAATTTACAAAAGAAACTACCGAGGAAATTCTCAAAACGGAAACCAAAGATTTGACGAAAGGTTAATCTATACAGGTAACATAAATATTCCAAGAAATTCTGTGGTACTCTCTGAATTGAGAAACAGAGAATTATTTGTGAACGGAGTGCGACCAAAGAATTCGAACCCAAGAAACAATAATAGATTGGGCATGCGTCAAAGGCAATTCGAAAACCTGATGATTGCTGTAGAAAACGAAAGTTTTGACCGAGATAAGTTGCAAATAATGAGTCAAGCTGCAAAGTTTGGAGCAATGAGCTCTAGACAAGTTGCAGACCTCATGAGCCTACTAAGTTTCGATTCTTTCCAGTTGAAGTTTGCTAAAAGAGCCTTTCAGACTACGGTAGATAAACAAAACTATTTCCTAGTGAGAGACGGACTAACTTTTGCAAGTAGCCGAAGAAAACTGACTCAATTTATTGGAAAACAGACTAGATTTGAACCAAGACGACCAAGAGGCAACAGAAACGGAAACCGAGGCGGAAGAAGATAAGAGATTTTCTAAACCTAAAAAGCCATCATCCCCATAAATTGGAGATGACGGCTTTTTTTATGCTCTTTCCATATAGGCATTTAAAACATCTGATATGGAAGCGAAGGTGTTTTTAAACACTTTATGAAATTTATCTTCACCCATCCATTTTGCTTTGGTAATATCCTCATCTAGCTGAGGAACTAGCTCCTCATCTCCGTCATATTCCATGATGTACCAATAGGTTTTTTTGATGCATTCCTTTCCTTTATTTTTGAATTTGTGCATAGTGGTAATCAGAGATTCCTTGATTACGGGATTTGTGATTCCGCACTCTTCTTCCACTTCTCTAATAGCTCCTTTCTTGATTTTCTCGTGTTTTTCTAATTTACCTTTTGGTAAATCCCACTTCCCTCTTCTGAAAATAAAAAGGACCTCGTTATTCTTATTCACGACCAATCCGCCACCTGCTTCTACTATCCTAAAACGCTTAGCAAGCACCTTCTCCATCAGTCGAAGAGTGGGGAAATTTACAATAACATCTTGACCAGATTCGTTAGTGTCTAGCACTTCTTGAAAATCTTGTAAAGTGTAACAAGTTGAAAATAAGAATTTTTTGTCAAAAAATGATTTTTTTAGGTTAAATCCTATCAAAAAGACCTTATCATTAATAAAAACTTTATACATTTGCGTCCGATTATGATTTTAAACAAAAATACAGCCTCAAAGGTAGCAGAATATTTATTACAAGTAAA
>JBDMYC010000039.1:0-8047 GCA_039770535.1 Flavobacteriales bacterium
AACTTAGATTTTAGATGATAGATTTTAATTATACTCCGCCTGTCATTCCAAACTTGATTTGGAATCTAGTGATATCATAAGTAAATTTATTTAAAAATTATTACAACCGAGGTCATAAAACCAATGTACAAAAAGGGAAAAACAAAGTGTGAAACTGAAACCATCTTACATACTTTTTTAATTCTTTTTCTGAAAGATTCTCATTTATTTCATTTAACTTTTCTTTAATTTCTTTTTTTGTTAGAAACCTGTTTAATAAAATAAAAAAGACTGCTAATGTAATAATTGGAATTATTGTAAATGTCCAAAAATGCTCCATGACATAAGTACTCAAATTTGCAACTACTATATAAATTATAAATAATGGCAAAAACAACTGCATCCCAACACTCATAAGAGTCATTTTATAAGAATGATGATCAACATATTCTTTTCTAATAAATTTACTCTTGTTGTATTTGTATTTTAAAGCAAATTTAATTTTAGAAAAATGAGTGATTAGTGGATTCATAATACAATGTAAAAATAAAAAGATTCTCTACAAATAACACACCTCTTTAATTCTCCTCTCAAGAGGAGAGATTCATTGGATAAGATTCTCTTCAAAACCTTAGATTCCAAATCAAGTTTGGAATGACAGATGAAAAGGTTCTCGAAACAATTTTTCTCTCACTATCGTTCGATAAAAACCACTCGAACTGACAAATGCATCTGTCAGTTCGAGTGATTTTAATGAGTGATAACGAATTGAAATTGTATCGAGAACTAACACGAGCATCCAAAAGTCTAAAATCTAACTTCTTACATCTAACATCTCTACTTAACCTCAACCCTTATCCCTTCACTATGACTACCAAACTCTGGGGCATACATACACTGAATACTGGTGACTCCGTTTGAGAAATTTCCTTTTTGTGAAGCTCTCAGTGGGTATTCGAAAACGTAGGTTCCACGAGGTAAGTAATCCATAAAGAAATCGGTAGATGCGTCTTTGGTGCTTTCGTAGTAACCCAAACCATCTTGCGATTTATATCTAGAAATAACATTTATAGGTTCAAAACCTGAAGCTCGCATATCTTTCATATGAATGTATTCCATATTTCTGTCTACTTGTATTTCTATTCGCACGATTATTTTATCGCCTACATTCAAGACATTGTTCTCAGAAATTGGATCCAACACTTTTCCTTTCTCCGTGTTTTTCTCTATAAAGAGTTTCTTCTTAATCTTAAGTGGTGTATCGAGTGGAGTAATTTTATCCAAATCCTCAAAATATTGCCAATACATAGCTCCCCAAGCTACTCCATCCTTCTTTTTGGTTACAGAAACTGTTCCCATACTTGGAGTTACTTCTCCACTATCCCATGAAGTTTTGAAATATCCTGTTCCTTCATTTGCTTTTACCACTCGCTTAGTTGGAGAATCAGCTCCAGAATAAGCAATATCAATGTTTCCTACTTTGATGGCTACTTTCTCTTCATTGGCCAATAAATCGGTTCCGTTTAATAATAAAGCATAACAAGCTTCAGCAGTGGCTTTGGTTGTTTTCCAATCTGTAGTTTGCTTTTGTTTTAGCAACCAAGTTTTCAGTTCGTTTACTGTTTCTTGGTCGTTTGCAACCACATCAAACAATTCTATCATCAAGGCTTGAGTTTCTATAGGTGCTTGATACCAATAGTAACCGCCATCCATCATTCCTTTCCAGTACATTCCCAGTTCTGGGTGAACGATTGAGTTTTCTTTAAGTGAAGCTGTAATCAATTTACAAACTTCAGTATTTTTACCATACCTAAAATTAGCTAACCCAATCATTGCTTTGCTATAATTGTTTTGACTCAACCAATAGGTTTGTGATTGTTTTAAATAATAATCAAATGCTTCTTTTGTTGCATTTGGTATTGGTAAATCCTTGAAGAAACTTCTTGCATACAAATACTGAATTTGAATATTACTTAAATGATGTTCTTCCTTATAATTTTTATGAAAACGTTTCAATCTTACTAAATCATCTGCAATTGCATTATCTAAGAAATTAATCGCTTGCTTGGTCATGTTCCAAGTTCCTGCATCTGCTCTCACATTCTTTACTCCCAAATTATCCAAATGCCCCATTCCTGTAGCAATGTGTTGAGTGATGTATCGGCTTTCTTTCATTCCCTCAAACCAAGCCCAACCTCCACTTGGCTTTTGTTGTTTTTGAAGTTTGTCTAATGCTCTTGCCAATTCTCCACTCATTTTGTTTAAATCAAACAATTGAGAAATTCGTTTCTTTCGCTCTGTTTGGTTTTCTGCTTCGAGCACCCAAGGAGTTTGCTCCAAGATTACTGCTTTTAGCTCTTGGTTCTTTTCTAGGTTGGATAAAAACTCATCAGGAGAATCAGTTTTCCAGGCTTCAATTATTTGCTTTATTTTTGGATTCCCATTCATAATGTGAGTTGCCAGTGAATTGGCATAAAAACGAGTAAACGTTTGCTCTGCACAATCGTAAGGATATTCCATCATATATGGCATTGCCTGAACCACATACCAAGCTGGATTAGAAGTATATTCTAAGGTTACTTTATGATGTTTTAGACTTGTAGAAGAACCCGAGTTTTTCAACTTATCGAAATTAAAAGTATGAGTTCCTGCAGTTTTAATTGGCAAAGACATAGATTCTGTCACCAACATTCTATTTGTCAATACTGGCAAAGCATTTTCTTCTCCATCTGTAAAGTTTCCTGCTTGAGCTACAATTTTGTATTTCACTGCCTGGATACCAAATGGGATTTCTATTTGCCATTCTACGGAAGTGCTTTGTTCTGCTTCTACCATAAATTGCTTTTGAGTATTTAAAAGACCTCTTAAAGCAGGATCTTTTTGCATACTTTTATAATTAGGCATCAATAAAGTATCAATTGGTTTATCAGTTAGTGCATCAAATAGAAAAAGTTGAGCTTTACCTACCAATGCATTTTCCGAAATATTACTAATCTTACTCGAAATAGTAATCTTATCTCCTTCTCTCAAGAATCTTGGTACGTTTGGTACTACCATCAACTCTTTTTGAGTTATGATTTCTTTTTGGAGGTGCCCAATTCGCATATCCTTAGTATGAGCAATTCCCAAAAATTTCCATTTGGCTAATGCTTCAGGCATTTCAAACTCAAAACTTATGTTTCCATCTTTATCGGTAGTTAAATGAGGTAAAAAGAAAGCCGTTTCGTTAAAATTGGTTCTTGCTTTTACTTGGGAAAGTGGTTTTGCTTTAAATTCACTTCCTCTGAAAGGCTGGAACTCGTCAAATTTTCCGTCTTTTTTTCCGTCATTAATTCCTGCTGAAGGCATGGCATTTGCACTTGCTTTTACATTTCCAGCCTCGAGCTTCTGTAAAATTTGATCTTCGTTACCATTGTAATCTGCACTTGTTTTATTATCAAAATCCATAACAGCTTCTGAAGCATAAGCTCCGTCAAATCGCTTAATTCCTCCTCGCATTGCATATTGTAAATTGTAAAATCTCATCCCAAACCAATTCAGTCTGTCGTATGATTTTGAAGGAACACTTACATATCTGTTATTCCAATCGTCTTGAATAAGAAAAGCATTTGCCATTCCAAAACCTCTGCTATAATTGTAAGCTCTTTGGCTGTAATAACTGTTGTAAATATTTATCCCAAACGAGTTAGATGCAAACTCATCCAAAGAAGCATCATACATAGTTCCTAGCATTTCTGCCATAACACGATCACCATTCTTCCCCTTGACATTTACTTTCCATTTTTCTTTTTGTCCTGGCAATAATTTATTTCTAAAAGTCTCGAAAGTAATGTCCAATTGCTTATTGGTAAAAGGAACTTGTGCCGTAAAGTTTTTCATAAACACGTGATTGTCTTTCACAAAAACAACATGAGCAGTAATTCCTCCTCTGTGCTTTTCCTCTATGGGGATTTCAATTCTCTTTTGTTCGTTATTTAGCGTCCACCATTCCTTTTTAATGATTTTACCTTGGTGTTCTAACTCGTATAGAACTTTTACATTGTTGGCTTTTGTTCCAATTAAGAAAACTGCTGTTTCGCCAGGTTCTACAGTACTTTTCTCAGCTTTTGTCCAACAATATTCTTGAGTAGGAATTGTAGTTGCTTTGTCATCATACACAGTAAAAGTTTTTATTTCTTTTACTTCGTTTCCAAATTTGTCTTTGGAAATAATTTCCATTTGATATTCTCCTTCACTCCAATCGTAGAATTTATCAAACTCAACTTCGTTACTTTCTTTTGTATTAAAATTGACCGTGAATTTATCGCCTTTAGCTTGTTCTATTAATTCTGACTCCGATTTATTTCCATAACTTCTATTTGGGTACAAAGCATTATGTTCTGATTCAGTTATTAAGAAAATATCAGGATTACTCCATTTCTCTTTTTTGATAATTCTTGGCTTTTTATTTAAAGCATAGATATTTATTACTCCTTTTGCTTCAACTTTTTCTCCATTCAAATTAGTAGAAGAAACTTTAAATTTATTTCCCTTACTTCTATTTACTTTCTGAGGAATATGCAAATTCACAATCAAAGAATTATAACCTACACTCACTGTTTGGGAAGTACTTCTTGTTTCTCCGTTCAGGTCTGTTACATCTGCTGTTATTTGATAAGAAAAAGTAGGGCTATATTTTTTGTTTACCGAATTATCAGCAATAGCATCAAATTTTACTTCAAATACTCCTTTTTCGTCTGTTGTAGTTACTCCGTTTATGATTTCTACCTCAGCAGAAGTAGGATTATATCCATAATAATACCAACACCACCAAGGAAACGAAGCAGTTCGCGAAACTCTGTATTGCACTTTGGCTCCATCTATCATATTCCCCGCAAAAGCTTTGGCAATTCCTTCTAATTTTATATTATCCCCCAACTTGTATTCTCCTTTTATTGGTGAAATACTTACTTCAAATTTTGGTCTTTTGTATTCTTCTACTTGAATGTATTTATTTGCCACATTCCTATTGCCAGATTTCATTTGCAACTTCATTCTTCCATTCAATAATCCTTGAGGAGTTGTGAAATTTCCAGAAACTGTTCCGTATTCGTTTGTCTTAATCGTTTTCTTTTCAATCTCTTTTCCATTGGCATCAAAAAATATAACTTCTACATTTTTATTAGGAACGACATTCGATTCATTCTCCAGTTTAGAAATCAATAATCCTTTGAAATAAACCGTTTGCCCTGGGCGATAAATTCCTCTGTCGTTAAACAAGAAACCGTATTCCACAAATTTTGGAGTTGGAGCTTTATAATCTCTGTTTTGATAATGACCTCTTGAACTGGTAAATCGGTCGTTTCCTTTGGTGAAATTTACAGTTATCTGCCTGTAATCTTTTGCCCTTGGGATTATTATATTTCCTTCGTTATCCGAGAAAACAGTTGCTACTTTCCTGACTTTATATTCTCTCGAATTATAATCGTAAGTTCTTGTAAATGCTTCTGCTTTCACTTTGTCTATAGGAAAACCAGATTCTCTATCTAGAACCGTGAACTCTAGTCCTTTTTCAGAACTTCTCTCCACATAACTGATATTGGTACTCCAAAACGAATTGACTGCAATCGCCTCCCCTTTGATAGAAAAATCAGGACTGGATCCTGCAGTAATTGCATAATAGCCAACTGGTAATTTTGGAATCGTAAATTCTACTCCGTGTTCATTCAATAATCCATCATTAGGTAAAGTCAATTCCCATGAACTCAACACTTCTTTTTTCGCGTAAAACTTTGCTCTTTTTTCTTGAGTTTCAAAGGATTTGTTTTGCATCTCATCAAAATCTACTTTCACCACCCTGAAATACACTTTTTCCAAATTACGGAACGTTAACTTCCCTTTTGTTTCAGCATTTGGAATAATAGCTTCGTCTGTGACAAAATTCATTTCCTTGTTGACCAAACCATTCATCAAGTTCTGGCAATTCACTCCTCCATAAGATTCTGGAAATCTGTCTCTTCCCAGATTTGCTTCGTCAAACGCTTTCTTCCTGTAAGTTTTATTTAGTTCATTTACAGGATCCCCCTTTATTTCAACTTTATAATTGGATGCTTGTTGCGCATAAAACACTGCTTGTTTCCATTTAATTTCTGAATAAGAAGGTATTTCACTGTATTGTGAAGCTAACTGTTCCAAAGCATTTTCATACAATTTGTCTTTTTTCTGGCTTGTGAGATGGCTGTGCACATAATGCAACCTTTCCAACTCTATATCCACCAAAGCAGCTTTGTTTAAAGTCGCATTTAGATGGAAGTTTGTTAGTTGTTGATAAATTTTGAGTGCAGTATACTTAAGTGATGTGGTATCTTTAGTCTCAATTTTTAGGGTGACGAAATCACTCCCTTTTTTCATCAACTGCTCATCTTCCAACTTGAAATAATAAGCCGGTTTTGTAATATCAGGTTCCTTGTTTTTGAAAAAACCAAGAGCTCTATGAGCCAAAAAATCATACAAAGTAGGACGAATAGAATCGGTATTCATCCCTTGATGCAGAATTTCATCAAAACTCTCAATAGAATATTCTCGGGTGGTTTCCCATTGAGTAAGTGAAGCTTTGTAATGCAAGCTAACTTGATTCACAATATCAGTAAGCGAAAAAGTTCTTATGTCTTTTTTTATAAAATTAATTGTTGTTGTTCTGTTGTTAAATTTCCATCTGTTGCTGGTGTAATACCTCCAATACAACTCTGCCAACACACTGTGAATGATTTGTTTTTGAGGTGTTTGAGAAACCAAAACCAAACTATCAAGAGTTGCGATTGCACTCACATAACTTTCTTCCTCAAGCTGTTGGTTGTATTTCAGTACATAAATCGTAGTTTTAATAATCTGATTTACATTACTGTCATTGTTGGCAATTGATTGAATTTCCTCTACTTGTTCCAAAGCAGATTTTGGCAACCCCTTACTTTCGAATCCTTGTACCTTCTTCCATAAATCCTTGTAATTATTGCCTTTTGGGTATTGCTTCATTGTGTATTCTGTGGTTGCCGTAGTTTGGTTTTTCTTATTTTTTCTGCAAGAAGAAAAGGTAACCAAGACTGCCAGAGCAAGATAAATTCCTTTTTTTAACATAAATAGTAGTTTTGATAACTGCTTAATTCTTATTCGTTTTGCTAAATAACAAACGATAAAACTAAAGTTAATATTATATCACTAATTCTCTGTACACTCGGCAAGTAAAATAGTTCAAAAGCACTGATAGAATTATTGAACAAAGTTTATGAATGCTAATAAAATAGTTGAGAAGACATTTCTTCTTTGCGCGAAATTAATTGATAAATCAAACATATTTTTAAAAATAAAAACAATCAAAAACATTAATAGTATATTTAGCTATGAAAAAATATCTATTGTATTTGACAAGCGCAATTATTTTGGGTTCTTGCGCCTCTTCTCGTTTTGTGGAACCACTCCATAAAGGCGAACAAGCTGTAGCTTTTGATGTGGGAGGTCCTTTGATTGGCTTTGGAGATCTTACCATTCCAATTCCTCTGACTTCTGTAGTATATGGAAGAGGAATTGACAGTAATTTAACTGTTTTTGGAAGTCTTCATTTGACCTCTCTCCTATTCACCAACTTGCAAACAGATTTTGGAGCAACTTACCGGTTTTATGAATCATCCAATGAATACATCCCTTCTTTTTCTGCAAGTGCAAACGGTAATTTCATTTGGGATATGAACGATACCAAAGTAAAGTTTTGGCCTCAATTAGACATCAATGCGTATTGGCATTTCGGGAAAAACAAACACTATTTGTATGCAGGAGTTTCCAATTGGTGGGAATTAGCAAGCACTCGCTCACAAGACAGACCTCAACTAGACAGGTGGCTGGTGAATCCCCAACTCGGATTTGTGTACAAAGCAAAAAAATGGTTTTATTCCATAGAAACAAAATTTTTAGCTCCTAATCAGGATAATGTCAATGCTTTTGTTCCTTACGTATCTTTTCTAGGAAACCGAGGGGCAAATGGAATTTACCTGGGAGTGGGATACAAGTTTTAATTAATTTATACTGAACACTAACA
>JBDMYC010000040.1:0-16172 GCA_039770535.1 Flavobacteriales bacterium
CCAGCATCTGTTGGCAATTGAGAAAATCCTATTACTCCCGAAAACAGGAATGTTAGCAGTATTGTTTTTTTCATAGTATTGTATTGTTTAGAACGAATTGCAGTAAATATACTGCGTTTTTGTTTGAGAAGTTAAACTTTTTGCTTTAGAAAAGCCCGTTTATCTCGGCATCTATATCATTTATTATTTTCCCCAAATCTTCAGGATTTTCTTTGAAGTTGTTATTGTCGACATCCACAATAATCACTTTTCCTTTGCTGTAAGTGCTTATCCAAGCTTCGTATCTTTCATTAAGCCTTTTTAGGTAATCCAATCTGATGCTTTCTTCGTATTCTCTCCCTCTTTGCGAAATTTGATTAACTAAAGTTGGAACACTTGCTCGCAAGTGAATCAAAATATCCGGAGCCGAAATGAATTTTTCCATTAGTGTGAAAAGTGAAAAATAATTTTCGAAATCTTTGGTACTCATCAATCCCATTTTGTGCAAGTTGGGAGCAAAGATGAATGCATCTTCATAGATTGTTCTGTCTTGAATGACAGTTTTTTCACTGTTTTTAATTTCTTGAATCTGAGTGAAACGGCTGTTCAAATAGAAAATTTGAAGATTGAAAGACCACCTTTGCATGTCTTCATAAAAATCATTTAAATATGGGTTATTTTCAACATCTTCAAAGTGAGTTTCCCACTTGTAATGTTTTGCAAGTAAATTAGTTAGTGTGGTTTTACCTGCTCCTATATTTCCGGATATTGCTACGTGCATAAAAATCTTTTAACTTATGTTTGTCGAAAATAGCAAAAATGGCGTTTAATAAGAAATTAAATGACACCTATTTGCCACGAGAAAACAACTATTCTCAATATTCTTTTCACAATTAAAACATATCTTTGCCTGTGAAAAATTCCAAGATAAGTTTTAGAGAGATTAGGTTGCTAGCAATTCCAGCAATATTTGCAGGAATAGCCGAGCCTATTATTGGATTAGTGGACACAGCAATTATCGGAAATTTGGGAGAAAACTCAGAGGTTTCTCAAGCTGCAGTGGGTTTAGGGTCCAATTTTTATGTCATTTTACTTTGGAGTCTTTCGCAAATCAGGACTTCTATCTCATCTATTGTCTCCAAATATTTAGGGGCAGAAAAACTCTCCGAAATTAAATCGTTAATCCCTCAAACCATTGCCTTTGGTTTTCTTTTGGGAATTGTTATTGGAGGAATTTCCTATTTATTTACAGATGCTATTTTTGTTGAGTTTTACGGAGTAGATCCAAACAAAACAGATTTAATTAATCAATCAAAAAGTTACTTCAATATCCGGATAATTGGATTGCCAATTTCCTTAATTGTGTATACTATTTTTGGAGTATTTAGAGGTGTGCAAAATACGACTTGGATTATGTATGCCAGTCTTTTAGGTGCTTTGGTAAATGTGATTTTAGATTACGTGTTGGTGTTTGGTATTGGTGATTTCCAGCCTAATCTGGGAATAGAGGGTGTAGCTTGGGCAAGTGTTTTTGCGCAGGTAACTATGTTGGTGGTGACGGTAATTTTTTTAAAGAAAAAAACAAGCTTCAATTTGATTCCAAAATTACGACAGCTAAACAAAGAATTTACAACTATGTTAGGAATGTCAGCCAATATGATAGTGAGAACCATTGCTTTAAATTTGGCTTTTTTCTTTGCAAATAGATTTGCTACAAACTATGGGGAAAGCTATATGGCAGCTCACACAATTTTAATCAGTCTTTGGGTTTTTTCTTTCTTTTTCATTGATGGTTTTTCCAATGCAGGAAATGCTATTGCAGGAAAATTACTAGGAAAAAGGGATTTTAAATCACTCACGCATCTTATAAAAGATTTGGTAAAATACAATTTGATTGTTGCAGGGGTTTTAGCATTGTTTCTGCTCTCTTTGTATCCATTTTTGGGAGATTTTTTCAGTAATAAATCAGAGGTTGTTTATCATTTTTATTCTGTGTTTTGGTTGATTATCTTAGCTCAGTTTATAAGCGCAGTGACTTTCACTTGTGATGGAGTTTTCAAGGGGTTGGGGGAAACTGCATTTTTGAGAAACACATTAATTATCGCTACTTTATGTGTTTTTATCCCTATGCTTTTTATTCTCGATTTTGCAGGTTTCAAAATGTATGCCATTTGGACTTCTTTCCTAGCTTGGAATGCATTTAGAGGGGGTGCTCTTATTTATAAATTCAGGAAAAAATACAGAACCGTCTAGTTCACCAAGAAATTGTTGCAAGTATTTTCTATATTTAACCTTTAAATCATCTAAAAAGGAAATCAATGAAAAGAAATTTTATAACATCAATGTTGACGATTGTGCTTTTGGGAGTTGCAATTAGTTCGTGCTCAGTTGCTACAGACACTAAAGAAGTAGAAGTAGCAAAGCAAACACTTTCTTATGAATATATCATGGAAGGAAGTAACGAAATGGCCGTGACGCTCAATGTGGCTGAAATACTAGGGGCAGATATTGCGATTGATGATATTCATGAAGCAACTATAAAGTCCATCACTATAAAGAAAAATGATTCGCTTGGAATGTCAGAAATTAACCAAGCTAAAGTTCAATTGATGGGAGAAAGTGAAGACTTGACCATGGTAACAGTGGCAGTTTCGGATTCGATCATTTCAACTTCCAAAGAAGTTTCTCTGAGTATTTTGGACGAAGTGGAAGTAGCTAAATACCTAAAAGAGGATAATATGACTTTGGTACTTGATTTATCTTATATCAAAGACCAAGACTTGGAGCAAGATTATGATGTTTTTATCAAATTTAACCTAGAAGTGAAATCAAAAGAAAAATAGAGTTTTACTGACTCAATTATTGAAAAGAGCTGCACGAGAAAGTGTGGCTCTTTTTTTTGATGATTAAAGAAAGATGTCTTTACCACGCTTTATTAGCGTCAGGCTTCACAAAAGTCTTATTTGTTTCCTCTACAAAAGCAAGAATCTCTTCTTTTCCAGTTTTCTTTTCCGCAGAAGTCAAAAAGTGTTGTGGGAGAAAGCTCCACTTTTCACTCATTGTTTCCATGTAAGTATTTATGTTTCCTTCAATGTCTCTTGGGTCTAGTTTGTCCATTTTGGTAAATACCATCACAAACGGAATGTTGTTTTCTCCTAGCCATTCCATAAATTCATCATCTGCTTTTAGCACATTGTGCCTTGAATCTAACAATACAAAAACACACATCAAATTTTCTCTGGTTCTTAGGTAATTTCTTGTGAAATTCTGCCACTTCATTCTCAGATGGTTTGGAGTTTTTGTAAATCCATAACCAGGTAAATCCACCAAGTACCACTCATCATTAATCATGAAATGATTTATCAACTGGGTTTTCCCAGGAGTAGAAGAGGTTTTGGCCAATTTTTTATTATTGCAAATGGAGTTGATCAAAGACGATTTTCCCACGTTTGATCTTCCAATGAAAGCATATTCAGGAATTTCTGGCTTTGGACACAGGTCAATTCTTGTGTTACTGATTACAAATTCGGCAGTTTTTACTTTCATTTTTTGGCAATAATTATTCGTCAAAGATACTAAACTTTTTTCGGTTAAAAATTGGTTTAAATCATCTCATTTCAACCCACTTTTTGTCAATAATAAACAATCGTTTGTTAATATTATGGAAATCTCTCCCACCGCATTTTCGTTAGGTTTATTATTGCTGTATGTCAATAAAATCAATAAATTCTTTATTTATCGAAACATTTTTAGTTCCTTTACGTTATAAAGTTATCCACAAAGTGGTATAAAGTGGAGAAATGTGGGATATTATAAATATCTTTGCTAATTAACAATAACTAATGTCATACTTAGGAGAATACATCTGTAAACTGGACGCCAAAGGCAGGCTCACGGTTCCTTCTGGTCTAAAAAAACAATTAGACAATGAAGGGCGCGAGGGGTTTGTGCTGAATCGTGGTTTCGAAGGTTGTCTCGGACTGTATCCTTTCAAGGACTGGCAGAAGGTTGAGGAAAAGCTTAATGAGCTAAATTTATTCGCGATCAAAAATCGACAGTTTTTGCGAAAATTTCAGAACGGAGCAACCAAACTCGATATGGATGGAAATGGAAGAGTACTTCTTCCAAAAGATCTTCAAGAGTTTGCTGGTATTTCCAAAGAGATAGTTCTCTTTGCGTATGCCGACCGTATTGAAATTTGGGACAAAACCAAGTATGAGGATTTGATGAACGAAGAAATTGGTGATTTTGCTACCCTGGCCGAAGAGGTTATGAGTGATAGCAAAGAGGATGAAAAAAGATAGTAAATATCATATCCCCGTTCTTTTAAATAGTTCGGTCCACGGATTGAACATTGTACCAAGTGGAGTTTACGTAGATGTAACTTTTGGTGGTGGAGGTCATTCAAGAAAAATTCTTGAATTGCTTGATGAAAACGGAAAACTTTTCGCTTTTGATCAAGATGCTGAAGCTCACGAAAACTCAATTGACGATTCTCGTTTTACTTTGATAGACCAAAATTTTGCGTTTATCAAAAATTACCTTGCCTTTCACGGAATAGATAAAGTGGATGGAATCTTGGCAGATTTAGGAGTTTCTTCTCACCAGTTTGATTCTGGCGAAAGAGGTTTTTCTATCCGTTACGAGGGTGATTTGGATATGCGAATGAATCAAAGTCAGGAATTATCTGCAAAACGAGTAGTAAATGATTACGAAGAAGATACTCTTGAGTTTATTTTTAAAACCTATGGCGAAATAAGGAACGCCAGATTAGTTGCTAAGAAAATAATAGAGGCAAGAGAAATCGAACCCATAGAAACTACCACTCAACTCATTGATATTGTCAAGTTATTGACGATAAGAAAAAAAGAGAATCAATTTCTTGCTCAGGTATTTCAGGCAATTCGCATTGAAGTAAACCAAGAGCTGGAAGTGTTAAAACAATTTTTGGAAGGAGCAAAAGAAGTGCTTAAACCAAAAGGAAGATTAGTGGTTATTTCCTACCACTCATTGGAAGATAGGTTGGTGAAAAATTTCATCAAGAAAGGAAAGTTTGAAGGAGAGATAGAAAAGGATTTTTACGGAAACCCTTTGGTGGATATGAAAGATATATCGAGAAAAGCAATAGTGGCTGATGCTGAAGAGCTTAAAATAAACTCGAGAGCAAGAAGTGCAAAAATGAGAATAGCAGAGAAACTATAGTTACTGATGTCTGAAAAAAAAATAAACATACTAAAACCCGTAACCGATTTACTTTCGGGGAATTTTTTTGGGAAGGAGTTTATGCAAAAGAACATTGGTTTTGTGGTGTACCTCACTTTTTTGGTGATGCTTTACATTGGTTACGGTTACTATGCAGACGGCTTAATGAAAAAAGCTTCGGAGTTAGAAAATATGGAAGAGTTGAATTCAAAACTTCATTCATCCATCAAAGAGTTGAACCAGATTAGTCTTCAGTCTAATGTGCTGAAATTGACAGAAAATACAGGAATTGAGGAGTTGAAACAAGCTCCAATTATTATAAAAGAGAACAAAGAAGGTGATTAAAGAAAAGAACATATCTGGTAGGATTTACGCAGTGTATATGACTGTGTTTGTATTCGCCTTGCTCTTAATTTACAAGATTTTCTCTATCCAAATGACCGTAAAGCCGGCCAATAATCCTTATGTATCAAGTATATCCGAAGAAAAAATATCTGCATCAAGAGGGAATATTTTTGCGGACGACAAGGAAAAGAGTGCTCTAGCTATTTCGGTTCCCATCTATGAATTGAGAATGGATTTAGTGGCAGTAAAAGACAAGCTATTTACTGCAAAAGTTGATTCTCTTGCTATGATGCTTTCACGAGTTTTTCAAGATAAAACGGAGTCTCAGTATCGAATCCAATTGTCTGATGCAAAGAAAAATAAAAGAAGGTATCATTTGTTGCAAAAAAATGTCTCTTACAATGAGCTTCAAGAAATCATTAAGGCTCCAATCTTAAGAAAAGGGCAGTTCAGAGGAGGTAGAATTGTATTGAAGCAAAACAAAAGAGAAAAGCCGTTTGGAATGCTTGCACAGAGAACTGTGGGTTACATTAATGAAGACGGAAATGGAGTTGGACTAGAAGACGCTTATCAAAAAAATCTAAAAGGAGAGCAAGGTCTGCAATACATGAAGAATGTGGGTGGAGGAAACAAAATTCCATTGACAGATGAGTATCTGAAAAAGCCAGAAAATGGGAAGGATATCTACACGACAATAGATGTTAATTTGCAAGATGTTGCCGAAAAAGCATTGATGGAGCAGCTGGTGTCGCAAAACGCACAACATGGGTGTGCAGTTTTGATGGAAGTGAAAACGGGGCACATCAAAGCAATTGCAAATATTTCTAAAGATCGAAGAGGAAATTACAGAGAGATTTATAATCATGCAATTGGCACATCATCCGAACCTGGTTCTACATTTAAGCTGGCATCCATGATGGTAGCTATGGAAGATGGTGTGATTGACATCAATGACAAAGTGGACACGAGAGATGGTACAATCAATTTTTATGACAGAACAATGCGTGATGCTCACGAAGGTGGAGATGGAGTTATTCCTGTTTGGAAAGCCTTTGCCCTTTCATCTAATGTTGGCGTTTCGTATGTGATAAATGAAAATTATAAGAAGAACCAAACTAAGTTTTTGAAGGGGATTAAAAGGCTTGGATTAGGCGACAAATTAGGTTTTAAAATAAAAGGAGAAGGAAGTCCTTACGTAAAAACTACAGCTGATTCGACTTGGTCTGGAATATCTATTCCTTGGATGAGTATTGGATATGAAACAAGATTTACTCCTCTACAAATTCTAGCTTTCTATAATGCTGTGGCAAATGATGGAGTAATGGTTAAGCCTCAATTTGTGAAGGAAATAAGATCAGGAAGTAGAATTACTTACAAGAATGAAGTGGAGGTTTTGAATAGTAGTATTTGCTCAAAAAAGACTATCAAAAATGCTCAGTTCTTGCTAGAAAAAGTAGTTGAAGAAGGGACGGCAAGTAACTTACGTAATTTGGACTTTAAGATTGCAGGAAAAACAGGGACAACTCAAGTTGGATATGGAAAGTCAGATTCGGAATTAGCTTCGAAGGTTAGGCATCAAGCTTCTTTTTGTGGTTATTTTCCTGCAGATAATCCAAAATATTCATGCATTGTAGTAGTTGCTGCTCCTACAAAAAGTATCTATGGAAACGTAGTTTCAGGAACTGTTTTCAAGGAAATTGCAGAGAAAGTTTATGCTACTGATATCGAAATGGCGAGGACCAAAGATAGATTGGAGAAGAAAAATATGCCAGCAAGTAAAAGCGGAAGTCAAGACGATTTGAAATTGGTGTTTAACTCAATGAGAGTTCCAATAGATTTTCAAAATAAAGACTCTAAATGGACTTCAACTTTTGCGAAAGCAGATAAAGTGACTTTGGGGAATAAAAAAATTCAAGAGACACCAAATACAATAGGGATGGGATTGAAAGATGCTGTTTTCTTATTGGAGAATAAAGGGTTCTCAGTAAGGATAAAAGGTAAAGGGGTTGTGAAAAGTCAATCTGAATTAGAAGGTAATAAAAATGTAATGGTGCTGAATTTAGGATAGAAAAAATGAAATTATTAAAAGACATATTATATAAAGTAAGACTCAAGGGGGTTATTGGATCAACCAATTCCTCAGTGAGTTCTATTGCTTTTGATTCGCGTAAAGTGGAGCGAAATGGTCTTTTTGTAGCTATAAAAGGTGGGGTTTCGGATGGTCATCAGTTCATTGATAAAGCCCTAGAAATGGGTGCGAAAGCAATTATGTGCGAGCAAATGCCAGATAATATTGTGTCTGGGATTACCTACATAGAGGTAGAAAATTCCGGGGAATCTTTGGGGTATGTTACTTCTAATTTTTATGAGAATCCTTCTGAAAAATTAAAGCTAGTTGGAATTACCGGAACAAATGGAAAAACAACCACAACTTCCTTATTATTCGAATTGTTCACAAAGCTAGGTTATAAAGTGGGATTAATTTCTACAGTGATTTATCGAATTGGTGAAAAGGAAATTAATGCGACTCATACAACACCAGATGCAATCAAATTGAATGAGCTTTTTGCACAAATGCATGAAGAAGGATGTGATTTTTGTTTCATGGAGGTGAGTTCCCACGCCATTCATCAAGGGAGAATAAATGGGATTAATTTTACCGGTAGTGTGTTTACCAACATCACGCACGATCATCTTGATTATCACAATACATTCAAAGAATATATTGGCGTGAAAAAGAGGTTCTTTGATGGATTGTCGTCAGAGGCATTTGCAATTACAAATGTGGACGACAAGAACGGAATGGTAATGATGCAAAATACCAAAGCTGAGGTCGTGACTCTTGCAATAAAAGGAGATGCAGATTACAAGGCAAGAATAATGGAAAATCAGTTTACTGGTTTGCAATTAAAAATAAACGACAAAGATGTTTGGTTGAAATTGATTGGAGATTTCAATGCATATAATATCCTTTCAGTGTATGCAGTCGCTCTGCAGCTAGGTGAAGATGAATTGGATGTCTTGACTCATATTAGTTCTCTCAATAATGTTGAAGGGAGGTTTGAGTACATGAAAACTCCAAAGAACATTGTGGGAATTGTGGATTATGCGCACACTCCAGATGCATTGAAAAACGTCCTAAAGACAATTGCAAATATCCGTACTGGAAACGAACAGGTAATCACTGTTGTAGGTTGTGGAGGAGATAGAGACAAGACAAAAAGGCCAATTATGGCAAATATTGCTTGCAAACTGAGCGATAAAGTGATTCTTACCTCGGATAATCCTCGGACCGAAAACCCAGGAACTATTTTGGCAGAAATGCAAAAAGGAGTTGAGCCATTAGACTATAAAAAGACACTAACAATAACAGATAGAAAAGAAGCAATAAAAACTGCCTCCGCACTTGCAGAGGAAAATGATATCATTTTAGTAGCAGGAAAAGGTCACGAAAATTACCAAGAAATAAACGGAGAGAGATTTCCTTTTGATGACTTAGAAATACTAACAGAAACCCTTAAAATCCTAGATAAATAATGTTATACTACTTATTCACATATTTACAAGAAATTGATTTTCCAGGAGCAGGATTGTTCAATTACATTTCGTTTAGAGCTGCGCTTGCGATTCTCAGTTCTTTGATAGTTTCTATGCTTTTTGGGAAAACATTAATTCAAAAATTAAGGAATTTACAAGTAGGAGAATCTGTGCGAGATTTGGGGCTTGACGGTCAAAAAGAAAAAGAGGGGACACCAACAATGGGAGGGCTGATTATAATTGCAGCTATTTTGATTCCTACTTTGCTTTTTGCAAAGCTTGATAATATCTATATCATCATCATGTTGATTACTACCATTGGTCTTGGAACTATCGGTTTTATTGATGATTACATTAAAGTGTTCAAAAAGAACAAAGCCGGATTAGCCGGAAAATTTAAAATAGTAGGGCAAATTGGAATTGGAATGGTTGTAGCCACTATGTTGATTTTTAATGACAATGTTACGATTAAAGAAAAGGTACAACATGAATTCTTGGATGGGTTTGTTGCTAAATTAGGAACAGACTCTCCAGTTAAAGTAACAGCTGCTAAAGATACCAATGCGACTTTTTCATGGGTAGAGCATCATTCAACAAAAACCACTTTACCGTTTTTCAAAAACAATGAGTTTGATTATCAATGGTTTTTGGGGTGGATGGACAATGACGGAAGAGCAAAATGGGCGTGGTTAATATTTATTCCTGCTGTAATCATTATTGTAACCGCAGTATCAAACGGAGCAAATATGACGGACGGAATTGATGGGCTAGCCACTGGAACTTCCGCAATTGTGGGTGTTACACTTGCTATTTTTGCATATGTCTCGGGTAATATCATTTTCTCTGATTATCTCAATGTGATGTTTATTCCAGGCTCGGGCGAGCTGGTAATTTTTATTAGCGCATTTGTAGGGGCTTGCATAGGTTTTTTATGGTACAATGCTTATCCAGCACAAGTATTTATGGGAGATACAGGAAGTCTCGCAATAGGAGGAATTATAGCTGTTTTTGCCATAGCAATAAGAAAAGAATTATTGATTCCAGTATTGTGTGGAATCTTCTTAGCAGAGAATTTATCAGTCTTGATTCAGGTGGCTTATTTCAAGTATACCAAGAAGAAAACTGGAGAAGGAAAAAGAGTGTTTTTGATGGCGCCCTTGCATCATCATTATCAAAAGAAAGGAATGCACGAATCTAAGATTGTATCAAGGTTCTGGATAGTGGGAATAATGCTGGCAATAGTAACGATAGTAACATTGAAATTAAGATAAAACGAAAATGAGCACAAACAAAAACATAGCAATACTTGGATCTGGCGAAAGCGGGATTGGAGCAGCTGTACTTGCAAAGAAGCAAGGTTTTGATGTGTTTGTCTCAGATTTTGGAACAATAAAAGAAAAATATAAAGCTGTATTAGAAAAAGAAAATATCGAATGGGAGGAAGGAACTCACACTTTGGAGAGAATTTTACATGCAGTAGAAATAGTTAAGAGTCCAGGAATTCCAGAAAAAGTTGAGGTGGTACAGAAAGCACTAGAAAAAGGGATTTCTGTCATTTCAGAAATAGAATTTGCCAGCCGATTTACAGATGCAAAACTAATTTGTATCACAGGTTCTAATGGGAAGACAACCACCACAATGTTGACTTACCATATCCTCAAAAAGGCGGGACTTAATGTAGGAATGGCAGGAAATGTAGGCGATAGTTTTGCACTACAAGTGGCAAATGAAAAGTACGATTATTATGTGCTAGAGTTAAGTAGCTTTCAGTTGGATGGAATCAAAAAATTCAGAGCTGATATAGCGATTTTACTTAACATAACTCCAGACCACCTGGATAGATACGATTATAAATTTGAGAATTATGTTCACTCAAAATTTAAGATAACGGATAACCAAACGAAAGAAGATTTTTTCATCTATTGCAAGGATGATAAAGCTATAAAAGAAGCATTTGCAAACTATGAATTTACTGCTAAGCAGTTGCCTTTTTCTATAAAAGAAGAGGTGAGCGAAGGAGCATTTTTGAACGAGAAAGAAGAAATAGTATTTAAAACAAAAAACCAACCCCAAACTATGTCAATACACGATTTAGCGTTAAACGGAAAGCACAATATTTACAACTCAATGGCTGCCGGAATTGCTTCCAAAGTTCTTGATTTGAGAAAAGAGATTGTGAGAGAGAGTCTTACAGATTTTCAAAATGTAGAACACAGATTAGAGCACATTTGCTATGTGAATGGAATCGAATTTATCAATGATAGCAAAGCAACTAATGTAAATGCTGTGTGGTACGCATTAGAAAGTATAAATAAGCCAATCATATGGATTGCAGGCGGAGTTGACAAAGGAAACGAATATGAGGAGCTACTGGAGCTGGTAAAGCACAAAGTAAAAGCTCTGGTTTGCATGGGAGTCGATAACTCAAAGCTTGTACAAGCATTTGGAGATGTAGTGGATGTATACGAAACATCATCTGCGAGAGAGGCTGTTAAGTTGAGCTACAAAATAGCAGCAAAAGACGAATTGGTTCTTTTATCACCTGGTTGCGCAAGTTTCGATTTGTTCGAAAACTATGAAGAAAGAGGACTGGAATTTAGAAAAGCAGTGAGGGAATTATAAATTAAGATACAAGTCTATAGTCCTTAGTCATCAGTAGAAATACTAACGACTAATTACTAATTACTAACGACTGAAACAAATGAATAACATTTTTAGCAAATATCTAACCGGAGATAAGGTGATTTGGGTGATAACAATACTGTTGTCTCTCTTTTCATTGCTAATCGTGTACAGTTCAACTTCGCAGTTATCCTATAAGTTTAGAGACGGAAATACAGAAGCTTATATTCTAAAACACGCATTAATCCTCGGGGGTGGATTTTTGTTGATGGTTTACATTCATAAGTTTAAGATAAATTACTTCTCGCGCTTGTCGCAAATAGGAATTATTGTGTCGGTTATTTTATTGATGTTAGTGTTGGTGATGCCAAATGGCGGAAAAGCCGCATCAAGATGGTTGTTTGGTTTTCAGCCTTCTGATATTGCAAAGATTTCATTGATTGTTTATCTAGCTAGACAGCTCTCTGTGAATAAAGAAAAATTAAAGGATTTTAAAGTGCTAGCGGCAAGAGTCATGTTGCCAATTGCATTGATTTGTGGACTTATTCTTCCTGCAGATTTATCTACGGCACTTATGCTGTTTGCGGTAAGTATGGTTTTGGTTTTTGTGGCTAACGTTTCTTGGAAACACTTAGGAGCAATATTTGGGTTGGCAATTGGAGGATTTTGTTTGTTGTTATTGTTAGGAACAGTTTTTCCAAAGATGTTGCCAAGAGTACCAACTTGGACTTCTAGGATTACTTCGTTTGTAAAAGGAGATGAAACAGAAAATGCAGCCGATAAGAATTACCAAACAGATATCGCAAAAGCAGGAATAGCATTGGGAGGATTACAGGGAACAGGGCCGAGCAAAAGCACAGTAAAAAATATTTTACCATCTGCTTGGGCCGATTTTATATTTGCCATTTTTATAGAGGAATATGGTTCTATTTTAGGCGGGCTAACTTTGATTTTGTTGTATTTAATAATACTCTATCGAGTCATTGTGATAGCAAAAACTTCCAAGAGTGATTTTGGATCATACTTGGCGTTTGGATTAGGATTTAGTATCGTATTTCAAGCATTTTTAAATATGGGAGTAAGTGTAAATATACTTCCAGTAACGGGTCAACCTTTACCAATGATAAGTATGGGAGGAACCTCAATTTTGTTTACCTCAATTTCATTAGCCTTGATTTTGAGTGTGAGCAAAGATGTATTTACAAACGATAAAGAATTAAATAAAGCATAAAGTGAAAGCGAATAGATTTATCATATCAGGAGGAGGTACTGGAGGACATATTTATCCTGCCATAGCCATTGCTAATGCAATAAAAGAAAAACAGCCAAATGCTGAGATTCTTTTTGTGGGTGCAAATGGAAAGATGGAAATGGAGAAAGTACCAAAAGCTGGCTATGAAATCATTGGATTGAATATCGCAGGTTTGCAAAGAAAGTTGACAATCAAAAATCTCTCTTTCCCTTTCAAGCTATTTAAAAGTTTGAGCAAGGCAAAACAAATTGTGAAGGATTTTAATCCTGATGTGGCGATAGGAGTTGGAGGATATGCAAGTGGACCCTTATTGAGGCAAGCTGGTAAATTGAGAGTGCCGACATTATTGCAGGAGCAAAATTCTTACCCAGGAATAACCAATAAACTATTGGCAAGAAAGGCAAAGAAGATATGCGTGGCTTACGACAACATGGAGCGCTTTTTTGATAAAAATAAAATTGTGTTCACAGGAAATCCTGTGCGTAAAGAGATTTTAAATATCCAAGGAAAGAAGGAGAAGGGGTTTGTTCATTTTGGATTAGAAGAAGGGAAGAAAACTTTGTTGATTATTGGAGGGAGTTTGGGAGCAAGAACTGTGAATAATAGCATCAAGAATGCCGCAGAGTTATTGAACGAAAGTGGGATCCAAGTCTTGTGGCAAACAGGAAAATTTTACCATGAAGAAATGAAGTCTTTTGTTGAGGATGGAGGATACAAGAATATAAAAGTACACGATTTTATTTATGAAATGGATTTGGCTTATGCCTCAGCTGATTTGGTTGTGTCAAGAGCTGGAGCTTTGTCTATCTCGGAGTTGTGTTTGGTTGGTAAACCAACCATTTTGGTGCCTTCGCCTAATGTGAGTGAAGATCATCAAACAAAAAATGCAATGGCATTGGTGAATAATAATGCAGCTGTTTTGGTAACAGATGCAGAAGCACCAGAGGCGTTGGGAAAAGAGATTGTAGAATTAATAGAAGATAAAGATAAATTAGTGAAGCTGAGCGTGAACATAATAGGTTTTGGAAGACCCAATGCAGCTGAAACAATAGCTAATGAAGTTTTTAAATTAGTTGGAAGTTAGAAGTTAGAAGTTGGAAGAAAAAAAATATATCCCAAGCAGCTCCCCTCTTGAGAGGGGAATACAAGGGGTGTGTTATTTGACAAGAATATTAGAAAAAAAGAAAAAAACTAAAACAAGAATACGAAAAGAATAAAATGAACCTAAAACAAGTACATACCGTTTATTTCATTGGAATAGGAGGAATTGGAATGAGTGCTTTGGCACGATATTTCAACTCTAAAGCTATTCCTGTTTTCGGGTATGACTTGACTTCAACTGCTCTTACTGAAGAGATGGAATCCAATCGGATGACTATTTCTTATGTAGATAATGTGACTGAAATTCCTGAGGATGTGAAAGCAGATAAGGAAACTACTTTGGTGATTTATACGCCTGCAATTCCAGAGAGTAATTCCATATTTACTTATTTCAAAAGTGAAGGGTTTACAATAATGAAACGTGCAGAAGTATTAGGAATGATTACCAAAAGCTTCAAAACAATTGCTGTGGCAGGAACTCACGGAAAAACTACAACATCATCAATGATTGCTGTCGTGATGGAAAAATCTAAACTGAAATGCAATGCCTTTTTGGGAGGGATTTTAACCAATTACAATTCCAATATTGTATTGGATTCAACTTCAGATTGGGTTGTAGTTGAAGCAGATGAATATGACCGTTCTTTCTTGACTTTAGTACCCAATGTGGCTGTGGTAACATCAACAGATGCCGATCACTTGGATATCTATGGGGATTCAGATTCTATGAATGAGTCCTTTCAAGAGTTTGTGAATAAAGTAAATGTAACAGGGAAAGTGTTTTTGCAAGAGGAAGTTTCTCTTGAATTTAAAAACAAAGATACTTACGATTTGAAGAATAGTAGCGCTAATTATTACGCCAAAAACATCATAGTTGATAACGGAAATTTTGTCTTTGATGCAGTGACTCCGTCAGGAAATATTGATGGAATAAAACTTGGAATAAGCGGATTGCATAACATAGAAAACGCAATGGCAACAGTTGCTGTTTGTCAAGAAATAGGATTAGAAAATAGCGAGATTAAAAAAGGTCTTGAAGAATACAAAGGAGTAAAAAGAAGATTTGAATATCAGATCAAAGAAAGTGATTTGGTATTTATAGATGATTATGCACATCATCCAACAGAGATTAAGGCGCTTGTGAGTTCGGTAAAGGAATTATATCCAGCTAAGAAAATAACTGGAATATTTCAACCTCATTTGTTCTCAAGAACGAAGGATTTTGCAGAGGAATTTGCAACTGAATTGAGCCAAATGGACGAAGTTATAGTTTTGGATATTTATCCCGCAAGAGAGCTTCCAATGGAAGGAATTGATGCAGAGTTTTTATTGAAAAAAATAAAAGGGAATAACAAAAGAAATGAGACGAAAGAAACCGTTATTGGTTCTTTGGATAAAAAGAATTTAGAGGTATTGCTTACAATAGGAGCGGGCGACATTAGTACTTTGGTAGCTCCAATAAAAGAGAAATTGATACAACAATAAGTGAAGAAGTTAGTAAACATATTTGTGTGGGCTCTGTTTATAGCAGGCGTGCTTCTGCTGTTGAGTTTTTCTTACGGAAAAAAGAAGGATAAAGTATGTTCTGATGTTAAGTATGATATTGATTTGTTGTCTGGAAACCATTTTGTAACAAAGGCAAGATTGGATGGAATATTGAAAAACATAGGATTCAAAGTAGGGCAGGATAAATTTGGGGACATTGACACTGAAAAATTAGAGAAAAAGCTACTGAGTTTGTCCAGTGTGGAGAAAGTAGAAGTGTTCAAAAACATGAATGGAACGCTTGAGATAGCCTTGGAGCAGAGAAAGCCAATAGCTCGTGTGTTTAACCGAAGTGGATATACAGTTTACATAGATGACAAAGGAAAAACTATGCAAACTTCAGATGTGTATACCGCAAGAGTTCTTGTTATAAACGGGTTTGTGAATTTGAAGTCGGGAGAAAGTGTAGCGGCAATCGCAGAGAGTGATTCGCTTAGAGGATTAACTATGATTGATGAATTGTACGAGTTGTCGACTTACATTAATAACGACAAATTTTTGAAAGCTCAAATAGAGCAGATTTATGTCGAGAGAAACAAAGAAATAACTCTTATTCCTAAAGTGGGAAGTCAAGAAATAGTATTTGGGA
>JBDMYC010000041.1:0-14500 GCA_039770535.1 Flavobacteriales bacterium
ACCAGAATAAAAAATTCGGTTTGCCACTTTTCAATATGCACAGAGGAGCATTTTTCGAAATGAGCATGAATACTTCTTTCTCTTTCAATATTGATGGGAACCTCGTAATTATGGCTACCATGCACAATGGAGGAAAGAGATATAGATTTGGATTTGTAGGATTGTAAATCACCATATTCCAAAACCAATTAAAGCCATTTCAGCAATCATTAGTGAAATGGCTTTTTTTATTTTTTAGACTTTCTATTTCTTTACTTTGCAGGTGTTCACTCCAATGATTTTGTAGAGCGGACAAAAGTTAATTAAGCTTGTTACTGAAAAAATAATTGCAACAATAAGTAGGACGAGTGCAACATTTCCTTTTATTACTCCTGTGAAAAAGAGTACGGCAATAATCGCCCCAATAATTGTTCTCACAGATTTGTCAAGAGTTCCCATATTTTTTTTCATTGTTCTATAATTTTTGTTTAGTTAAAAGTAGAAAACACATTATTTTCTTGCAAAGAAGACGACAACAATCATAAAAACATACGAAAGTGTATGATTTTTCGTTATTTTTGTTCACTTGGTAAAAAATACCTATTAATGATAAAAAATATTATTTCGCTTGCCCTTTTGGCACTTCTTATGTCCTCGTGCAGGATTAGTATCTCAACGACAGGCGGAGGTAACCTAAACGAAAACATCAAGACGATTTCTATAGAGCAATTTAGCAACCAGGCAACTCTTGGTCCTTCAACTATCGGACTAACTTTTACCGAAAAGCTGAGAGATCTTTTTCAATCTCAGACAAAACTCGAACTCATTGGAACCAATGGAGATCTGAGTTATGAAGGAACTATTTCAGATTATAACATTCAACCGATTGCAATTCAGGGAGACCAGACAGCTTCTCAAAACAGACTGACTATTGCGGTTAAAGTCAGTTTTGTGAATCAAATAGAGGTAAAGGATAATTTTGAAAAAACTTTTACAAGATTTGCAGATTACGCCAGTACTTCGGACATTAATGCTGCGCAAGACGAATTGATTGAAGAGATTTTTGATCAATTGACTCAGGATATTTTTGATAAAACATTGGGAGATTGGTAACAAAAAAAACTTTCATATCGCTCATGAAAAATCCCTTTTTGGCAACCCAAGAAGAGGTCATGGAATTGACAGCTTTGCAGGATCAATACCCGTATTGCTCGTCCATTTCTATGCTGCTTACCAAAGCTTATCACACGCAGGAAAGCATCAGTTTTGAACAACAATTGAAAAACACGGCCATTTCCATTCCAGATAGAGCCGTTTTGTATGACTTAATTAACCTTGAAGGACAACTTGAAGAGAAAGAGGCAGAGGAGACCGAAAAATTAATTGATACTGCAGAAACTGAAAAGCTGGAGGAAGAAATTGTTGAAGTAGTAGTTTTAGAGGAGAAAGTCGAATTACTAGAAAATGTAGAAGAAATTCTTATTGCAGAGAGAGTAGAAGAGCCTGCAAAAGAGGAAAAAATAGATGAGAAGCTAAAGTGGAATGCAGAGGAAATAGTATCCGCAAGAGAAAATCGAGAACCACAAGACAAAGAAGCAAAAGAGCTGGATAATTTAATTCTTTCTAATGTGTTGGGAACGGTTTCTTTGCTGCACGAAGAGGGAGAAATCGAGAAAAACGAAGAGCAAAATCTTGCAGAACCTAATCTAGAACCAAAAGAATTTAACACTACAAGTTCTCATTCATTCTATGATTGGCTTTCTCCGTCTGAGCCTGCTCAAGTAGATGTGAAAGTTGAAGTAAAGTCGGAATCGTCTATTGAAGAAATGGTAGACAAATTCATTGAAGAAAGAAAAAAAGACTCAAGTCACATCAGGTTGAGCAAAGATGATTCGACCAATAAATTCTTCTCTCCAATTGAAGTTGGTAAGAATAGTTTGATGGAAAAAGACGATTTTGCTACGGAAACTTTGGCAAAAATATATGTAACACAAGGATTATATGACAAGGCAATAGCCACTTATGAGCGATTAAGTTTGAAGAATTCAGAAAAAAAGAGTTACTTTGCCAAACAAATTGAGAACATAAAAGAAAATTTAAGCCAAAATAATTAGAAATGGGAACATTAGTATTAGTATTATCAATCGTAGCGGCAGCATTATTAATGTTGGTTATTCTTATCCAGAATCCAAAAGGAGGAGGAATAGATTCATCATTTGGAGCAGCTAATCAGCTAGGAAGTGTGCAGAAAACAAATGACGTAGTAGAAAAAGCGACTTGGTACATTGCAATAGTAATCGTAGTGTTGGCTTTGTCTTCGTCTTTCTTGATTGGAACGCCAACTGGAGCAGCAGAAGTAGAAGATTCAAAATTTGACCCTAACTACAGAAATACTTTGCCAACTTCATTACCAAATGCAGTTGATCCAAACGCGGCAAATCCATTAGGAAATGGTTAATCCATAAATGAAAAACTTTCAAAACCGTCCCAAGAAATTGAGGACGGTTTTTTTATGCGATTTAGTTTTCTCGATTTTTTTAAAATAGGGCGAAATTCATTCTATTTTATTTGCTACATTTGAAAATGAATCTGCTCCTAGAGTAGAAAAAAACTAATTGCATATGCTTTCTTTTGACAATACAGAAGTTGCCTTTTCTGGCAAATCGAATTCCGAATTGAAATGGGCTCACAGGTTGTTCCAATTAATAGGAAATAATAAATTAATCGTATTCGGAAAATGGGCAACCAATTTTGCACTTGCAATTAGATTGCCAATTACAGGAATCATCAAAAAAACAATTTTCAAACAGTTTTGCGGAGGTGAAAATGTAGAAGAATGCACAACTGTAATCAAGAAACTAGATGAATACGGAATAGGAACAATTCTGGACTACTCGGTAGAAGCAAAAGCCAATGAAGACGAATTAGAGGCTTGCTGCCAAGAGCTAGAAAGAGGAATTAAATTAGCATCTGGAGCAAAAGAAATTCCTTTTGTAGTGTTCAAAGTGTCTGGAGTTGCAGCACTTAGCTTGTTGGAAAAATACAACAGCCAACTTCCAGAAAATGATCCAAAATATGATGCAGTATACGCAAGAGTAGATAGACTTTGCAAAGCAGCCCACGAAGCCGACACTCCTATTTTTATTGATGCTGAAGAAACTTGGATTCAAGAAACGATTGATAGAATTGCAGAGGAAATGATGGTCAAGTACAACAAAGAAAAAGCTATCGTTTACAACACAATTCAATTATACAGATGGGATAGGCTAGAAGCTTTGAAAAATTTCCATAAAATTGCTCAAGAAAAAGGGTATCACTTAGGTGTAAAATTAGTGCGCGGAGCATACATGGAAAAAGAAAGAGAAGTGGCTAAAGAAAAAGGCTATAAATCTCCAATTCAGTCCGATAAAGACTCAACAGATAGAGATTATGACTTAGCAGTTGCCTATTGTGCCGAAAATAAAATAGCACAATGTGCAGGAACTCACAATGAAAACAGCTCTTTGTTACTGGCAAACTACATAGAGCAAAATCAATTAGATAAATCTGATTATAAATTTTATTTTGCACAGCTTCTTGGGATGAGTGACCATATCAGTTTTAACTTAGCAAAAAACGGATACAATGTAGCGAAGTATGTTCCTTACGGACCTGTGAAAGAGGTTATTCCTTATTTGATAAGACGTGCAGAAGAAAACACTTCTGTAGCAGGTCAAACTAGTAGAGAGTTAGGCTTAATTTCGCAAGAAATGAAAAGGCGAAAATTACAGGGTAAGGTTTAATTTCTGCCAAAGAAATTAACAATCGATTCTTATTTACTTCCATTAAAACCCGCAGTCTGGCGTTTGGTTTACCTTATATTTGTGTAAATCGTGAATAATATCTGATTATAAAAATTTTACTATGAAAAAGTCAATGTTGTGCATTGGAGTTGCTACTCTGATGCTTGTGGGGTGTGTTCCTGCTAAAAAGTACGAAGATTTGAAAGCCAAAAATGAGCAATGTCAAAAAGAACTCGCAAAGTTTCAGACTGAAAATGAGCAGTTTAAAACTGAAAACACAGAGTTGGCAGAAAGACTTGCTACTAAAAAATCTGAACTTGCTGAAGCGACAGAGGAAATGGACGAAGCAAAAAGAAAGTTTTTGGAAAAAGAGAAGCAATACGATAAATTGTCAAAATTGCATGACGATATATTGCTGAGGTACGACCGATTACTCGCTAATTCAACAAGCGAAAATAAAACGCTATCTGCACGATTGGATAGAACTACTAAAGAATTGCAAGACAAAGAGGATCAGCTTAATGTGCTAGAAAAAAGCTTAAATGAACTAAAAGTTACTCTTGAAAACAAGCAAAATGCGCTAGAATTGAGAGAACAAAGAGTGAAAGAGTTGGAGGAATTAATTGCTCAGAAAGATGCATCAGTTAACGCTTTGAAGGATAAAGTTTCGAAAGCATTGTTGGCGTTCGAAAACAAAGGATTGACCGTAGTCCAAAGAAATGGTAAAGTATATGTGAGTTTGGAGGCAAAATTATTATTTGCATCAGGTAGTACCAAAGTAGGAACAGAAGGAAAAGTTGCTGTGATTCAGCTAGCTAAGGCGCTTGAGACGGAAGAGGAACTAGAAATAATAGTAGAAGGACATACCGATTCGGACGATTTGAAATCAAGTAGCCACCCTAGAAATAACTGGGAATTGAGTGTATTGAGAGCTACTTCTGTTGTAGAGATTATGACTGAAAATAGTACGATTAGTCCTACTATTTTGTCTGCTGCAGGAAGAAGTAAATATAATCCAATTGGCGAAGACAAAGCAGCAAACAGGAGAATTGAAGTGATTTTGACACCAAACTTGGATAAGTTGTACGACATCATTTCTAACTAAATATATAGATTGAGGGAAATTATTAATTACTTTTGTCACACTGAATTGGCTTAATACTTGTAAGAGATTAAGAATAAAACATCAAAAACAATGAAAAAACTCATTCTTTCATTCCTGGTATTTGCATTTGTAACAGCCGGATTTGCGCAGGATTCTACAAAAAACTGGAAATTATATCCAGGGAAAGCCGATACTATGCTGCCAACAGACACTGTGTATGGAATTAAAAAAGCATACAAGCAAGGTACTATTACAACTGACAAAGATGCGAGAATCGATAAATTATCAGATGAACTGAGAGGTGGTGCGACAAATAGGCCTGTAATTCAGGGTTATAGACTGCAAATTCTTTCTTCTTCTACGAAATCCACTGTAGATGGTGAAAGAGCTAGGTTCATGACAAACTACAGAGGAACAAAAAGTTACATTGATTATAAAGCACCAAACTTTAGGTTGCGAGTAGGAAACTTCCGTAATAAATTGGAAGCTCAGAAATTTCAGCATGAGATTTTAATGAATTTCCCTAACACACTTGTAATCTCTGAAATGATAGAACTGCCAAGATTAGATTAGTAATCATGGATGGAATTGAAATAAAAAAGAGGAATATAAGAGCACTTTCTCAGGGTGAATTAATTGAATTTTTTCTTCAAAAAGGAGAAAAGAAATTCAGAGCTAATCAGGTTTTTGATTGGGTCTGGAAAAAATCCTTTACTTCTTTTGAGAACATGTCTAACATTTCTAAGGAGACAAGAGAAATGCTTGATACTTATTTTTATTTCAATAAACTAACCATTGATACGAAGCAAATAAGTAATGATGGTACAATCAAGTGTGCATTTAAATTATATGACGGAAGTATTGTAGAAGGAGTGTTAATCCCTACCAAAAAGAGAATGACGGCCTGTATTTCCTCGCAAGTAGGTTGTAGTCTGGCTTGTTCATTTTGCGCCACAGGTAGGCTCAAGCGAATGAGAAACCTTACTTATGACGAAATATACGACCAAGTAGTAGAGATTAATAATCTAGCCAAAGAAAACTACGACAAATCCCTTACCAATATTGTTTATATGGGAATGGGAGAGCCTCTGCTTAATTATAAAAATACATTAGAGTCGGTAAAGAAAATAACCTCTGACGAAGGATTGGGAATGGCTTCGAGAAGGATTACTGTTTCTACGGCCGGTATTTCTAAAATGATAAAGAAACTGGGAGATGATGATGTTAAATTTAATTTGGCATTATCGTTACATGCAACCAATGATGAGGCGAGAGATAAAATAATGGAGATTAACCAGCAGAATTCTTTGGGGTCATTAGCTGAAGCGTTAAAATATTACTACGAAAAGACGGGCAATATGGTAACGTACGAATATTGTTTACTTGAAGGAGTGAACGATTCTTTAAAAGAAGCTCATGAGTTGATTCAGTTTTGCCAGCACGTTCCTTCTAAAGTAAATTTAATAGAATATAACCCCATTGACCAAGGAGAATTTGATAAATCAGATTCAAAATCTACAGAGAGATTTGCTGCTTATTTAGAAAAAAACGGAGTGCCTGCAAACATCCGAAGAAGCAGAGGAAAAGACATTGATGCCGCTTGTGGACAATTGGCTAATAAGAATTAATTGATGAATGTTTTTACTTCATAAATTTCAGATTTCTGGAATACATGATGATAAAGGCAAGTGTGAAAAGTAGAAATATTCCGTAAGCCCAGAATACAGCAGTAGACAAAGTGAAAATTGTGAGAGGGACAAGACCAACTACTTTTGAAACTAGATACAAATGAAAGCCAAGTTTCTTTAGTTGATACATCATAAACGCGCCCAATAGGCTTAACAGAATTGAAACCAAACTTACAGCTTGCAGAGTGGCATTGTTTTCTATTTGCTCTTCATTAAAAACTTCCAACTCAATAATGTTTTCATCCATTCCTGGGAGGTCTGCACCTAAATCTTGCATTGCAATGATACTTTGTTCAAATGCCTCTTGCTGTGCCAGTTCATCATAGGTAATTAGTCCATAAATACTAGAAATCAGTAAAAACCCACTGAATACGAAAGTAATGATACAAAGCACGGTAAGAAAAGAAGGCCTTTCGTTTTCAATGTGCAAATTGTCTTGGTCTAAAAAATGTTGGTCTTCCATGTTCTTATTATTATGTAAATTTGGGTTATGAAGAAATCTTTCTATTTCCTACTGGTCGTCTTATTTTCGTGTGAAACAAATATAGAAAATATTGAACAATCTATAGCTATAGGCGGAGCCGAAGATATTGAAACATTGCCCGTAAAAGATTCTATACTAAAGAAGAAGCACGACAATTTAATAACGGCTGATTTATCTCAAGGTGGCGAAATCCGCAAAAAACTCGAAGAAGATTTAAGAAAAGATTCTTCTTACCTGAAAAGAAAGAAACAGGATGAATTTGTGAAAGAGTTGAATTCTATTGGGCTGGAAAGCTACCTGAGAAGCTTTTATTTAGTTGATATTCAAGAAGTTGAGCCAAACATCAGAGTAGATTTAAAATACTCTACAACAGATAATTTTGTAGGGATAGATATGTACGGAGATTTAGATAAAGCATTTGCTCATATCGATTTAGCTCATAAACTTAAAAAAGCATATAGCTATTTGCAGCAAGAAGATTCTTCTCTTACTCTGCTAGTTTTCGATTGCGTTCGCCCTGTTTTTGTGCAGCAAAAAATGTGGGATACTTTGGTGATGCCGATTCGGGAAAAGACAAAATTTCTTTCCAATCCCAAGAATAGATCAATTCATAACTATGGAGCTGCCGTAGATATTTCCATAACCAGCAAGAACGGAAAAGAATTGGACATGGGCACTCCATTTGATTTTATTGGAAAATTGGCTCATCCTAGAGAAGAGCGAAGATTGCTAAAAGAAGGAAAACTGACTCAAAAACAAGTCAAAAATCGTGTTTTATTGCGAAAAGTGATGAAAAAAGCTGGTTTTTTCAATATTCAAACAGAATGGTGGCATTGGAATAGTTGTTCAAGAAATACCGCTAAGAGGAAGTATAAATTGGTGGGGTAGATTTCATCTATACTTAGGTTGTCATTCCCATGAAAATGGGAATCTTAAATAGAGCACGTTTCCAATGAATAAGATTTCCGATTTCTCGGAAATGACATCTAATTAAAGGTTTTTAATGTATCTTTTTGCAACTTCTTCAGCTTTTTTTCTCGCTACCTCACCTCCAAGAAATGATTCTGAATATTTATTTGAACTATCAATTTGGATTTCGTCATTTAGCATGTCATAAACGCACCACCACCAATATTGTTCATCCATGCACTCTGCTCTTAACATAAGCCCTGACCAAATTGCCGAACAGTCATCATTCATATCACCTTCCCAAATTATTGGTTTTGTCTTATCCCTATTCATAATTTTACTCAGAAATAGCAACCAACAACTCAAAAAACTCATCTTTTTTTGCAGACGATAAAGGGATTTGATCCTCGTTTTTCATCATGATGTATCCGCCATCTCTCTTTTCGTATCGGTCTACAAATTTCAAGTTGATGAGGTGAGATCTGTGAGTTCTGTAAAAAGATAATCCACTCAATAATTCTTCAAAATCTTTCAGTTTTTTGGACATCATTAATTTTCTATCTTTCAAAAAAACATTAGTATAACTCCCATCAGATTCGCACCTAGTTATGTCTTCGCTATTTACTACATGCACAGTTTCTTGTGTATTAAGAATTAACTTTTTGGAGGCTTTATTTCCAGAAATATTATCAATCAAATTTTTGATTTTCAATTGTTGATCCGACCCAGAAAAGTGGGTTTTTGCTTTTTCAATAGCCCTGTAAAAAACCTCAGGATCAATTGGTTTCACCACATAATCAAGCGCACTGTATTTGAAAGCTTTGATCGCAAATTCTTCGTGCGAAGTAATGAAAATCACTTTATAATCTGTATGTGTGATCCCTTCCAGCACTTCAAATCCATTTCCATCTGCCATTTGGATATCAAGTAAAATTAGCTCAGGTTTTTGGTCATTGATAAGCGCAGTCGCTTTTGCCACACTTTCGGCTTCGCCCACAATTTCTATTCCCTCCACATTTTGCAGCAATTGAGTAATAAATTCTCTGATGCTATTTCGGTCGTCTACAATTACAGTCCTCATATTTTTTTTGGGTTTTAATACACACTCTTTAACGGAATTATCAACTCTACTATTGTTCCCACCACTTCTCCGTTTTCAATCACATCTTGAGTTACAGAGCTAATGTTTTCGCTCGATTCTGTGTTAATTTTTTCAATTCTTTCGTTCGTGATATTGGTAGAAAAGGAAAGGTGACTAGATTTTCTTTTCTTGTAGATTTCGTTCACTTTTTCTCTTCCAAGTCCGTCATCTGTGATCGTCACTTTCAGATTTTCTTTTTCTTTTTTGAAAACAAGAGTCACGTTTCCATCTTCTGGTTTCAGCTCAACTCCGTGCACAATAGCGTTTTCCACGAAAGGCTGAATCAACATGGGCGGAATTTTATATTCATCCGTTTGAAAGCCATTTTCTATCTCAATCGTATAGGTTAGTTTCTCTTCTAGCAGTAATTTCTGCAAATCCATGTAATTTCTGAGACTAAGAATTTCCTTTTCCAGCAATACTTCTTTCTCTCGCGAACTTTCTAGGATAAAACGCATTAGTTTGGCAAATTTTGAAAGATAAGTAACCGATTTTTCTTTGTCCTGTTTGTAGATGTTTCCTTGGATTGCAGCCAAAGAATTAGCAATAAAATGCGGATTCATTTGTGTTCTCAGCAAAGTTTGCTCCAGCTGGATACTTTGTTGTTCTAGTTTCAGTTTCTCTCTTTCAGATTTCAATTTATTTTGTCGGTAAAATAGAAAAGAAACCAAAGCAGCCAGCAAAAGAAGGACAGAAATTGCAACCAAAGCCCAGGTCCAATATCTGCTTTGTTTAAGTTGCAAATCACTGATTTCTTTCTCTTTTTTCATGAATTCAAGTTTGTCTTTTTGGCTCACCACAGACTCCACACTTTCCATCATTCTGTTTCGTTCCAATTGAAATAAACTATCTTGAATTCCCTTTGTTGCCTCCAAATAATCAAGCGAAGCCGAAGTTTTATTCATGCTTTTGTTGATTTGGTACAACAATGTGAGGGCATATAATTTTTGGTCAGCCATCACGTCTGGACTTTCATCCACGGCTTTGGCTATATCAATCGCTTTTTTGTAGTTCTTTTTCTGATAATAAATTTCAGATTTCACCAGCAAAGCATTGTTGATATTGGGAGTGCTTTTCGCTTCTGTATAAATGACAATAGCACTGTCGAGGTATTCGAGTGCATCATTAAACTTTTCGTTTTTATTGTTCACTCTTGCCAGAATCAAATAGCTCTGCGCCATTCTGTTTCTTTTTTTTAGCTTCCGGAAAATGATCAAGGCATTCATTGCATTTCCCTCAGCTTTTTCGGCATCATCCAAAAAGTAGTAGATAAAAGAAGCGCCATTATAGGATTTTCCCAGCAAGCTTTGGTCCCCAATTTGTTTGGAATACTTGATCGAATTTTCGAAATGGCCAAGTGCCATTTCCTTTTTAGCTTTCGTCTCTTGTCTGTTAAAAAAGAAACCCAAGTTGTATTCGCAAGATGCAAGTCCAGCAATATCATTTATTTTTTCTGCCAGATTTTTTGCTTCGGTATATTCCGTTAATGCTTTGTTTGGGCTGTTGTTGTCGTCATAAAACTCACCCAATAAAATCTTGGTAGAAACCAAATTGCTTTTATTATCGATAGTTTCTGCAACCGAAATTGCTTTTTTTATGTCGGTTTCAGCTCTATTTTTTGTTTTCTCAGAAAATCGATTTTTCTGAAAAGAAATAATTAGTGTCACAACTTCCGCTTCTTTTTGCGCATCAGATTGCCCAAAAATTGGTTCAGTAGAAAGTAGCAGAAGAGCTATCAGAAATGATATATAGGTTGTCTTTTTTATCACAAATCAAGATACTAATTTCATTCAAAACATGACGAGAAAATACACGAGTATCTCCTTTTTTTGCATCAAAGAGGCGAGTTAGTTTATAAACCCATGGAATCAATTAGCATTTTGGTAGAAGACTCCCAATTGAAATTTTGCCGAACGTAAGTTTGACCGTTTTGGCCAAGTTCCTGGCTTTTCTCTTCATTTTCTATCAAATTGATTATCAATGCCGCATAATCTTCTTTGCTATTTCCAATCAATATTTCTTTTCCAGGAGTTGCTTTGAGAGCATTATTTGCGAGTTTTGAAGTCACACAAGGCATTTTCATAGCCATTGCTTCTAGCAGTTTGTTTTGCAATCCTGTTCCAATTTGCATAGGCGCCACAAAAATAGAGGATTTATTGTAGGCATCTCGAATGTCATCCATCCAGCCTGAAACTGTCACTAAATCGGAGGCCAATTCTTGAACCTCTTTGGTGGGACTCGTCCCCGAAATCAACAATGTTACTTCAGGATATTTTTCTTGTACCAGTGGTAAAATGTGTTGAACAATGTACAATGCACTTTTCACATTGGGCTGATATTGCATGTTTCCGTTAAAAAGAAGTGTGTGTTTTCTCTCTGCTGAATTTTTTGGACTAAAGAATTCTGTGTCAATTCCATTGGGAATGATGTTGATTTCTTCTCTTCGCACATGGTAAATTAATTCTTGATCTTGCAATGAAATAATAGCATGGTTGTCAAAGTACTCAAACATTATATTTTCATATATTTTGAGTCTTTCGGCTTCCATCTGCAGAATCTTTCTGAGGTAAAAAGGTGATGTTGAAATTCTTCTTGCAATTCCTTTTGAAAGAACATCCATAAAATCAATTGTTTTTGGAATGTCAAACTCATCTTTTACGTATTCTGCGCACCTAATTAGCTGGCAATAAATATGATCGGGCGATATTTCTCTTGTCTTTTTCTTTATTCCTTGATGAATACTGCGGTTGTAAAACAAAGCTACCTGAAAGGGTTTCTTATTGAATAATACTGTAAACAGACTCCAAATAGATTGCAATTTGTTTAGCTTAAAAATAGTAACCGATTTGCAAATTTTTTCTAGTTCCACCTTGTCTTCTTCTCCAATATTTTTGTTGGATAACGACACCAAATGCACTTCGCATTGTTTTGCCAACTGCTTGATTTGATGGTACGCCCTCAGCTTATCGCCTTTGTCAAGCGGATAAGGGAAACGAGATGTTATGACCATTAATTTTTTCATTTCAAGGAGCTGTAAAACGGAACAAGGTTGCTTTCTAAGTTTACTGTGTTATATTCATTTTTAACTAATTTACGACCATTTATCCCTATTTGAACTGCTAGTTCTAGATTCGAGTTTAAAGTTGTAATCGCTTGTTTGAATTCGTCTGCAGTGTCAGCAATCCAGATATTTTCTTTGTCTGTATACTTTATTCCTTCGGCACCTTTACTTGTCGAAATTACACATTTTTCCAAAGCCATTGCTTCAATTATTTTAATTCTCATTCCACTACCTGATAACAAAGGAACGATCATGATATCGTGCGAATTTATAAAATCTTGAGCGTTTTTAACAAACCCATGCACGCTCACTGAATCCGAATTGTAGTCTGTAACTTTCAGTTCTTTTCCAGCCAAATGGATAGGTTTATCCAGTGACAATGAGTCCCAGATTTGACTCAAAAACCAATTAATCCCTTCTTTATTTGGAGCCCAATCCATAGCGCCAATGTGGAAAAAAGTTGGAGAAGAATTGCCTGTGGAGTTAGGCTTATAAAAATCTACATTAAGCGCAAAAGGAAGAACTAGAGTAGGTGTTTTTATTTTGAAATCTGAAATTGTGTTTTTTATGTTTTCAGTAATACAGACAATTCCATGCATTTTTCTCCAAATAGATAATTCTTTTCTTTTGAGCTTTTTGGCCAAAGAATTAAAGTACCATTTTTTCAAAAACTTTGCCTTAGAAGCCTGTTGTTTCCATAAATTGAATTCTACATTGGGTGCGTTCAATATAAATTTCGCATCAGTATGAGGAGCTAAAAATGAAACAAATTGTGCTGCATATATACTCTCAAATTGTATAAAATGGTAGTTGTTTTTTTTTATTAATGAAATTAAAAACTCTTCTATTTCTTTAGTAACATAACGATTAAGGTTATATGAATCTGAAGAGAAAAAAGAGTTTAATACCCCAACAAGAGTGGGTTTAGAATTGACGGTGGTATTATAAACTTTAGTTTCTGAGCTTAAATTAGCATCAAAATCTGATTTTCTAAATGGATGTTTGTTTGTAGAAACTGTAAATATATCTAAATCAAAATTTTCGTTTTGATCGAAAAAGGTCGACATTTTTGCAATCTCTAGGCATCCACCATCTACTGCTGGAAATGGAGGTTTGTTCGTTATTTGCAAAATTTTGAATGCCATCTATTCAGATAAAATAAGTGTATTCAAATATAGGAAATCTACTTCTGTTCTTGGTCTAGTACCAGATTTATTTGTCTTTGTTTTTGTTCAAATCATTCATTGTTCTGTTTAGTCCAATAGTAGAAAAGGCCTGAATGTATTCAATCGATTTATCAATCAAAGCAGGAAGCTCCAATTCTTCAGATTTTGTCCATTTTCCAAGGACGTAATCCACCTGTTTTCCTTTGCTGAATTCTTTACCAATACCAAATCTCAGTCTAGCATATTTTGAAGTTTTCAGTACTTCCATGATGTTTTTCAGTCCATTATGGCCGCCATCACTTCCTTTTCCTTTCAGTCTCAGTTTGCCAATCGGCAATGCAAGATCGTCTGTGATGATAAGTGTGTTGGAAAGTGTGATTTTTTCTTCCTGCATCCAATAATTTACGGATTTTCCGCTTAAATTCATGTAGGTAGAAGGTTTCAAAAGAACTAATGTTCTTCCTTTATATTTTAGTTTTGCTACATCTCCATATCGTTCCGTCTCAAAACAAGAACTGGACGACTCTATAAGAGCGTCCAGTACTTTAAATCCTATGTTGTGACGAGTATTGGTGTATTCTTCACCAATGTTTCCAAGTCCTACAATCAGGTATTTCATATTAAAATGATACTAATTATTCAGTTGCAGCTTCTTCAGTTGCTCCTCCTTCTGGTGCATCTCCACCTGCAGCTTCTGCGTCAGCAGCTTCAAGGTCATCTGCAACAGCATTTCTAGAAGTTTTAACAGAAACAGCTACATCTCTCATGTCTCCTATTAGGGTTACATTAGGGATTTCAATTTCTCCAAGTCTAGTTGACATTCCAATCTTCAATCCACTGATATCCAATGTGATGAATTCTGGAAGGTCTTTTGCCAAAGCTTTTACCTTGATTTTTCTGTAGTTTTGTCTCAATTTACCTCCGTTAAGAACACCTGGAGAACTTCCTGTTAATTTAACTGGAAGAGCAATACTTACTAATTTGTCTTCAGTTACAGCCAATAAATCGAAATGAACGATTCTGTCTGTTACTGGGTGAAATTGAATTTCTTTGAAAATTGCTTTGTGTGCATTTCCATCAATTTCTACGCTCACGAAGTGAACTTCTGGTGTAAATACCAATTTATTCAATTCTGTTTCTTTTACATGAAAGTGGATGTTTTCTCCATCTCCGTAAATTACTCCA
>JBDMYC010000042.1:0-8181 GCA_039770535.1 Flavobacteriales bacterium
GAAATCCTTCCCGAGGCATTTGCTGTAGTAAAAGAAACTGCTAGAAGATTTAACGAAAATGAAGAAATAGAAGTTACAGCAACAGATTTTGATAAATTAATTGCTGCCAAGAAAGATGTGGCAGAAATTGAGGGAGATACTGCTATCTGGTTTAACTCTTGGACTGCCGGAGGTGCAGAAGTTACTTGGCAAATGGTACATTATGACGTACAATTAATTGGAGGTGTGGCGCTTCACTCAGGGAAAATTGCTGAGATGCAAACTGGGGAAGGAAAAACATTGGTTTCTACCCTACCCGTTTACCTTAATGCACTGGCAGGAAAAGGAGTTCACGTAATTACTGTGAACGATTACTTGGCAAAAAGAGATAGCGAATGGATGGGACCTCTTTACGAATTTCACGGATTATCTGTAGATTGTATCGACAAGCACCAACCCAATACACCAGAAAGAAGATTAGCTTATCTATCCGACATTACTTTTGGAACAAACAATGAATTTGGGTTCGATTACTTGAGAGATAATATGAGCAGTGAAGTGGATGCTTTGGTACAAAGAAAACACCATTATGCTATTATTGATGAGGTAGATTCTGTCTTAATTGATGACGCGAGAACACCTTTGATTATCTCTGGACCAACACCTAATGGAGATCAGCAAGAGTTTACAGCTTTGAAGCCAAAAGTGGAGAAATTGTATGCCGTGCAAAGAAAATTGGCAAACGATTTTTTGAAAACTGCAAAAGAAAATTTGGCAAAAGCCGAAGATGAATCTTTGGACAAAAAAATCAGAGCGGAACATACAAAAGTAGGTCAAATGGCATTATTGAGATCGCACAGAGCGGTTCCAAAAAATGATGAATTGATCAAATACTTGAGTGAACCAGGAATAAAAGTTCAACTACAAAAAGTAGAAAACTTCTACATGCAAGACCAAAACAAGGAAATGCATAAAGTAGACAAGGAACTTTATTTTGTAATCGAAGAAAAAAACAATCAAGTAGATTTAACCGAAAAAGGAATTGACTTGATTTCAGGTTCTGACGACCCAAATTTCTACATATTGCCAGATATCGGAGCCATGTTTGTTGACCTAGAAAATAGAATTCAAGACAAGGAAGCAAGACTGAAAGAAAAGGATGAAATAATCCGTGATTACACAATAAAAGCAGAGAGAATCCACTCTATCAACCAATTACTGAAAGCATACACTCTTTTTGAAAAAGATGATGAATACATCATGGTAGACGGAAAAGTGAAGATTGTGGATGAGCAAACGGGGCGTGTGATGGAAGGAAGAAGATATTCTGACGGATTGCACCAAGCGATTGAAGCAAAAGAAAATGTGAAGATTGAAAACTCGACACAAACTTATGCTACGATTACACTGCAAAATTATTTCAGGATGTACCACAAACTGTCGGGAATGACAGGAACTGCAGAAACTGAAGCGGGTGAATTTTGGGATATTTACAAATTGGATGTTGTTGTTATTCCAACAAACAAACCGATTGCAAGAGATGACCGTGAGGATTTGGTTTACAAAACTGCAAGAGAAAAATACTTAGCTGTAATTGATGAAATCATCAAATTGGTGGATGAAAAAAGACCCGTTTTGGTAGGAACTACTTCGGTAGAGATTTCGGAAATGTTGAGTAATTTATTGAACTCAAAAGGAATAAAACACAATGTACTAAATGCAAAAAAACACCAGCAAGAAGCTGATATTGTTGCAAGTGCAGGTGTTGCAGGTGCGGTAACTATCGCAACCAACATGGCAGGAAGGGGAACCGATATTAAACTGAGAGATGGAGTAAAAGAAGCTGGAGGTTTAGCTATTATTGGTACTGAAAGACACGATTCTAGACGTGTGGATAGACAACTTAGAGGTAGAGCAGGAAGGCAAGGAGATCCAGGTTCTTCTCAATTCTTTATTTCTTTAGAAGATAACTTGATGAGACTTTTTGGTTCGGAAAGAATCGGAAAAATGATGGATAGAATGGGATTCAAAGAAGGCGAAGTAATTCAGCACAAAATGATCTCTAATTCTATTGAAAGAGCTCAGAAAAAAGTAGAGGAAAACAACTTTGGAATTCGTAAGCATCTTTTGGAATATGATGATGTGATGAACGCACAGAGAAACTCTATTTATGCGAAAAGAAGAAATGCATTGTACGGAGATAAATTGGATTTAGATATTGCAAATACTCTATATGAGATTTCTGAAAACATTGTATTTACGAACAAAGACATGGAAGATTTTGAAGAATTTGAAATGGAATTGTTGAGAATAATGTCAATAGAATCTCCTATTTCTGCGCAAGAGTTTAAGACAACTAACGAAATGGAAATTGTGGAAGCAGTTTACCAAAAAGCAAAAGAAGCTTATAACAGAAAATGTGCTTTCATAGCAGAACAAACGAGTCCGGTAATTGCGAATGTGTATCAAAATGAGAGTAATTCTTATGAAAACATCATTATCCCAATCACAGATGGAACAAAGAGCACACAGATACTTGCCAACCTGAAAGATTCATTTGAAAGCAAAGGAACTAACATCAGTAAATTACTCGAAAGGAATATTACTCTGGGTGTAATTGATAACGAATGGAAAGATCATTTGCGAGAAATGGATGATTTGAGACAAGATGTAAGAGGTGCTCAATACGAGCAAAAAGATCCATTATTGATGTACAAATTGGAGTCTTACAAATTGTTCAAAGACATGGTGAGTAAAGTGAATAAAGAAATTATTTCTTTCTTGATGAAGGCAAACTTACCAATGAATGAAGGCGTAGAACAGACGAATAATGAAAAATTAAGAAGTCAATCTCAGCCTAAATTACAAACTGGAAGAACAGACATAAACGAAGCTAGCCAAATGAACCAACAAGTTGCTAATCAGCAACAAAACGGGCAAAGAGTAAAACAAGCTCCTGTTGTAAATGAAGCAAAAATTGGAAGAAACGACCGAGTGCAAATAGTGAACTTGAGAAGCGGAGAAACCAAAGAAGTGAAATACAAGCAAGCAGAACCGCTTATTAAAGAAGGTTCTTGGCAAATGGCTCAGAAGTAAGTTTTTGAGCGGGAAGTTGGCAGTTACAGGTTTTATGTTTCTTAGTAAATATAGCATGTCATTCTGAACTTGTTTCAGAATCTTTCTTCATTGAAATTTTACAGATAGCTAACGTGAAATATGCTCTGTGAGATCATGAACTCTACTCAGGATGACTTTTGAAAAAATACTACAATGAAAAACTTAACTAAAGCAATGACGATTATTCTATTAATCTCATTGCTTTTTTCTTGTTCTGAAAACTCTTATTCGTCCAAAGAAAAAATAAGAATCTTTGTTTCTTGGCCAGGTGGAGAAGGGATGCCTCATTACCAATGGAAAAAAGGAGAGGTAAAACCTACTGGCATTGAACCAACATTTATTGAACGAGTTCTCGAGATTGCGGAATTAGATTACGAATACATAACCGATTATGATGCAGAAAATGTGGGCGACCCAAGAATAGAATCTATCGTAAAAGAAGAAGCAGATATTTCAATAAGAGGAATTACAATTAATGAAGCGAGAAAAAAGCAAGTTTTATTCACCAATTCTTATTACACGGATGGACTATCTGCTTTAGTCAGAAAATCTGATTCTTTGGAAACTGTGGAGGATTTGGTTGGCAAAAAAGTATACGCTCTAGAGTTCACAACTGCTTATCCTTGGGCAAAAGAAAATTTGAAAGAAAGTGCAGTGCTTACTTATTCGAAATACGATACAAACTTCATTCAGCCCGAAAACTTGTTGCTTAAAAACGAAATAGATGCTTATATAATTGACAAAAGCTTCTTGAACTACATTGTTCAGTTTCATCCAGAATTAGGGGTAATGAGCAGTAAATTTACGGAAGAAAACATTGGAATAGCTGTTTCTAAGAACAAACCAGAATTGGTAGAGAAATTGAACAGAGCCATGAAAGAAATGAGACAAACTGGTGAGTTTGATCAACTACTTATAGGTTTAAATTAAGAAACTAACTCCGTTCTTATTTCGATAAATTAAATAACTCGTTATATTTACGGGTATGAACAGAAAATTCCTAACCAATTTATCGTTTTTGCTTTTCCTCAATTTATTGGTGAAGCCATTCTATATCTTAGGAATTGATGCCGAAATACAAAACCGAGTTGGTCCCGAAGAATATGGTTTGTATTTTTCATTACTAGGATTTGCCTTTCTTTTCAATATTTTGTTGGATGTGGGAATTGTAAATTTCAATACCCGAACCATTGCACAACAACCTTTTCTTATTGCTAAGTATTTTTCCAAAATATTCAGTCTTAGGATATTTCTGGCGTTAATTTACGGAGTTTTTGTGCTACTCCTTGGTTCGATTATTGACTACGATAAATCCGAAATTTATATGTTGATTTGGCTGATTGCCAATCAAATTTTGGCTTCATTCACACTATACTTCAGATCCAATCTTGCAGGTTTACTGCTATTCAAATACGACAGCATTGTTTCTGTTCTAGATCGCTTTCTATTGATTATAATCTGTTCTATCTTGCTTTGGGGTAACGTTACCGACAAACCTTTTGATATTTATTGGTTTATTTATGCCCAAACATTTACCTATGCGGTAACAGCAATTACAGCTTTAGGATTTTTGATTTCGAAGCAAAAACTTGGCAAACTAAAAACCAGCCATTTGTTTTCGTTAGCCATTTTAAGACAAAGCGCACCTTATGCTTTGCTTATTTTGCTGATGACATTTTATTACCGAGCAGACAGTGTCATGCTGGAGAGAATGCTCGAAGATGGAAAAGCACAAGCAGGAATTTATGCCAATGGCTTTCGTTTTTTTGAAGCTGCCAATAACATTGCTTTTCTCTTTGCTACGCTCCTACTTCCCTTGTTTGCCAATCTTTTGAAAAACAAAAAATCAGTAGACGGATTAGTGAATTTATCTAGCAGAATATTAATTCCTGGAGCGATATTAATCGCAACTACCTGCTTTTTCTTTAGCCAAGAATTAATCGCAGCACGTTACACGCACAACAATCCACATTCGGGTTATGTATTTGGATTATTGATGGTTTGCTTTGTATTTATCTCAACCACCTATATTTTTGGTACTCTGCTCACGGCAAATGGAAACCTCAAAACGCTCAATAAAATTGCTTTTGCTGGAGTGTTTTTAAACATTATCCTTAATCTTATTCTAATCCCAATTTATCGAGCGTTTGGAGCAGCTATGGCAAGTTTGATTACTCAAGGACTAACAGCTTTGGCGCAAGTTATTTTGTGTAAGTCTTATTTCAAATTAAAAGTAAATTATATCCTTTTGGTTAAAATATTTTTGTTTACCACATTAATGATAGCCTTGGGAATGTTCTTGAATGTGAATTACAAAAATCATATGGAATGGTACTATGGCGTTCTTTTGATGTTAGGTTCAGGCCTTCTGGCTTTATTTGTTTTCAAGATCATTGAAATTAAAAATATTAAGAAATTATTGCTCGAAAGCTAGCGAGTCGCTATTTTTACCCCATGAAAAACGCAGGTACACTCATACCCATATCTTGGCCAGAAACTCTCGTGATGAAAGAGGGAAAATGGTATGACGGTATCATGAAGTTGCTCGGATTTCTCAAAGATGATTTTTATACAGCTGGACACGCTTCTTTGGTGATGGTAAATCACGAAGAAAAAGAATTTTTATACCTGGACTTTGGACGGTATCACACTCCCAAAAAGCACGGAAGAGTGCGTGATGTTGTAACAGATCCAGACCTCACAATTCATACTAAACCTATCATTGAAGGGACAAAAATCATGAATTTGGAGGCTTTGTTTGAAGAGCTAGCCAACAAAAAAGCAACTCACGGAGAAGGAAGATTAATAGCAAGTGAAATGTACACTGAACGCTACGACAGAGTGATGAAAAAAGCTAAGAAAATTCAAAATAGAGAAGCAATAAAGTACGGACCTTTCAACATTGGAGGTTCCAATTGTTCTCGTTTTGTCACACAATCTTGTCGTTTGTCAAGGTTTAATCCACTGAAAAAATTCTTAGTGTACTTTCCTTACACTGTGACACCTACTCCCATTACCAACATGAAAATCATAAACGATTTCAATTTCTACCACGAGTACAAAGACGGAGTTTTGCGAAAGAAAAACTTTTTAAATTCTTACAAAAAATGAAACCAACCGGAGACATATTAATAGGAAGAATTTATCCGCCTAAGCGAATTGGATTAGTTCCAGAAAATGCCGTTTGGCTCTCGGGAGAAGCTGGTGGCGTGTGGTTTGAGATTAATGAAAAGAAAGAAAACTACCAGATAAAAAGATTTTCGCTTGAGGGAGAATTGGATTGCGACAGAGAATTTAAATTAATAAATTCTGAAAAATTTGAATTAAGCGAGCCTTTTGTAATGGCTCATACCTCGCATTGTGCTTTGGTAAGGGTAAACCAAAATGGGATTCTCTTTGTTTTTGAGTGGATTGAAAAATAGACTGTCTCGACAATAAATACGGTCATTTATAGTTGTTCAATTTATGTTAAGAAGTGTTTTACATATTATTTTCATTGCTATTCTAACGCTCTCTGCAGCTGCTCAGAATGAAAACATTTATTCTTATCAGAATTGGATAAAAGAAGCTAGAATCAAGGCTAAAATTATGCAGTTTTATGGAGAAAAAACAATGAGCACAAACCAATGGAAAACGCTTGACTCACTAAGTTCTCTTATTCACTCGCCTTATTATAAAAACTCTGTGAATCTAGTATACTTCAGTATTTACGACAAAACTGGACCTTTGGAAAAGGGAGCCGAATACCACAGAAAAATAGTGCTACAAGGCGGATTATTTGATGGAAATGCAAATAGAAAATATGCCGAGTACTACCATTATGACTCACTAGTGAAAGAAAGAAACTCACTCATTGATACAAACCTTCTCAATTTTTTCAGCAGATGGGATAACAAAACTATTTTGTTTGACTCAAATGGTTTGATGATTACAAAATCATCCGATTCAATACTCATTGATCAACTAGACAGTATTTGTAAACAATATGGAAAGTGGCCAGGAATTAAAGAAAGAGGAAACATTGGATTCCATAAAGGAAATTCATTCTCACCTTATATATTGGTTAAAATTCTAAACGAGAAACAAGCCTACTATTTCTATAATTTAATAGTAAAAGAATGTGAAATTGGAAATGAAAGGTGGAATATTGCACGTATTATTTCTTCACAATTAATAGGTGTTTCTAAATATAATGAACAGTTCTACAAGATTAGAAATTTAAAGCTAGATGACCAAGAAATAGACGATTATGAAGATTTGGATGCGCTTTACTTTCAAGGTGTTCGATTTTTTGCAAGGCGAAACACTTGGAAAGAAAACAAAATAAATATTTACCCTACAGAGCTTTGGGGCGGATCAGATTATAACGCTCACCTAACTAAGTTTATGGATTATTTGATTGCTGGAGGAGTTCCATACGAATCCATCCAGATAAAGAAAGAGATAATCCCAATGGATGAAAACGAGGAAATTGCAACCGATTATTATTTTGTTTTTGAAATAGATAAAAAATAGTTGTTACTTTTAATCGAACTTGAATTACACAGATAAAACCTATTCACTTTCCTCTTGACCGACAAAGAAAAACATATTGAATTAAGTTACATCCAAAAAGCAAAGGAGGATAAAAAGCAATTTGGTTTTTTGTACGAAAAATACTTTCATCAAATCTTTATTTTCATTTTCAAAAAGGTTCAAAACGAAGACCTCACTGGCGATATTTGTTCCAAGACTTTCATGAAAGCCATGATGAATATCAAAAAATATGAAGACCGTGGCTTTCCTTTCTCATCTTGGTTGTATAGGATTGCGAGCAATGAAGTAAATCTATATTTTCGAGCTCAAAAAAAGGAAGTAACTATCCAAATTAACGAAAACCAAGTAACTGCCATAGCTCAAGAAATTGACTTAACCAATAACGAAGATGATTTACATTTAATCCTTGGCAAATTGCAAGAGCTTCCTCTGGAAAAAAGTCAATTGATCGAAATGAGATTCTTTGAAGAACTCTCTTTTAAAGAAATTGGAAGTATATTTGACATAACAGAAGCATCTGCAAAGATGAGAGTGTATAGAGTGATAGAA
>JBDMYC010000043.1:0-27815 GCA_039770535.1 Flavobacteriales bacterium
AGGTTTATGGAATTGATTAAAGGAAAAAGGTAGTCGCTTTTTTCTTTTTTTTGTAATTTAGTTTATCGAAAAAAAAAAAATATTTTTAAATAATGTGTTTAAATAATTTTAATTTGGGTAAAAACCAAAATTAGATAACGAAATATCTAAGCTCTAAAGAAAATAATCAAATAGATTTGATAGAATTATTAAAATCTGTAGGGATAACACATTTTAATGATAAAGAAAAAAAAGAAGATGATTCTCAAGACATTGAATTGAATGAAATTGATCCCTTTACATTTTATTGTTATATATACAAGTACGGAGAGCGAAGAAGACTATATTTTCTACAAGAAATAGCAAAAAAAATTGGAATCGAAATTCCTACTGATGGAAAAGGGATTCCTTCGGCTCAAGCGCAAAAAGTATGGCTATTTCCTTATAAATATGATAGAGAAAACAAAGAAATATCTAGACTATGGGCTTTTTTTAAAAATGCTCTTAATGATAAAATAACAGATTCAGATTTTTCTAATGTGTTAGAAATTAATAATGTTGGAAAAACTAAATTAACTGAGGCTTTATTTTATGTAGACCCAAAAAAATATTTACCAATAAATGGGCCAACCAAACCGTTCATAGAGAATGAACTTGGTATAAAACCTAACTTTGATACCTATTCGGAATATGTAACATTATTAGAGACTATTAAAACAAAAACTATTATTCCATTTTATGAGCTATCTTATGAGGCCTGGCAATGGAATGAAAATAAAAAAAACAACAAAATGAGTACTGAATCTAGCTATTCCGACCAATTATTATCATTTTTAGAACAAGCAAAGACTAATAATTTAAAAACTAAACATTTTAAAAAAGCTTATAAAAACACGAAAGTCAAAGTTAGTTTTGGTCAAGGAAATTCTGCAAAAATACCGTGGATATCATTTTTAAAAGAACCTTTTACTACAAGTGATGGTATTTATCCAGTTTATTTATATTATAAAAACATAGATAAATTAATTCTTGCTTATGGGAGAAGTGAAACTAATAGGCCTTCTATCGAATGGAATATTAATAATCCTCAAAGGATTTCTAAATATTTTGAGGATAATAATTTTGAAAAACCAGATAGATATGGTGATTCACACATATTTTGTATCTATGATGTAAATGATTTACCTAACAAAAAAAAACTAAATCAAGATTTAAATGAAATCATTGAAAAATATTTTCAGTTAAAAACTAATGAACAATTAAAAAATGTTAGTTCTATGAAATTTGATTTTAAAACTTTTCAAACCGACTGCCAGAATTCAGGCTTAACCTACTCTACTTCATTAATAACAAGATACATTTCTTCATTAGCAACAAAGCCTTTTGTGTTGTTGAGTGGTTTATCAGGTTCGGGAAAGACAAAATTGGCTGAGGCTTACGCTAAATGGATTTGCGAAAGTGACAATCAATATTGTATTGTACCTGTAGGAGCAGATTGGACAAATAGAGAACCACTTTTGGGTTATGTAAATGCACTAGAAGATGAGAAGTATATATTACCAGAAAATGGGGCTTTGAGATTGATAATTGAAGCTAACAAAGAAGAAAATAAAGAGAGACCTTACTTCTTGATTTTAGATGAAATGAATTTGAGTCACGTAGAACGTTATTTTGCCGATTTCTTAAGTGTGATGGAAAGTAAAGACAAATTCAAATTACATAGTTCGGATTTGCCCCTTGATGGAGGAAACGGAATTGAGGTAGAAAAAGGATACGGTTGGCCAGACAATTTATTTGTGGTGGGAACAGTAAACATAGACGAAACTACTTATATGTTTAGCCCAAAAGTGCTGGACAGAGCCAATGTAATTGAGTTTAGAGTAAAGGATTCAGAAATGGGAACATTTTTAGAAGGAACTAAACCTTTGAATTTATCTAAATTAAAAGATGAAGATGGAATACCACTTGGTGCAAAATATGGAGAAAGTTTTGTGAAAATTGCAGAAGGTGAAGAGTCTGACGAAAAACTTTCTTTTGATAAAAAGTTGAAAGATACCTTATCCGAATTCTTTAAAAAATTGCAAGAAGTAGGTGCCGAATTTGGTTACAGAACAGCCTCAGAGATTCAAACTTTATATAGTCAAATGGACCTGATTAATCCGGATTTTAACAAAGACGAAGATTTTGCAGAAACTTATAACACCAAGGAAGATTTCAAAATTGATGTGGCTATAATGCAAAAACTATTGCCGAAATTACATGGAAGTAGAAATAAATTGGTAGATGTATTAACTGCTTTGGCAATTGTATGTTATGGAATTGGAGAAGATAATGAATTAACCAAAGAAGATAAAAAAGACGTGTTCAATAAAAGTGATGATTTAAAAGACAAAATCGTTTATCCTATTTCATTGGAGAAAATAGAGCGCATGTACAAGAATGTAATTGCTAATGGATTTACAAGTTATGCTGAAGCATAGGAAATAATGAAAACAAAGAGATAGAAATATGGTTGCAAAAACAAAACAGATAGAAGTTGAGCAAAAAATAATATCAATCACTTCGCAAAAGGAAGGTGATTATATTTGCTTGACTGATATGGTTCGTGGAGAAGAGGGGAACGATCATATTAGAAATTGGATGAGAAATAGAAATACTGTTGAATTTTTAGGAATTTGGGAACAATTATACAACCCAAATTTTAAAGGTGTCGAATTCGACACCTTTAAAAAAGAAGCAGGATTAAACTCATTTAATTTAACTCCTAGAAAATGGGTAGAAAACACAAATGCAATAGGAATAGTATCTAAAAGCGGAAGAAATGGAGGTACTTATGCTCATAAAGATATTGCATTTGAATTTGGAGCTTGGATAAGCCCAATGTTTAAATTGGTATTAATTAAAGAATTTCAAAGACTTAAAGAAATTGAATCTAACGCATATAATTTAGAATGGGATGTAAAACGAGTTTTGAGTAAAATGAATTATCAAATTCATACAGATGCAGTAAAAAAACACATTATTCCTGTATCAAATTACACAAAAGACAAACAATGGATTGAATATGCTGACGAAGCAGACTTATTGAATATTGCATTATTTGGTTGTACGGCTAAAGAATGGCGCGAATCAAACTTAGAACACACTTTGGATGGAAAAAATATGAGAGATTTTTCGAGTATTAACGAATTGGCTGTCTTGTCCAATTTAGAATCTCTTAATTCTGAATTTATTAAAAATGGAATTGATAAAAAATCCCGATTTAATAGCTTGGAAAGAATTGCAAAACAACAATTAGAAATTTTAAAGAAAACAAACATCATTAAGTCAATCAAAAAACAATCGGAATCGACTTATCTGGACGAACAAAACAAATTAGAAGACTAAAAACACTCAATTAAACTAATACCTATTGAAAACTTCACTTCTTTTCAAAAAAATACCACTCAATGAGGATTTATCACTAACAATATTTCCCATCGGAGATAATGCAAATATTTTTGAGATTGAGGAAGAAGAAGCTCAAGAGTTTGGGGAAGCTACGATTCAAATTTTGGAATCGAGAAGGTATGAATATGAGTTTAGCAAAGCTGGATATCAATTAAACAAAACAAAAGAATGTATTCCATCTAAAAACAAAAATACTAGTAGAGGAATAATTGCTCCAGGAAATTTTGTAGGCACATTAGAACTTAATATTAAAGGACCTGATGAAGAGGTAATAAAATATCAATTAGAAGTTTTGGCTACAAAGTTTGATTCTTCTGATGGCTATGAAATAAGCTACAGAAAGAATTACCGAACAATGGTGGAAGACATTACCGAGAAATGTACCGAATTATTGATGCAAGCGAACTCACCTGTTAATCAATATTTTGCGCCAGAATTCACTAAAGAAAATAAAACAATTTATCAAAAATTTAGTTTTGTAAAATCGGTAATTAATAAAGATGAATTTGAAGAGTCTCTATTACAAATATTTAGTTCTCCAAAAACGAATTGGGTAAATAATGAAGAGCGAGTTGATATAAGAAGCCTTAATAAAATCACAAATAAGAATCTTCAAGAAATATTGAGAGGGAATAATAGGATTCCTTTACCAACTAATCATAATTTAAGAACTTTAAATAAACTTGAAAGTGTTCCCTCAAAAATAAATAGCTACAAACAAGAGGCTTCGTTAGATAATCCAGAGAATAGATTTATAAAACACTCCTTACAAGAATATTTACAATTCTGCGAAAATTGCAGTAGTGCTTTTGAAGATGGAACAAAAGATAAAAAAGAAGCCGATTTTTTAATCAAAAAGTTAGAAAACTTCTTAAATCATTCGTTTTTTAAAGATATTTCTAGACCAACAACACTAAAATTGAACTCACCTACTCTACAAAGAAAAGGTGGTTATAGACAATTATTAAAAACTTGGTTGATGTTTGATTTAGCATCCAAATTAACTTGGTCTGGAGCTGAGGAAGATGTATATAATGCCGGAAAAAGAGATATTGCCACTCTTTATGAATATTGGTTGTTTTTTGTATTGTATGATTTGTTTAAAAAGAAATTTGAATTAACTGAGTTAACTCATGATGAAAAATCATACAACCATCTTTTTGAACCTTCAAAAAATGGATTGAATTTAATTATAAAATCGGGACATCATACTGCGCTAGAAGGAAGTAAAATTATAAAAAACAGAAATTTACGATTTAAATTTTCTTTTAATAGAACATTTTCCGGAAATAAAGATAGTTATCCAAAATCGGGAAGTTGGACAACTTCTATGCGACCAGATTATACGTTATCTGTTTGGCCGCAAGAATTATCTGAAAGAAAAGCTGAAATTGAAGAGCAAATAGTTCATATACATTTTGATGCTAAATATAAGGTTGCAAACTTTACAATAAAATCTAACGAAACTAAGAACGATTTAACTGAGGAAGAGAAAATTATTGAGCGAAAGGAATTAAACAAAATAAAAAAAGAAGAACGAGCAGGAAAATATAAGAATGCTGACATTTTGAAAATGCACTCTTACAAAGATGCAATAAGAAGAACTGGAGGTGCTTATATTTTATATCCTGGAACAACAAAAACAGAATTTAGAGGATTCCATGAACTAATACCAGGTTTAGGCGCATTTTCTGTAAATCCAAAAAACGAAGAAAAAGATGTTTCAGATTTATCAGATTTTATTGATTTAGTAATTGATGAACTAGTAAATCGAGCTTCGCAAAGAGAGAATATTGCTAATAAGACTTATGATATTATTAATAATCAACAAATAACTTTAAATGACTCTATTCCTGAATATATAAACGGAAAGAAGTTAATTCCAGATGATTCAACAGTATTAGTAGCTTATTGTAAATCGGAGAAACATTTAAAATGGATTAATTCTAAATCTCTATATAATTTTAGAATGAATTCTGATAGAGGTGCACTTAAATTAAATAAAGATACATTTAATGCAAAATTTCTTTTATTACATCTTGAAGGGGATGAATCATCATCAAGACTTTACACCATAAAAAAGCCTGAATATAGAGTTACTGACAAAAAAACTTTGAAGCGCTTAAAATATCCTAACCCAAGACAAAACAGTTATTTAGTAATAGGAGTTAAAGAATGTATGGCTGAGGAATTTAAAGATATCTTGTGGAAATTTAAAGACTTAAAAAAATATAGAACTGGCAGAGCTTCTGCTATTCCTTTTACTGCTGCATTAAGTGAATTAATGAAAGTAAAAGTTGGGAATCAATAACTTCCTATCGTATCTCTATCGTATACTATCAAATCAAATCAAATCCTATCCTATATTTCCCAATAACAAAACCTTTCTCTACCCTTTCAAAATATTTCTAATAATTGTACCTTGCAATCCAAATAAGAGCATAAAAAATGGAAGACAATAAAAGGGTTAATTATATAAAGGAAGTATTGAAAAACATGCCAGCTGGTTGGTTGAGTATTACGACTCACAGGTTAGATATTTATAACGAAAGCCAAGCAAAAACAGAGTTTTTGGAACAATTTAATAATTTGTTTCAGGCAAACGATTCTACTTCTCATTCTCTAAATGAATTACCAACTGCTTACGATTATATAAGATTAGGACATCCACTTTCGTGTGTGCTCGAATGGGCAATTGCTGAACAAGAAAACCTTCACGCAACCCATGTCATTAGTTTCGATTCTAAAACGATTCCATTGTTAGCTGTGTTGAGAAAGAATTTATTGGACAATAAAAACACACAAATTGCCTACTCTGGTAAGTTACCTGCTTGCTTTGATGCCGAAACTATTAAAGCTGTATACGGATACAAATTTGTATTGAATCAGGTGGCAAATTCTTCGGAGATTTCTTCTTTTGATGGGAGTACTATTTATTTGACTGAGCGAGATAAATTGGGAGCTACAGAACTAACTGATTCGGTTGATTTCTATGTAAATCTTTTCGGAGATTTAGGAAGTGTCATGCTGATTAACGGATCAAAAAACGACAGTTACATTTCTGACATTCAGCATGTACGAAGAAGAGAAACGATTGCAATGACACCTGCAAATTCTCTTGTTGCTTTGAAGGCTTTGGTAAATAATGCGAGTATTGAAATCCCAAATAACAATCTTGCGGCCGACAAACAAAGCACTGTAAACTCCATTAACAAAGTTACAGGAACAACTACCAAGGCTTTGGTTTCTTCTAGTGGATTATCTATCCAATATGCTATATTAATGGGATTGATAGATGATGCTATGAAAAACCATCCAGGGAAAGCCATAAAAATTATTGTGCCTACCAATTGTTATGGAGGAACCAATGACCAAGCCCGAAGAGTGGCTGCTTGTCTGGACAATGTGGAAGTAGTAGATTTGGCTGTGGATGGCGATAACGATATGGTGCAAAGCATTGAAACCGTATTGACACACATTGCAAGTGCAGATGCAATTCCTTTGCTTATTGCCGAGATTCCTACCAACCCAAGAGTAGAAGTTCCCGAATTGATTGAATTACAAACTGCCTTGACTAAGGTGCGTACAACTGCAGCTGGAGAAACTGCTGTGGATCCAGTCTTTATTTTGGATCAAACTTTTTGTCCCAATGTAAAGTTTATAGGCGAAGGTGAAATCCTATCCGAAGTGAGAACAATCGCCTTTGCTAGTGGTTCTAAATTCCCGAGCGGAGGAAAATGTACTGCTGGATATTGTGTAGGAAACAAAACTACGGTTTCTTTGATAGAAAGCATTGAAAAACATTTGTTGCTGTGTGACAATGAAGCTACTTCATTGCAGTATGAAATATTGGCTACACAAATGCCATCCATGGTGCAGAGAATTGCAGATGCTTACAAAAACACTCGTGAATTTGTTACATACATTCACGAAGTATTGCCTGATGCTAAAATCAATTTTGTATCCGAAGAATTGGCTGTTCAAGGATTTACTCCATCCGTGTTTTCATTGGATTTACCTACAAAAGGAAATACTGCAGAAGAAAAAGAAAACTACAAAAGAAAACTGAATCTGAAGTTGATAAACTTAATGATTACAAAGATTCCTAACGAAAGTAAATATTGTGTGAGTTACGGACAACTGAAAGGATGTTACTGGACAATCCCTGCAACTTCTACTCAAGGAACTACCAAAGAAGGCGATAAGGATTACATAGCCCGAGTAGCACTTTCTGGCTCTATGGATTTGGAGTTACATAAAAAAATATTTTTGGAGTTTGTGGAAAGTATTTAATGAATTCTAAACTGAACAAACTCATAGAAGCTGAAAACAAAGCAGAAGTACTTTTTCAAGAAATTGAAAACAGAAAACTGGTTGAAGCTGGTAAAACTGAAAAAGAATTAAATACCGCAGTATTTGATTTGGCCTTTGAACTATTTGGGATAAGAAAATACTGGCACAAGCGCATTGTGAGGTCAGGAAAAAACACGCTTCTTCCCTACGCAGAAAATCCAGAAGACCTTGCTGTACAAAAAGATGACATTTTGTTTTTTGATTTTGGTCCCGTGTTTGACGACTGGGAAGCAGATATGGGAAAAACCTATGTGATTGGAAAAAATGCTAGAAAATTAAAGTTGAAACAGGACGTAGAACTTGCTTGGAAAGAAGGAAAAGAGTACTACGATAAAAATAAAAACACTTTAACGGGAGCCGCTTTTTATCACTACACCAAGGAACTTGCTGCGAAATACGGATGGGAATACGGAAACCATCATTGCGGTCATTTGATAGGGAATTTTCCTCACGAAACTATTCTTGGAGAGGAAGAGGTAAATTACATTCATCCCAACAATCACGAATTAATGAGTAATAAAGACATTAATAACGAAGAAAGATTCTGGATATACGAGATTCATTTTGTGGATACCGAATCAGAAATTGGCGGATTTTTTGAGCAGCTCGTATCTTAAAAATAATCTGTTTACTCTGTCAATTCAACAATCACCTCATTTAATCTATTAGTAGTTTCATACGGAGAATTGTATCCTAAAAAAAAGAAATTGGAAGTGTGTTTTATTCCTTCTTTTTCGAGAGCTTCAATCAATTGCGACTTGTAATTTTCAATTTTCTCGGCATTGGCATAACCACCAAAACCTATTGCTGCCACGGTTTTTTCTGGCTCTTCTTTTATTTCTATAGAGCTTGAATTAGGTTTTGGTAACGTAGCTTTGGTGTGCTTTTTTGGAACCATAAACATCACTTCCATGGAGTCGCCAAGTGACATGGCAACAGGAGAAGTCATTGCTATTTTTTCTCTAGTTTCATTTCCGCCAAAAATATATCCTGCAAGAATTGAAAACCCTTGGCTAGAGGCTTGTCGGTAATCAGAGGTCCCCAATTTGACTGAAGTAAATAAAGTAGCTTTGTATTTTCTTACTTCAAAATTCTCGTAAGTTTTTACCACTTTATAAGCGTATTTTTCTGTACTTGCTTCTGCCTTAACGTACAATGATTGTGCTAAAAATAGCACTCCAGCTAGGATACTTATTAAATAGATAGTTTTTTTCATAGTGGTCTATTGATACTGTGTTATAAATTGATTACATCAAAAATAAAACTAAAATAATAGAGATGTACGATTAAATGGTTTTACTGCTCATTCGCCAGAAAATCTAATCGTTTAGCAGTTTAAACACTTTCCACTCATTTGAATTTCCGTTTGCTCTACTTGATATCCAGGAAGATCCAATGCAGGGTAATTATCTACTTCTACACAAGAAATAATCCCGCATTGGTTGCATTTGAAATGGACATGGTCGTGTTGGTGAGAATCTGACTCACATTGATCTACACACAAAGCGTAATTTGAATCTTCGCCACTAATTGTAATTTCATGAATAATTCCTTTTTCAAGAAATACTTTTATGGTTCTATACAAGGTAATTCTGTTGTAAGATTGCAGTTCTTTTTCAATTACACTTAATGGGATTGCATTTTTGTTACTTTCAAAAATATCTAGAACTTCCAACCTGAAAGGAGTTTCACTTATTTTCTTTGTTTTTAAAAGGCTGGGCATAGCAATCGTTACTTAATTTATTTTTAGAATCTATGAAAGAATCATTTGTACAAATATAGAACAATTCAATTTAAAGATTTCATTCTGTTATTTTCTTTTTAAACAAGTGTTTTTGCTAGGTAAATGATAGAATTTAATCTCATTTTAATGGTTAATTAAAAAATTTAGAGCCATGAAAACTGCATTTAAAATCCATTTTTTGCAAGTGTTGAATTCAAACATTACCTTTGGTCTTTACAAAAATCAGTTCAAGCCGAATGAAGCGCATTATTTTACTACCTCTTTTTCTTTTATTTATCAATACCACAATTATTGATGAAAACATAGAATTTGAGAGTAATACTAAAATAGTAGATGCTTCGCCAGCAGTTTCTGTTGATTCCAAGCTGATGGCTTTTGAGTCTTATACAGAATCGTTTTACGATTGCTTGAACAACTCTGAACTAAATTTCAATCTATTTACCAAAGGCCTCAAGGGATATTATGCCTTGAAAAATGATAATAAACTAGCTAATACTCAGTATTTGACTCTGATTGATTTTACCAAAGCAAGTAACGAAGAAAGATGCTTTATTATTGATATGGAAAGTAAAACGGTTGCATTTCAGACGATTATAGCACACGGAAAAAATACGGGTAAACTGATGGCGAAAAAATTCTCGAACGAAGCAGAATCTAGAATGAGTAGCCTTGGATTTTACACAACTGGCGTAATTTATGATGGAAAGTATGACTATTCGCTCAAGTTACATGGTTTAGAGTACAGCAACAACAATGCTTTTGACAGAGGAGTTGTGATGCACTCTGCAGATTATGCTACGGAAGAATTCTTGCATACAAATGGAAATGTACTAGGGAGAAGTTTTGGATGTCCGGCTTTGCCCCATTTAAATTACCACACGATTGTGGACCAAATTAAGAATGGAAGTTGTCTTTTTATTTATGGTAAAGATCGAGAATACAGCAGAAAATCAAAGCTGATGAGAACCAATGAATTTATTGACGCGTTTTACGCGGATTACCTAGAACAATACTCTTAATCGCGCTTTTGATTCCTTTTTCTTTTTTATAGATATCTCTAAAAAATTGTATTCTACCATCTTTTGTTCCTTCGGCAGAATGATAAGTAATGTACACTTTGATGTCATTTTCTATGTCAAATCTCTTCTGAGTACCTTTTTTTGCCAATCTATTCACAGAATCTATAGTCATCACAGTATCTTGTTTACTTAGCAGATAAGATGCTAAATCTAGTGGATTCTGAACCCTTACACATCCATGACTGTAGGCTCTGATGTCGTTTTTAAATAATCTTTTGGAAGGAGTATCGTGAAAATAAATACTGTATTTATTGGCAAAAATAAACTTTACTTTGCCCAATGCAGTACCACCACTTCTTACTTGCGAAATTTTGTAATTAAAAGAACTTTCGGTCACCTTGTTCCAATTGATAGTTTTGGGATCTACTACTTTCCTATTTTTATCTAAAATCCGATATCCCTTTTTTCCAGCCAGTGCAGAATCTTTTTTCAACTTTGGTAAAATTTCTTTGCTAGAAATACTATTTGGGATATGCCAATAAGGATTTACAATCAAGTAGGACATTTTTGCATCAAATTCTGGAGTTCTGTTGATTGTTTTTCCAACTACAGTTCTGTATTCTTGCTTTATCTCGTTCTCCTCAATCACTTTCAGAGAATAAGCAGGAATATTGGCATAAAGTATAGATTTTGTTTTTCTTTTTTTCCATTTCAGTTTTTCCAAACTAGCCATTACAGATAGCCATCTATCCTCGTTACTTCTTGATAATGCATACGCAGATGCACTTCCCACCCGACCGTCATCTTGCAAGCCATGCTCAAGCTGAAAATGTTTCAAAACGGCAATCCATCCACTATCTGTTTTTACAATACTAGTATCCAAATAACCATTTACAATTAGTGATTTTTTCGTTTGAATGTAAGTATCTACAGAATCTTTTTTCAGGGTTTCAACTTCTACTTTTTTAGAAGAAATGGTTTTGTTCATCAGAAATGATTTCCAGCCATTTATCAAATTTTTATATTCATAAAAAGAAGGTTCCAAACTTTCTATTGCACTTGGCAATTCATTGTTTGCAATAGAATTTCTTATGATTTCTAGGTCTTCTGATTTCAGAGAATCGATTTTTAGCTGATAAAATAGAGAATCAGATTTGTCGTGATTTAAAAATCCATATTTGAGGTGTGTAAAAAACAATAAACTACTTTTAGAAAACTCCCATTCGGCTTTTGCCAAAACTTGTTTATTATTTGGATACCTTCTTAACGTATCTTCTAATTGTTTTAATTCCTGTAAGTTATAAAACCCCGAATCTAGCCCATATGAAGCTGAATTTGTGACTATTGTGATGAAATTTTTGGCTGAATTATTCAATACATTGCTATCACTCCAATGTGCCTTTCTCGACCTATATAACTGCTGAACTAGCGAAGGAACGGTAGTAGAATCTGCAAATAAATCTGGAGATTTTTGAAAATAATTTTGGTCCAACTTTTCAAAAATCTCTTTTTTATTAGTTTCAATTATTTGCTCTAATGGAGTTGGCTCTGGCTCATTTGACGTTTCTTCAAGTGAGCCACAACTTGCCAAAAACAAACTAACACCAAGAGAATAAAAAAGTACACTTGTCTTTTTTTGATTCATTAAATTTAATATTAATTCACCTGTTATCATCTTGCGACTATTTGTTTAGCTTATTGACTCAAAAGTAGTTAAAAAGAAATAGAAACCGTTTTTATTGTAGCGTATAATTCCAAAACTGCATTTTATTAGACTTCTCAAGCACAACTTGCTTCAATTTATTGTTCCTTTTAACAGTGAGCTCTACTTTTTCGCCCTCAAAATATTGCAGCCAATTATCTAAATCCAGTTTTACCGTGTACCCATTAATTGCTCTAATAATATCTCCTCTCGAAAGACCTGCTTCGTAACTAGCTGAATCTTTTTGAACATGAACCACTTTCATTCCCATTTTAGCGGGAACAGCAATCAATCCTCTTTGTTCAGTTGCTAATTCTGAACTTGATTTTTTCAACTCAAAACCTGCAAATTGTAAACATTTCTTAAGTTCGCCCGTGAAATCTTTCACTCCCCAAATGTAGGCTTTGAAAAAAGAAGAAAAAGAAATCCCACTCACCTCTTCTATCAAATTTTGGTAATCTTCTTCCGTGTAGCCTATTCCTTTTTTTCCATATCTCTCATACATCAATTTCATGATGGTATGAAGATTTTTTTTACCATTGGTGGCCTCCCTAGTTTTCATGTCAATCATGAAAGAAACCAGAGCTCCTTCAGTATAAATAGATGATTTTCTGTCTGGCACGCCCATTTCATAACCATCAATCCAAGTCTCGAAAGAGGAATCTGCAACTGATTTATTTAACCTACCTCCATTATTATAATGCTTTTTGAGGTATTGATTAAGTTCAACTATATATTGATCTCTATCAAAAACACCACTTTCAAACAAAGTCAAATCTCCCATGTAAGTAGTTACTCCTTCTGCCACATAACCCAGTTTTGAATAGTTTTCTGTGGTGTAATCGTATGGTTTCATCTCGCTTGGGCGAATGGATTTGATGTTCCAAGTGTGGTACAATTCGTGAGAACTCACACCTAATAAATCCACATACCTTGCGCCCATCACATCATAACTTGGTCCCAAAGTAATGATGGTTGAAGTGGTGTGTTCCACTCCATGGTAGGCTTTGATAGGTTTTATGATATTGATGTAATGATATTCTTCCACAGGAAATCCGCCAAATTGCTTGATTTGGTAATCTGTGTATTTTTTGAAATCTGTAATGACTTTTTTCCACTCTGGTTTGCATTCGCCATAGAACCAAACATAGAATTTCACTCCTTTACTTTCATAGGTTTTACTTTGCAAATTCTCACTCACTAAAAAAGGTGTATCTGCTAATTCATGAAAATCTTTTGTTGTTATTTTTCCAGATTTAAACTTCAACCCACAAGCTATTTTTTCACTTTTACCTTTCGGAATTTCAACTACACATTTTTCTCCTATTTGTTCTGGAATATAAATCATGCAATTGACTGGATTTACGTACAAAACTTCTTCATCCAAATAAGTTGACCCCGAATTAAAATCAATAGAATAGTAATTGTACCTCACCTTTATCTCTTTCACATTCTTGGTGTTAACCTCCCAACTGTCTTTCGTTTTTTTATCAAACTTAACTGATTTTCCGTTCTCATCCGTAACAGAAAATTGCTGAATGTTTTTTGAGAAATTTCCAAATTCATACCGCCCTGGCCTCCATGCTGGCAATTGCAGAGTAGTGATTTCAGTACTTACTTTTGCCTTGAATTCGATATCCAAATAATGTTGATTCCTGTTCGTTACACTTAATTTATAATTCATAATTTGTTTTTTAACCTTGCAGAGATTTTACTTTCGAATTCTTTGTTTTACCCCCATTTTTGTATACTACCTTTCCTTTTTTTCTTTTAAAAAACCACAAAAACCTTTTCTCTTTGATTGAAATCCCCCACCATTTATCCGTACAATTAGAGGTAATTGTTGCCCCATCAATAATTAAAGTAGATTTGGGATGAAGAGTAACAGTGGTGGAAGGAGCCATAGCAAGATCAGCAGAAATTGTTAATGTTTTTCCTCTCAAAATTTCAATATCTCTTTTCACAAAACGATAAGAATCCCAAGTTTCATCCTTTGTTATTTCTTGGTAATCAAGTGCTGTACTTGAATAAACTCCATATACTCCTCGGCCATATGTTGAGCAATATAATTTGTCTTGGCAATAATTTAATTTAATATCAGTAATGGGTACATTTTTTGGTAATCCATTACTCCAAGTTTTCCAAATTCCATAGTAATTGTCACATTTATACAAGCCTTCATCTCCGCCACAAAACAAAATATTTTCATCTCTTTCATCTCTCAACAAACAAAAAATAGGCGTAGTTGGTAAACCTTGCGAATAATCCATCCAAGATTCTCCTCCATCCTCCGATTTTAACACTCGGTAATATTCCCAATTCTTGCTCCAAGATTCCTCTTTAAAGTTCCCATTGAGCGAAACAAAGATGATTTCATTGTCATACGGATCAATTTCAATGTCAGTTACTTTTCTGTAGCCCAATAATTTGCGTAGAGCAATCGTATCTTTTCGTCCTTTGAATGTTGAATTCGAATTGGGAAAAACCAAAGCCTCTGAAAGATTGGTAAATGACTTACCTCGGTCGGTAGTTTTAACTAATTTATTACATCCTCCATTTCCGTTACAATGCTCTCCTTCAGCCAAAAAAATAAGATTGGGGTCGGTATTACTGATTGCTATTTCTCCTATATTATTGAGCTGAGGAACAACAATTCCTTCGTGATTTTTTTCATCCAAGTCTTGAATAAATAGACTTCCACCTTCTGCACTTCCTCTTTTTCTGGAGCCAAACAACACGGCTGAATCCGATTTTGAAATTTCGATAGGAAAATCAATGAACCAAGCCGAAAAACGCTTCGTAGGACTAAAATACCTGCGAGCTTTTCCCCTGTAGGTCATTACTGCAGAGTTAATTGAATTGATTTTCAAAAATCCTCTATCATCCAACACATTGCCTCCACCATCTCCACCTGAAATAAAGTGCCAGTCGTTATTTAAGTATTCATGCGTTCCATTATCTTGAGTTCCTATGTACATCATGAAATTGGAATCAAACTGAGAAATTGCCAAGTTATAAACTTGTAAAGTAGGCAAATTAAAGCCATTCAGTCCTTCAAATTTTTTGGATTCTGTATCGTAAAATGAAACTCCTCCATCATTGCCCATCACAAGGGTTTCTTTTCCTTTTATTTTTTTGATTTCTAAAAATCTTACATCATCATGTTCATCCTCCGAAATATTATTTCTAGGTGATAACCTTTTCAATTTGTTTATGCTGTCCCACTCAAATAAATCTATGGAACCAATGTACAATCTATCGCTATCTTCCAACGACATCTCCATTTCAAATTTTCCTGCTTTGGCATCTATGGATGGGTTTTTAGTTGAGATAGTTCCGCTTTTAATGAAGTTTTCACCTTGATTGGTAGTTTTATACAAGCTGACATCTCCTCCAGAGCCAAGTCCAACAAACATTTTATTCCCAACCGGTTTTGTCAGGGTTACAAATAGAATATGTTTATCAAATAAATTATTAAACTCTTTCGTTTTTAATAAATTTTTCCAAGATTTTCCTTCGTCAGTACTTTTAAATAAATTTCCTTTTGCACCCCAACTGTGCGTGCTGCTCACAAATAAATTTCCATTTTCAAAATATTCAAAATCTATCAATCTTTGGTCTTTACTATCTATGTACTCTTGAGCGATATTTATTTCAAATATTTTTTTCCAGTCTTGTCCTGAGTTCTCAGATTTGAAAAGGCTTTCATTGGTTAATACATAAATTATTTTACTTGAAAAATAGACGACTTTAGTCACAAGTTTTCCTTCAAACTTTTTGGAAAAACTTTCACTCTTTTCCCAAGTTTTCCCCCTATCTTTTGAAAACAAGACCAAACCTCCATAATTATTATCTCCGTAACAGTAGTTTCCGCCTCCAGCAATAATTTCATTAGGGCTTGAGGGATTCACACTGAAACTTTTTATTCCCATTCCCGGCAAAAAATCCTCTCTATCAGTTACACAATTCCAAATTACTCCGCGATTATTGGATCGCCAAATTCCAGAAGAATTAGTTGATATAATCAATTCGTTTTCATTCTTTGGGTTTGTGAGCACAGCATTTACCAATCCCATACTGTGCATGTATTCGCCAGATTTTGATTTCCCGTAAAATGGTCCCATTGCTTCCCATCTATTGTCTTGAGAAAACAAATTGAAACAAACAAATACAAATAAAAACGCTATGAAATTTTTTGAACTCAATTGGCTTGAGTTGTAAATTCATCCATCCATTTCCCTTTAATCTTTAGCAATTGCTCCAATACTTCTCGCACTGCTCCGTTACCTCCCTTTTTGTGCGAAACATAATCTGCGGTATTCAAAATCTCGGTACAGGCATCTTTGGGACAAGCTGAAATTCCTACTTCTTGCATCACTGCATAATCTGGGATATCGTCTCCCATGTACAAAGCTTGATTATTAGTCAACTCATACTTTTTCAGAATCGCATTCAAAACAGATACTTTATCTTTCACTCCCATATGCACTTCGGTTGCATCCAAAAACTCCAATCTTTTTTTCATACTTTCACTGCTTCCACCAGAAATAATAAAGACATGAATTCCACTGTTTGCTGTTTTTTTCATGGCATACCCATCCCGAGTACTCATATTTCGCAAAAACTCTCCCGAAGGATGCATTATCAGTTGTCCGTCTGTAATTACTCCATCTACATCTAGGAATACGGCCTCTATTTCGTGCAACTTTTGTTTGTAGCTTAGTTTTGTCATGGGTTATTTTGTTTGAAACGAATTTAAGGATTTAAAGACAGATAATAGCGATTAATGCTGGAATAGTTATTGTTGTAGTTTTAAAATAATATAATTTTAAACCACCGCTTTATGACAACTACCCGAGCAACAAAAACAACTTGGATAATTATGGTAATGCTAAGTGCAATTGCTTCATTGAGCAGCTGTAACAAAGAAAAAATTGACGCAAATTTATTGGTTACAGACATTGAATTTGTCGAGGTTTTTAGTAACGTTTACCTAGAATTGCCTTTTTCATTCAGTGCAGATAATCCTAATTTTAACCCAAACGACCCAGCTACTTGGACAGGAAATATGGCGCAATACGTTCGTCATTTTTATCGATATAGTTATAACTATACACTCACAAATCATGGAGATTTTGTAGCTTACGACACTGAGATAGATTTGCTGTTTAAAACAAAAAATGGAAATGAAGAAGTGAAAACAGTAAAAAAAGGTGATTTTCCGCCTAAATCTATCACAAGAAAACAAGGTTCATACGTTATTATCAATGATGAACTGACCGAGATCACAGCTGAAACATTTTGGTACAATTAGCCTACAATCGATTTTTTGGCAGCTTCCTTGTTGTTGTCTATTTTAATCAATTTTAAAACAAAAACTTGGTTTGCATTATGAGAATCTTTTCTCAATCATTCTCGAAATCAAAGTATACAATTCTTGTTTCTCCTCATCTCCTTTCAATAAATGAGCATGCTTTTGCATAGTAAACTTATCCCCTCTTTTGGCTGGGCCAGTCTGGTTTTGCTCCGTTTTATGAAGTAAGTTTTTCTCAAAAACCTCTTTCATTAGAGGTTTCAATAAATCGAAATCAACTTCTTGCTCTTCGCAAATATCTTGAGCTATGACTTGCATGTAATTAGCAAAATTGGAAGTGAAAACTGCAGCCAAATGCAACTTCTGCCTTTGCTCCGAATTCATTTCAATCACTTTATTACTTAGTGTTTTTGCCAACTCAATCAATGCCTTTTTATTCTCTTTGGTATTTCCTTCTATGCAAAAAGGAACATGAGAAACGTCTGTTAAATGAGATTTGGTAAACGTTTGCAAAGGATAAAAACTTCCGTAATTTTTTGATGCACTTTTCAATACGTCAATTCCCACACTTCCCGAAGTGTGGACGATTAATTTGTCTTTAAGCCTGAGCTTCTTTGCAATTTTCTCTATAGCATCATCACTGGATACAATGAGGTACAAATCACTTTTGCTATTTAGTTTAGATAAATCTGAAGTGTAATTTGCGTTTAGTTTTTCTGCTAACTGCTTTGCATTTTCAGACGCACGGCTATAAACCTCTACTATTTCATAACCCTTAGCCATAAATGCGTGCCCCAAGTTATGAGCTACATTACCTGATCCTATAAGAGTTATTTTTTTTAGCATTTCTAAAAATAATTAAAAACTAAGTCATTCTGAGTTTGTTTCAACATCTTTATTCAGTGAAATAGTACAAATGAATAAACACGACCAGTTCTCCCCTCTCAAGAGGTGAGATTCTCGCTATAAAATTAAAGAAAGAATGAAAAATAAAATTTACTTACTCCTTTTTAACCTATAAAACACTGCCATAATAGAACCTAGCAACATTAAGATACAACCCAACCACAGTAAATTGATAAGAGGAAAAGTTTTGGCTTGCATGATGATAAACTCTTCTCCTGTGATATCTAGCGATACTTTTTGTGGCTGATCTACCAAACTTTCTTCTAGGTTGTTCATCCCAACATTCATCAAAGAAATTTTGATTCCATAGTCTTTGTCGTCTATCGAATTCAATGGATATAGGGTTGAATCACTTTTTATCAAATAATACAATTCGTGGTCTGCATTAGGCAGTCTTTGCTGGTAATCTTTGATTGTCAAACTAATGATTCCCACTTTGTCGGTTCCTTTGTAGAGTGTGTCTGTGAATGAATTCACCTTCACCATTCCATAGGTCGTGACGATAGAATCACCTGCTTCTGCAATGTAATTTTCGTAAGGCATAAATCCATTATTTTCTCCTTCAAAAATACTTGGATCTGGGTATTTGATATGAGAAAATACGTCATGTCCCAAATAATGCTTGGTGGATGGCTCTGCTACATTACCAAATTTTTCGTTCAACTGCACAAATGGGTTCAGTGTAAATAATTTCTTACCCACTGTGTGACTTTTCCATTCGTCCACTGTGTTTAAAGTGTCAGAAAGCCATTGCCAGTTTTCCATGTTGTTCTTGAATAAGTCTTCAGTAACAGTATGAGTTTTCAAGGCTTTGAATGTAGCATCATTGTATTGAATCAAATCATCTTTCTCGTACGTCACAGGGATTGGTTCAAAATAATCTACTTCGTAATAGATATTTATTCCTTCCTGCTTTCTGCTTCTGTAAGAAACAAAATACTCTCTCATGTAATTGGTATCACCTAATGTAATCTGCACATCTTCGTTATTCTCAAAAGTTTCGCTTAAAGAAGCTAAATCAAATTTACCTCCCCTGTTGTGCGATAGTTTTTTACTTTGGGAATTTGAAATTAAGGCTCCAAATAAAATTAATCCGAACCCAATGTGAGCGATTGATGCTCCTGCAAAATTTAACTTTCCTTTGAGGAATCTGACGAAGTAATCCAGATTTCCGATTACGGCATAAATTGATGTGAACAACAAAGCCGTGTAAACAGTTGTTTCGGTATTTGAAAAATCATTACCTCTGAATCTGAAAACAAATAAACACACAATTGTGAGCGCAATTGAAACTATCAGTGATAAAGCTATTTGTTTCAGGAACAAGGAAAAAGCCATGCCTTTGTATCGCAAATACTGACCAAATCCAACAAATAAAGACACAAAAACTGCGAATGCACCTTGACTCACGTTATAGTATTGAAGTACATTTTCTGGACCAGCATCATTACCGGAAAAAAGCATATTCCAAACTGGGTAGGAATTACGGTAAAAAATTTGGCCGCAAGCAAGTAATAAAAATAAACTTCCCATGAACATCCAGAATTCTCTACTCCACAATTTATCTTCTGTCTTCACTTTTGGAAAATACTTGACAGAAGCTATCACCACGAAAGTAAGCGTAACGAATGTCCCTAAGATGAAAATAATTCCAGAAGGTGGCATTCCAAGAATTTCCTGATCTGCAGAAGCTAAATTCATGATAAAAAGGAAAATGGACAAAACGGTAAACATCAGTTTATGCTGAAATCCTTTGAGCATCATAAACACGGAAAGCCAAACGAAGAAAATGATGTAAAACAGCAACTGACCTAGCATTCCATTATCTGTGAATGAGTGTACAGAACTATCTCCCAGCACTCCACTTTTGGTCAAAAAAGTAGAATAAAGCACTAAAATAAAAGATAAAAAAGTAAGAATGAATGTGAAAAATAAAGAACTATTTTTTCTTTGATTTACCAACATTAAATGTCCTGCTCCTACAAATGTTAACCAAGGAATGTACGAAACATTCTCTACAGGATCCCAAGCCCAAAAGCCACCAAAACTCAGTGATTCATATGCCCACATTCCTCCCATAAGGATTCCTATTCCTAAAACTCCAATACCTACAAAAGTCCACGAAAGTGCTGGTTTTATCCATTCGTTCCATTTGTTTTCTAATAAAGAGGCAATGGCATAAGAAAAAGGAACTGCAGTAAGGGCAAAACCTAAAAATAAGGTGGGTGGATGAATAATCATCCAATAGTTTTGCAACAGTGGATTCAAACCTTGGCCATCTTGAAACATGGGTAAAGTCATGTAATCCGCCATTTCTGTCCAAGGCATTCCAAGGTTTTCTGGCAAATTTCTTGTCAATAAAAATACGTTATTCCCTATCTTGAAATCGAATACATAGATTCCCAGAAGCATAGTCGTTAGAAACACTTGTGTGAGAACGAACACGGACATCATTGAGCTTTCCCATTGTTTTGCTTTTCTTGTGAGAATGAGACCTATCACTACATTCCAAAACATCCAAAGAAGGAAACTTCCCTCCTGACCTCCCCAAAAACAGGAAATCAAGTACTCGAGTGGCATGGAATCATTGGAATATTTCCAGACGTAATGAAATTCGTAATAATGTCCGTAGATTAAAGTATACAGCAATACTATTACACCAATGATTGAAATAGCATGAACGTAAAAACCTATTCTACCTGTTTTTTTCCACAGAGCCGAAAGTGCTACGTCTTTTCTATTCCGATACGAAATAAAGTAAGAAACGGACGAAAATAATGCTGTAACGAAAGATAAGTAGACTAAAAAATAACCTAGATGACTGATATTTGTGTGTTCCAAAGCGTTTGTTTTTTTACACAACAAATATCGGAATTTATTTACTTAAAAAAGTGAAAAACAATCCCGATTATTTTGTTAAAAAAAGAGATAAACTTGAAAAAAAATTCTACAACAATTAGTTGGTTTCAATTCCCATTTAATTATTAATTTTTTAACTTTGACTATGGATAAAGTAATTAAACTGCACGATAAAACTTTTTCACCTTTTATCAGCAAGCAAAAAATTGAAACAGAAATTGCACGAGTTGCAACTCAAATCAATAGAGATTACACAGATAAAAAACCTTTATTAATAGGAATCCTAAATGGATCTGTTTTGTTTTTTGCAGATTTACTTAAGCAACTTGATATTGACTGTGAAGTAGCTTTTTTGCGAGTTTCCTCATACAAAGGAACGGAAACTACTGGTAATGTCAAGAAAGTACTAGGTCTTGACAAAGACATTGAAAATACGGATGTAATTATCGTGGAAGATATTGTAGACACTGGAATTACTCTTGAAAATATCATTGAAGATTTATCCTCTAATAATCCAAAAAGCCTGAAAGTGGCAACACTTTTATTCAAACCAAACGCATACCAAAAGGATTACCCGATAGATTACGTAGGTTTTGAAGTTGGAAACGAGTTTTTAGTTGGATATGGGTTAGATTATGACGAAATTGGACGAAATTTAGACGAAATTTATATTATCAAAGAAGATACTATGCAAAATATTATACTATTTGGCCCTCCGGGAGCAGGAAAAGGAACACAATCAGAATTGATTCAAGAAAAATATAACTTAACTCATTTATCTACAGGAGATATGTTTCGTTTTCACATGAAAAACGACACAGCTCTTGGTTTAAAAGCCAAAGAATACATGGAAGCAGGAAACTTGGTTCCAGATGCTTTGGTGATTGATATGATTGAAAATAAACTGGATGAATCAAACGATTCTAACGGTTATATTTTTGATGGTTTCCCTAGAACTACTGACCAAGCAATTGCATTGGATGAATTATTGGCGAGCAAAGGTTCGCAAATAAATTCTATGATTGCTCTTGAAGTAGACGAAGACGAATTGGTAAAAAGATTATTGCTGAGAGGTAAAGATTCTGGGAGAAAAGACGATACTGATGAATCTATCATCAGAAACAGAATGGCGGTTTACAACAAAGAAACTGCTCCTTTGAAAGATTTTTATTCTGAACAAGGAAAATTTATTGGGGTAAATGGATTGGGAACTATTGAAGAAATAAATGGTAGGATTAATTCTGCTATTGACAGCTAGTCAGCTGTTTTATTTTATTACTTCAGTAAAATATTCTTTGTTGGATCCTGAACTAAATTCAGGATGACTTAGGAAAGAAAAGAAACATCTAAAAGTAACGTCATGCTGAATTTATTTCAGCATCTTTATTTATTGAAATATTCTTTTTCGGGTTTTCTACTCCTCTCAATCTGACTTTGAAAAAAAATAGCCAAAATATTTCATCACACAATTAATGACATACATTCAAATCATATTATTAATTTTACTTACAACTTCTTGTTTAATAGCTGTTATTGTTACTATAATAACTCCCCAAACATCCAAAAAAAAGAAAGAAATAGATGTTATTCTAAATAAAAAAATATATAACAAGACGAGCTATAAAAACAAGAGTGATCTTATAGTTTTGTTTGTTCAAGAATTAAGACTTAAAGAAGAATTTAACGAAGAAGCTTTTTTTAAAATACCATTATTACTTCAAATATTTTATTTAGTAGAAGGATTTAATGACAATATGAATTATGACAATTTTTTGGAGTTTTTAATTGGTTCTTCAGAAGAGTTAATAAACAAAACATTAATTAGCTTAGAAAAAGTTGAAGCTATAAAAGCTAAAGAATCGTTAGTAAAAGCAATTGAAATTCTAAAGTCACACGGAGAAACAATAGAGACTATTCAGGAAAAAGAAGGATATACAATTCACGATATCATAGTTGAACCAGATTTGGATAGGAACTACAAATTAATTGAAGAGCTCGAAGAATTAGATATTTTGTATCACCAACAAAAAGAAAATCTTATAGAATTAAATCTCGCCTACTTCGACAAACATAAAGATGAACTTTGGGAAGAATTAAAGTAATTTAAAATTATCCAAACTCAAATTCCCCCACCCCACATTTTTTTGTTATAAATTAGTTGAAGCAAATAGCTACCCTAATTTATATGAGTAAAAAGACAAGAACAGGATTTTATTTTACCAATTATGAAGCGCCCAACAAATCTCCTTTTGAGGTTTTGTTTGATGTTTTCAAGGAATTAATTGTTCATACTTCAGGCGATTTTGATGAGGCTATTTCTTGGCTCAGAGAACTGGATAAGGAATATAAACTTACCACAGAAGATTATACCATTGAAGATTTTATTGAAGACCTAAAAAACAAAGGTTACATAAAAGAAGAATTGGACGAAGATGGACAAGGCGGACCTGTTATCACAGCAAAAACCGAAAGACTGATTAGACAAAAAGCACTCGAACAAATCTTTGGAAACATAAAGAAAAGTGCCGCAGGAAACCATAAATCTAAACACAGAGGAAATGGAGACGAACACACAGGAGAATTACGTGAGTTCAGATTTGGAGATGGTATTGAAAAAATATCTTTGACAGAAAGTCTTAAAAATGCACAAATCAATAACGGAATGGGAGATTTTAATCTCACAGAACGAGATTTGGTGGTGGAAGAAACTCAGTTTAAAGCTCAAATGAGCACAGTCCTGATGATCGACATTAGCCACAGTATGATTTTGTACGGAGAAGATAGAATTACGCCAGCAAAAAAAGTAGCCATGGCACTTTCGGAGTTAATTACCACTCGTTATCCAAAGGATTCGCTAGACATATTGGTTTTTGGAAATGATGCTTGGGCAATAAAAATTGCCGACTTACCCTATTTGAAAGTTGGACCTTATCACACCAATACAGTTGCTGGACTGCAACTTGCTATGGATATTCTGAGAAGAAAGAGAAATACCAACAAACAAATTTTTATGATTACAGATGGGAAACCAAGTTGTGTCATAGAACCAGACGGACAATATTACATGAATAGTAACGGACTTGATCCCTACATTGTTGGGAAATGTTATACGCAAGCAAGACAGGCAAGAAAACTAAAAATTCCAATCACAACATTTATGATTGCTCAAGATCCCTATTTGCAGCAATTTGTAGAAAATTTTACAGAGGCAAACCAAGGAAAAGCATTTTATACAGGATTGAGAGGCTTGGGAGAAATGATATTTGAAGATTATGAAACGAATAGGAAGAAGAGGATAAGATAGAGTTGAGAAAATGGAATAAAGAGAAAGAAAAAAAAGACTTATGATTGCTTCTCTATGGGACTTATGAGATATGAATAAAGTTCTCGATACATTTTGAAATAGCTGTCGCAATTTCAAATCACTCGAACTGACACTATTGATTCTGTCAGTTCGAGTGATTTTAAGAATTGATAACGAATTAAAATTGTATCGAGAACAGCCAAGAAAGATTAAAATACATTTAAAAAAGAAAATGAATAAGATTAAAACATTAGGAGAGTTAAAGAAATCGGGATACGAATCAAAATCTATAAAAGATGAATTGAGAAACAACCTGAGAAATAAAATACAGAAAAGAGAAACTACTTTTGAAGGAGTTCACGGATTTGAAAAAACGGTAATTCCCGAATTGGAAAGAGCAATTCTTTCTCGCCATAACATTAATCTATTGGGATTGAGAGGTCAAGCCAAAACAAGATTGGCTCGAAAAATGACTGAGTTATTGGATGAATACATTCCAATTGTTGCTGGTTCTGACATCAATGACGATCCTATGAATCCTATCTCTCGATTTGCTATTGAATTAATAGCAGAAAAAGGAGACAAAACTCCCATCACTTGGATGCACAGAGATGAACGATTTTTCGAAAAACTAGCAACACCAGATGTTACTGTAGCCGATTTAATTGGAGACATTGATCCAATAAAAGCAGCTAACTTAAAACTGAGTTATGCAGACGACAGAGTGATTCATTATGGAATGATTCCGAGAGCAAACAGGTGTATTTTTGTAATCAATGAAATCCCTGATTTACAAGCTCGTATTCAAGTTTCATTGTTCAATATTTTGCAAGAAGGAGATATTCAAATTAGAGGATTCAAAGTGAGATTGCCTCTTGATATGCAATTTGTATTCACTGCAAATCCTGAAGATTATACAAACAGAGGTAGTATTGTAACTCCATTGAAAGATAGAATTGGGTCACAAATTCTTACTCATTACCCTGAAAACATCCATATTGCCAAAACAATTACTCACCAGGAAGCAAATCTAGATAAAGCGCAAGACGATACTATTTATGTTGCGGAAATCGCCAAAGATTTATTGGAACAAATAAGCTTTGAGGCAAGAGATAGCGAATATATAGACGCCAAAAGTGGAATAAGCGCAAGAATGAGTATTACGGCTTACGAAAATTTATTAAGCACAGCAGAAAGAAGGTGCTTGGTGATTGGCGAAAAGAAAACAGCAGTTCGTTTGTCCGATTTTATGGGCGTAATTCCTGCCATTACAGGAAAAGTAGAGTTGGTATACGAAGGAGAACAAGAAGGTGCTGGAAATGTTGCTCTTGCTTTGATTGGTAATGCAGTAAAGACCTTGTTTTTGAGCTCTTTTCCAAAAATTGAAAAACTAGAAAAAGAAGGAGAGAAAACTCCTTATACCGATACATTAGAGTGGTTCTTCAATGAATCTGGATTTGAACTAATGGATGATGCCTCGGAAAAACTTTACAAAACAACCCTGGATGATGTCATACCGTTAGATATATTATTAGATGTTTACAAACCAGAATTAGCAAAAAAAGATCGTTACTTCTGGAAAGAAATTATCCTTTGGGGGCTGGTAGAGTTAAAAAAACTAACAAAATCGAGAGTAGATGAAGGCTATCAATTCAAGGACAGCTACAGCAATTTTTTTAGTAATCTTTAACAGAAAACCATACAAAAAGGCAATTAATCCCTGCTGATTTCTGACAGTGGTATAAAATAAATAATCTATCTTTGTCTTCTTACAACAAAACAAACAATGAGAGACCTACGAACTACTAACATATTGCTTTTAGTGATTGCTGTGCCAGTAATTTTTTATTTATTAAAAATATTGTCTTTCATTTTTATCCCGCTTTTTGCTTCCATGTTTTTGGCTTTGGTTTTCTTGCCAATTATGCGTGGTTTGCAAAAGAAAGGCATGAACAAAACACTCAGTTTGGTTATTGTTGTTGGAATTATAATTGGAAGCATCTATGTTGGAACTGAGCTCATCAAGCTGTCTAGCAGGGAAATAGCCCAGACTGATGAAGTGTTTTTTGAAAAAGCTAACAACAAAATTACTGCCACCATTTTATCCGTAGAGGATTACCTGGGAATGAATAAAAAGCATGGTGACAATGTATTGATGGACTATTTTAACACGAATAAATCCTCTTTTAACGTTGGTAAAATACTCGGTTTTGCAAACCGAACAATCACTATGATTTTGATGACTTTGTTCTTCACAGTTCTCCTATTGGCCGGGTCAATAAACTTGCAAGTAGTGATGAAAGATGTCTTATTCAAGCAGGAATTTGCTTCTGTGAAGACTTTTATTAAAATCGAAAACGATATTTTAAAGTTCCTGATTGTGAAATTCATTATGAGCTTACTTACAGGAATAGGGTTCACAATAGCTTGTATGGCATTTGATGTAAGTTTCCCTATATTCTGGGGACTCCTGGCCTTTGCTATAAATTTCGTTCAAATGATTGGTTCTGTAATCGTAGTTATCTTGATTACTTTATTTGCTTTTGTAGAAATTGAAAACCCTGGAATGCTGTTCTTTTTCTTTGCGGTTGTTGGAGGAGTTGAAATTCTATTTGGAGCCATTTTAGAGCCAATTTTTATGGGAAAAACTTTCTCCATCAATGTCATTACAATTCTAGTGATGCTAATGTTTTGGGGCTATTTGTGGGGAATTCCCGGAATGATTATGTCTATTCCAATTACCGTATTATTGAAAATAATAATGGAGAGATTTCCGAAAACACAAAAAATAGCTAAACTAATGGCTGGCCCAGAGAAGAATTTCAAACTGAATTTTAACAAATAGTCTATTTCTTCAGGTTGTAATTTTTGAATCCACCAATTAGCCTCCCTCCTAGTATATTTTTCTCTATCCAAGATGTAATCCTATATTTCAACTTTTCGTGAGGGTGGACCGGTCTATTTGGATTAACAGCACCCGAATACTGTAATTTATCTTTCCAATCAAATTTAGCCATCCAATCTGCCATCACAGCTGGATGAGTTCCTTTAAATTTCTCTATTCTATTTAATGGGCCGTAATCAAACTCATTTGGATTGTTCTTGAATTTCAAATCAGCTTCTTTCTTTCCGTGATACGTCCTGTTCATCACTTTAGATTTATAACTCATCAACTCTGGCGGACG
>JBDMYC010000044.1:0-8169 GCA_039770535.1 Flavobacteriales bacterium
GAGAAAGATTCTCCATTCAAATATCTTTCATATTTCTCTTTTCTGTATTCTTTTGAACCTTTGTCATATGATTTTTGAATACACCTTCCTGAAGGTGTGTAATATCTTTGAGTGGTAATTCTTACTTTGGATCCATCTGGTAAATTTACAGGTCTTTGCACTAGCCCTTTTCCAAAAGTTCTTCTTCCTACAATTGCACCTCGGTCCCAATCTTGAATCGCTCCAGATACAATTTCGCTTGCTGATGCAGTGCTCTCATTTACCAAGACCACAAGGTTTCCTTTGATGTAAGACCCTCTTTTTGTAGATGTGTAATCTTTTCGGCTGTAGCTTCTTCCTTCCGTATAAACAATCAATTTTTCTTTACTTAAAAACTGGTCGGCTAAGTTGAAGGAGACGTCTAAATATCCTCCTCCATTATTTTGCAAATCAAGAATGAGCGACTCCATTCCTTGTTTTTGCAGTTTTTCTAGCGCCATGAGAAACTCGGGCACAGTCGTCCTTGCAAATGCATTGATTTTGATATACCCAATTTCTTCGTCAATCATATATGATGCATCTACGCTATAGATTGGTATTTTATCCCTAGTTACTTCAAAATCAATTAAATCATCTTCTCCTTTTCTTTGCACAGTCATGGTTACTTTTGTTCCTTTCTTCCCTAGAAGTCGATTTCTCACACCTGTGTTGGAAAGACCAACTCCAGCTACCAATTCTTCGTCTATTTTGATAATTTGATCTCCTGCTGATACACCTACTTTTTCTGAAGGTCCGCCTGGAATTGCCTGCACGACCATCAGTGTGTCGTTCAGGATTTGAAATCTTACTCCCACTCCTTCAAAATTTCCTTTGAGAGGTGCTTCCACAGCATCTACTTTTTTGGCTGCTATGTAGGCAGAGTGTGGATCTAGTTTTTCTAACATGGCTTTTATTGCCACATCCACTAATTCGGCAGAGTTTGTGGAATCAACATAAAGTTGCTCAATAATGTCTATCATTTTGGCAATCTTGAGTGTCGTCTTTTTCTTGTCTTTCTCAATTTGCGCTATACTTATGCTTGTTGTTGCAAAAATTAAAAGCGCAACTGTAACTATTTTTTTCATAATTCTATTTTATTGGCCATCAATTGGCTCCCCAAATTTATCGTATTTTGTTTCCGTTTCAATTTTGTCTTTTTTGTACAAAATTTCATGTTTTATTTTTCCATTGTTATGGTACTCTTTCCATTCTCCATCTTTTTTCCCCTTTCGGTAATTTTCAATTTTTCTGGGAGTTCCATCCTCAAAGTTATAAATCCATTCACCTTCTTTCTTTCCTTTTTTATAAAATGTTTTATAAGCAATACTTCCGTCATCAAAATAAGAATTATCCACTCCTTCTATTTCGCCTTCTTGGTAGTTTTTTTCGATAATAAGGACGCTATCTCTGGTGAACTTTTTATACGGCCCGTCAAATTTGTTGTTTTTATAGGTCACAATTTTTTTCAAAACTCCGTCTTTGTAATATTGTTCAAAGGTTCCATTTTTCACTCCCATCAAGTAGTCTTCTACTCGCTTCTTTTTACCTCCGGGGTAGTAATAAATCTGCTTGCCGTGTTCGTTTCCAAAGGAATAGTTATTCTCCGAAAACACGACAGAATCTTCTTCAAAAGCTGTCCATTTTCCATGTGGCTTTCCCTCTGCGTAATGTTTAATAATCTTGGGCGAACCCGATTCATAGAAAAACACCCACTGCCCATCCTCTTTTCCATTGACATAGCTTAATTTCATTTCAAGTTTTTTGTTCTTAAAGAAAGCAATACAAGTTCCTGTGAAAGGCGGGTTTCCAGTTTTATTTTTATCCATTGCAATCTTGGTAGTCGGGTCAAACTGCAAATCTCTATTGCAATCACACACTTTTTCCTTAGATTTCTCTTGCACTTTCTGTGGCTTCTTTTTCACAGAATCTTTTTTTATTGATACTGGTTTCGGCCCTTGGCCTGAGCGGTACATTTTTCGTTTTTGAGAATATGAAAAATTAGCTGAACAAAGAACTAAAAAAACGCAAGTGAGCAAAGTTGAAATAAGTCGATTCATAGGGTTTCTTTGATTTTGTAAGTTACACAAACTGTACCAAAACAGCATTAGCTTTTCAATTTACAAATATTTAACAGGATTTGTATTGATTTCTGTTCTAATAAATTGCACACCTGAAAATTGAGGAGATAAAATATCGTGAAATAAATCAATCGTGAATTGCTCGCTTTCAAAATGACCAATATCGGCAATAATGATTTTATCCTCTGCATCAAAAAACTGATGGTATTTGTAATCTCCCGTAATAAACACATCTGTTTGCTGTGTTATTGCATCATTCAATAAAAAACTTCCCGACCCTCCACAAATTGCAATTTTCTTCACGGCTTTTTTATTCAAATTAGTATGTCGCACACAATCCGTTTTCATTTTCGCCTTCAGTGATTTCAAGAAATCCAAAGCGTCTATTTCCGTTTCTAATTCTCCTATCATTCCTGAGCCAATTTGCTGATTTGCATTTGCAATAGGAATTATTTCGTGAGCCACTTCTTCATATTCGTGCACTTTTTTCACCTCAGTTAATAACTTGCTTATTTGATGATTCACAGCCAACACCTCAATCTTTATTTCATTTTCTGTGCTCAACTCTCCTTTTTCTCCGAAGGCAGGATTAGAATTTTGACTGGGTAAATAGGTTCCTTTTCCTTCCGTATTGAAACTGCATTCGGAATATTCACTAATGTTTCCGGCTCCGTTTTCAAACAAATTATTTCTTACAGCCTTTGCATTATTTGGTCTGCAATAAACGACTAGCTTGCTCATCATTCCCGATTTTGGAGCTAAAATTTTTGTGTTAACCAACCCAAGAGAATCTGCCATTTTTTGGTTCACTCCATTTTTCAATACATTGTCTAAATTAGTATGACAAGCATAAATAGCAATGTCATTTTTTATCGCTTTCAGTATTGTTTTTTCTATATAATTTTTTCCCGTCAAGGATTTCAGCCCACTAAAAACTATAGGATGGTGAGCAATAACCAATTCACAGCCTTTCTCAATCGCTTCGTCAATTATGGACTCTAAACTATCTAAACACAATAAAACCTTGGCTATTTCTGCATTTCTATCTCCCACAATTAACCCGCTATTGTCGTAAGATTCTTGATAAGAAAGTGGAGCTATTTGCTCTAAGTAGCTTGTGATTTGATGTATTTTCATTATTATATTTTTTGGAAGTTTAAATATAGGGATTCCTTTGAGGTTTGTTTAACTTTCATGTTGTCATTTTTCGGTTTACTATAACTCAATTCCTCCGTCATGCTGAACTTTGTTCTTTTAAATATTGCGAGGAATGAATGTACCAATTACTTCCAAAACATTTTTTACTAGATTACAATCCCTTTTTTAAGCTAAGATGATATGAATCAATGTAAAAATGAAAAATACCACTTCGTAAAATGCTCTTTAATTTAAAATAATTTCCTAAATTTATCTTAATCATAAAACAAAAAAACATGGGTGCAGGAATGGGAATGGTATATATTTTATCGGCATTAGTTGCAGGGTTAGGAATGTTGGCAAGTGGACAACTGAAAAGGAAGTTCAAAAAATATTCGCAAGTTCATCTACAAAATGGCATGAGCGGTAAAGAAATTGCCGAAAAAATGCTTGCTGATAATGGGATTTCTGATGTGAAAGTAATTGCGGTTCAAGGGCAATTAACTGATCATTACAACCCAACTAACCGAACTGTAAATCTATCTCAAGTGGTTTATAACGAGCGAAATGCTGCGGCTGCAGCTGTAGCAGCTCACGAAGTTGGACATGCAGTTCAGCACGCCACAAATTATTCTTTTTTGCAAATGAGATCTAAGCTTGTTCCCATTGTAAGTTTTGGGTCTAAATATGTGCAATGGGTTTTGATTGCAGGAATTGCAATGGTTACCACTTTCCCCGGGTTACTCTTGGGAGGAATTGTGCTCTTTGGATTAACCACTCTTTTTAGCTTGGTCACTCTACCCGTAGAATTTGATGCCAGCCGAAGAGCTTTGGTGTGGCTGAAAGACAAAAAAATTGTAACTAGAGAAGAACACGCAGGCTCAAAAGATGCATTGAAATGGGCTGCTATGACTTATGTAGCTGCAGCAGTTGGTTCTTTGGCTACTTTGCTTTATTATGTTTCTATTTATATGAATAGGAGGTAAACTTCACTTCACTCCAGTACTCCCAAAACCTCCTTCTCCCCTAACTGTATCGGATAATTCTGAAACGGAAATCCACTCAGCTTGGTCGTATTTTGCTATGACTAATTGTGCTATTCTTTCTCCGTCTTCTACCACAAAATCTTCGTTACTCATGTTAATAAGGATCACTCCTATATCTCCTCGATAATCTGCATCAATTGTTCCTGGAGCATTCAAAACAGTAACTCCTTTTTTGTAGGCTAATCCGCTTCTTGGCCGCACTTGGGCTTCGTAACCAGCTGGCAAAGCAATGTGCAATCCGGTTGGAATTAACCTTCTTTCCAAAGGTTTTAGCGTAATAGATTCTGGCAAATTTGCTCTTAAATCTAACCCTGCCGCTTGCTTTGTGCCGTATTCTGGTAATTCGTGTTTCGAATTGTTGATGATTTCTATTTTCATTTGCTTTTTTTCTAATTATCACAAATTTGCTTTTTTTCTTTTCAATCACAAAGTGAACAGAAGAAAATTATGCGGGTAATTTTTATATTTGTTATCTTTATTTTAGTTTACAAAGCATTGTTTTTGTAGAAATGAGAATGCAAAGTGAAATATTCTTTGTGAGACTTGGACTACGCTCAGTCTGACAATGAAAAGGGAAAGGAAAAAAATAATTTTTTAAATAAAAGTATTTAAATGGGATTACTAATTGTATTTGCAACATTCTGGGGAATGGAATTTATGGCTTGGTTCACACACAAATTTGTGATGCACGGGTTTTTGTGGAATCTGCACCTAGATCATCACGTACCAAACAAGGATAGTTTTTTTGAAAAAAATGACGCCTTCTTCTTGATTTATGCCATTCCATCTTGGCTTTGCATTATGCTCGGTTCCATGTTTGAGTATTGGACAGTGATGTACATTGGTTTCGGAATTTTGGCATACGGAATAGCTTATTTCCTTGTGCACGAAGTGTTTATTCATCAAAGGCTAAAGTGGTTTAGAAATAGCGACAATGTCTATTTACGATCTATACGAAGAGCACATAAAATGCACCACAAACACACTGGAAAAGAAGACGGAGAATGCTTTGGAATGCTTATTGTGCCTTGGAAATACCTAAGAAACGAACTTAAAAAAGCCAGAGCTTAATGTCTAAGAAAGCAGTAATTGTAGGTTCTGGAATTGCTGGAATTGCTTCGGCTATTCGGTTACAAAATAAAGGCTATTCAGTTCAGGTTTTAGAAAAAAACGCTTATCCTGGCGGTAAATTAACTGTGCTAGAAGGTAATGGATATCGATTTGATGCTGGCCCTTCTCTTTTTACAATGCCGAATTTAGTTACTGAATTGTTTGAACTCTCAGGCAAAAACCCTTCCGATTATTTCAATTATAAACGACTAGAAATCCTCTGTAATTATTTTTACGAAGACGGAACAAGAATTTCTGCTCATTCAGATATTAATCGTTTTGCGGAGGAAATTGAGCGAAAAACGACCGATTCTGCCGAAAAAGTAAAGAAACACCTCAAAAAAAGTGAATTTATCTACGGAGCTACCGAAGAACAGTTTTTGAATAAATCACTTCATAAAGTAAAGTCATTCTTGTCGTTTTCAACTTTGGTTTCTATTCTCAAACTTCCTTTTTTGAGTATTTTTAGCACCATGAATCAAGTGAATGAAAAAGCTTTTTCAGATTCTAAAACTGTTCGTTTATTCAATCGTTATGCCACTTACAATGGTTCTACGCCCTACAAAGCTCCAGGGATTTTGAACATAATTCCTCACTTGGAATTTGGTTTGGGTGCATATTTGCCTGATGACGGAATGCATGAAATCACCAACAGTTTGGTAAAATTAGCGAAAGAAATTGGGGTGGAATTTCATTTTAACGAAGAAGTAACAGCCGTTGAAACAGAGAAAAACTTAGCAAAAACTGTTGTCTCAACTTCTGGAAAATTTGATGGAGATCTCATTATTTGCAATGCAGACATTCACACGGTTTATGAAAAACTAATTCCTTCTGCCAAAAAATTGAAACAGGTGGACAAACAAGAACGATCCAGTTCTGCTCTTATATTTTATTGGGGAATTGGCAAAGAATTTCCAGAGCTAGACGTTCATAATATTTTGTTCACAGAAGATTATAAAACTGAGTTTGACCATCTTTTTGATTCCAAAACTATCTCTGAAGATCCTACTGTTTACATACACATTACAAGTAAGGAGTTGAAACAAGATGCACCCAAAGGAAAAGAAAACTGGTTTGTGATGATCAATGTTCCTTCCGTTTATGGTCAAAACTGGGACGAAATGGTAGCTGAAGCTAGAAAAAATATTCTAGCAAAAATTTCAAGAAATTTAGGCGAAGACATAGAAAGCCTGATTGAATTTGAAGAAAAATTGACACCTCAACTCATTCAAGATAAAACAAACTCGTTTAAAGGCTCTCTTTACGGGACATCTAGTAACAATAGGTTTGCAGCTTTTTTTAGACACAAAAACTTTTCTTCAGATTACAAAAACCTCTACTTTTGTGGCGGAAGCGTGCATCCTGGAGGAGGAATTCCTCTGGCACTTTCTTCTGCCAAAATTATCAGTAAATTAATCGGATGAAACAATCTCTTTCTATAGAAAACAAATGGATAGGACTTTTGCTCCTCTTCTACTTTTTTGGATTGCTGGGAATGTGTTTGCCGCAATTTCGGGCCTATTTTTTGCCTTTGACTCCACTCAATTTATTACTCACTTTGGTCATTTTCTATAAGGTAAATAACAATTTTACTGGCAAATTTCTATTGCTTTCTGTGCTTGTTTTTCTCATAGGATTCTCAGTGGAAGCAATTGGTGTGAATACCGGTTTACTCTTTGGAAATTATGAATATGGCGACCCGTTTGGATTCAAGTTATTTGAAACTCCTGTGATGATTGGTGTAAATTGGTTGTTTCTTGCGCTTAGTACTTTCGGAATTGTTCAGCACTTTACCAACAAAGCAATTTGGCTGATTGCTATTCCTCCTCTTTTGATGGTTGGGTTGGATGTTTTAGTGGAGCCGATTGCAATCAAACTCGATTTTTGGTCTTGGCAAAACAATGTGATTCCTGCGCAGAATTACATCATGTGGTATATCACAAGTCTTGCAATTCATGCGTTAATTTACTTCTTTGGAACCCGAGTCAACACCAAGGTTAGTTTTTGGATTTTTGGCGTTCAATTCGTCTTCTTTGGAGTACTAAATTTAGTGCTTTAGTTTTTCAAAAAACTTTTGATATCTATCCCTTCCAATTTATAAATAAACCAGAGATAAAAGGCGAATAATACAGTATTGAATCCTAAGATGAGTAACAAACTATCTGGGAATATTGTTTTGAATCCTACGCTTATTCCATACAGTGAAATCGCAAACAGTAAAAAGAATCCAGATTTTCTCAAATTATAAGGAATTGGGTAGTGTTTTTGACCCAATCGATAAGAAACTAACATCATTCCTCCGTAAACGATTAAGGTTGTCCAGGCGCAGGCAACATAACCCAATATTGGAATAAATAATAAATTTAGTACCACTGTCACAATTGCACCTCCAATAGCAATGTAAGCCCCAAACTTTGTCTGTCCTGATAGTTTATACCAAATGGATTGATTGTAATAAATTCCTAGGAAAATATTGGCAATAAGCAAGATTGGAACTACATGAAGCCCTTCCCAATAATCTTTGTCTGGCAAGAACCATTTGAATATTTCGAGATACAAAAGAATAAAAAGAAACATAACAGAAACTGCTAATACAAAATAATTCATGACAGTTCGATAGGTTTCATTTGCATTTTTATCTTGAGCACGGGCGAAGAAAAAAGGCTCGGCCGCATACCTAAATGCCTGAATGAAAAGGGTAACTAACAAGGATAATTTATACACTCCAGAATAAATTCCTACTTGCTGTTTCGCTATCAAAACTCCTTGCTCTGGTTCTA
>JBDMYC010000045.1:0-8078 GCA_039770535.1 Flavobacteriales bacterium
AACTCTCAGGGAAATTGAGTTTCAATTCGCTCAATTGCTTTAAGTTACCTTTACCAGAAATAGTTATTTTTAAGTCAATAGGCTGGTCTACACTCACAGAATCTCCATTGAAATCCACTTTCATGTCCAATTCTCCTACTTGATTCACAAAACTACTTGGTGCATTGCCAGGAAGAGGTTTTACCTCAATTGTTGGCGCATTGCTCCTTACTTCTTTTGTTATAGGTTGGCTGAAAGGCGAAGTTTGGATTCTTGCTGTGAGAGTAAAAGGGTTTAATTTCAATTTACCAGATTTCTGTGGAGATAAAATTTCTTTTTTAACAGTAAACACCTGATATTGCTGTCCATCAATGGTTTCAATTTTAGGCTTGTTCGTCTCCGGTATCTCAATATTTTCACTCCAAAACCCTTCCTGCGTGGGAAAATCGTATTTCTCTAGACCAAAATTGAAATTTTTGGTGTATAATTTATACGTTATTAAAAATTGCTCGTTCTTATAAGGATTTGATTTTGAAATGTTTATTCGTCCAAAAAAATCTTTGTCCGTAATTTCCACAGGCTTTTGTTGTTGTCTTCGCCCAGGAAAACCTCTCATCATTTCCTCTTGCATTTTCCTCATCTGCTCAAAAGGATCCGTTCGCCCCGGTCTCTGGCGCGCTTGACTTTCTTTCACCACTTCCATGATGACAGATTTGGATTCAAAAGTTGCGTTTCCAATCTTTATTTTAGCGCCTTCTATTTCGTGAATTCCAATTTTTGTGGGTTGCAAAACGACTTCATAGGTGTAAGTAGTTTTTACAGTAGTTCTTCCCGTTTGGTCCTGAGTAATGCTGTTGCTAGTTCCTTGACCTACTCCACCTATTACTTTGAAATTCTCATAATTAGGCAAAGAAAACTGTCCTCGTTTGTTTACAGAATAAGTGATTTGGAATCTATCTGTAATACCAGCTTTTTTAACACCTCCTGTGGATGCTGTAAATTCAATATCTTGTGAAAACCCAAGACTTGATAGTATCATAAAAAAGATAACAGCCGTAGCTTGATTTATTCTTTTCATAATTTCAGTAAAATAAATAATGTTTATTAAATGATTGTACAATTATTAGGCATAAATATCAGCTACCAAACTGGCGCATTTATCCATCACCACGTTTCTTTTCAGTTTAAGAGTTGGAGTCAATTCTCCTGTTTCAATGCTCCATTCTTTTGCAATTAACTTGAATTTCTTCACAGTTTCCCATTTTGCAAAATCTGCATTGTACTTATCAAACTCTCTCTGAAATTTATCAATTATTTTCTCATTCGAAATTAAGTCTTCGTTACTCGAGTATGTAATCTCTTTGTAATCGGCATATTGCCTCAAAGATTCAAATGCTGGAATTACGAGTGCTGCAGTGTGCTTTTTATTTTCACCAATCACCATCACTTGCTCAATCAATGGCGATAGTTTAAACTTATTCTCCATCAACTCTGGCGAAACATATTTACCTCCAGAAGTTTTGAAAATCTGCTTAATGCGCCCCGTTATTTTCAAGAAATGAGTGTCTACAAATTCTCCTTTATCTCCTGTATGGAACCAGCCGTCTTTGTCAATTACTTCAGCTGTTTTTTCTGGCGCTTTGTAATATCCTTTCATCACATTTGGTCCTTTTACCAATATTTCTCCTGTTTCAGCAATTTTCACTTCTACTGATTTCAAAACTTTCCCCACAGTTCCCATTCTTATTCCGTCATTGAATTTTGAAATCACACTCACCACTGGCGAAGTTTCCGTCAATCCATATCCTTCGTAAATTGGCATATCTGCGGCATAAAAAACTTTCATCAAGCTGGATTCAAGAGAGGCACTTCCAGACACAATTAATTGAATGTTACCTCCAAGCGCTTCTTTCCATTTGCTAAAAATGAGCTTTCTAGCAATCTTCAATTTGAAGTTATAAAAACCACCTTTGTCAATATCCCATTTATTTCCAAGTCTCACAGCCCAGAAAAACAGCACTTTTTTAATTCCTTTCAAGTCTTCTCCTTTGGCGATTATTTTTGCATATACCTTTTCAATTAATCGAGGAACAGCTGTGAATAAAGTAGGTTTCACATCTTTAATGTCATCTCCTACAGTTTCCAATGATTCTGCAAAATAGACCGACACACCAATGTATTGGTACAAATACAAAATCATACGCTCAAATACATGGCAAACAGGTAAAAAACTGAGTGCTTTTGCTTCTTCAGCTATAGGAACTCTATCCAAACTATCTTTTACGTTACTTACTAAATTACTGTGAGTTAACATCACACCTTTTGGCAACCCTGTCGTACCAGAAGTATAAATAAGTGTTGCCAAATCTTCTGGCTGCACATTATCGCGTACAGTTTCTACTTCATTATTTGCTACGTCTTTTCCCTCCTCAAGAATTTCATTCCAGTTTCTTGCGCCATCTACTTTATTGAAAGTAAAAACTTCTCCAAGAGTGGATACATCTTTCTTTATGTTGGATACTTTTTCGTACAATTCTTCGTCAGAGACAATGGCTAATTTGATTTCTGCATTGTTAAAAATATAAGTATATTCTTTCTCTGTAATAGTTGGATAAATAGGAACAGAAACGGCTCCAATTTGCAGAATTGCAACATCAGCAATGTTCCATTCTGATCGGTTGTTGGAAATCAAAGCGACTTTATCGCCTGGTTTGATTCCCATTTTTATCAACCCACGACTCATTTCCATGGCTTTGTTCACATACTCTTTGGTGGAAGTTTTCACCCATTTTCCACCTCTTTTATCCACAAAACAATCGTCCTGAGGGTATTTTTCTAACTGGTAATAGGCAAAATCAAACGCTCTTGTAATCTTGGTCATAGTTTCGGATTTTTCTAACTGCAAATTACATTTTTTATAAACGATAAACAAATTATGAGAACCTCAGGATTCATGTTTTTAACATTTTTTAAATCTTGGTGCTTTTAGCAAAAAATAAAGAATTAGTTCGCAGCAACAATGCCAATCATAATTATTAGGTCATCAAAATTTTAATTAAGTTTGTTTTCAAATCAATCCTACTTAATGAAACCATTTCTGCAACAACTTGTTGAAACCGTAAAGACTGAACATCAAAACATTGGTGAAGTCACCATCATAGTTCCAACTCAGAGAAGTGGGGTTTACATCAAGAAATATTTATCTGAATCGGCTACTGAAACTACTTGGCTGCCGGAGATTGTTACTATTGATGATTTTATAAAAAAGAATTGCAAACTGAAGTCTATTGATTCTGTTGAATTGTTGTTCCTCTTTTATGAATTGTACCTTGAGTTGGAAAAAGAAAAGGCCGACTCATTCTTACATTTTTCGAAATGGGCTCCTACTCTACTTGCCGATTTCAATGAGATGGATCACTACATGGTAGATGCCAAAATTATTTTTAATGATCTTAAAAACATCAAAGACATTGACAGCTGGAGTTTTAATGAAGAAAAGCTGACTAACTTACAATCTAATTTTTCTAGTTTCTGGGCGAAACTTCCCGATTTTTACAACAAATTAAACGACAAGCTAACCGAATTAGAAAAAGGATATTCTGGTAAGCTGTACAAATGGGTGGCTACTTCAATTTATGAAGTGCTAGACGATTACGAACCCAAAACTGTTTATTTTGCTGGGTTTAACGCACTTTCAACTTCAGAAGAGCAAATTATTGAGACTTTTGTAAACAGTGGAAAAGGACAACTTTTTATTGATGCCGACACTTTTTATGTGGACAATGTAGAACACGAAGCTGGCTATTTTATCAGAAAACAAATTGCCAAAAACGGAAAAAGCAACATCAATTGGATTGAATCCAATATCTTGAATTCTGCAAAGAAAATTACACTCCTGTCAGCACAATCAGATGTGATGATGGCGAAATCGGTAGGAGAAATTATTGAAAACCTAAGTGAAGAAGAAATTAAAAAAACGGCTGTTGTTTTAGCTGATGAAAATTTACTGCTTCCAGTCCTCAATTCTATTCCAAATAAAATTGACACCTACAATATTTCTTTGGGTTACTCGCTTTACAACTCACCTATTTACAGTCTTTTAAACTCTGTGTTTACGGTTCAAGAAAGTTATATCAAATTCAATAAAGGTAGTATTCATTACAGAGGCTTTTTGAGTATTGTAGAACATTATTTGATGAAAAACATCTTGAATAGCTACAAGGTGAAACAAGAAATTGTGACCAAAAACATCACGTTTGTCTCCAATAAATTTATCCAAACCCAGGATGAGCTTTCCCCTGTATTCTTTTTGTTTGAAAAATGGGATGAAACCAACTTGCTTTCGCAAGCTTTTGATAGCTTAAAACGTTTAATCGATTTGATTGTACAATCGATCTCTTTTCAGGGAAATGCTATGGAATTAGAATATTTATTTTCTGCAAAAAAACTGATTCAAAAAGTAGAAAACAAACTGACAAAAACAAATTACATTCAAGACATCAAAACCTTGAAATTTCTATTTTTTCAATTATTCAAATCCGAATCGGTTGCGTTTATTGGAGAACCTCTTTCTGGTTTGCAAATAATTGGGATGCTAGAAACCAGAGCTTTAGATTTTGAAAACGTTATTTTGGTTTCTGTAAATGAAGGAGTTTTACCGAAAGGAAATACAGCAAACAGTTTCTTTCCTTACGAGCTGAAACGTTTGTACGAATTACCTACTTATAAAGAGAAAGAGGCTATTTACGCAAATCATTTTTACCGATTGATGCAGAGAACTTCGAAGGCGTTTTTATTGTACAATAATTCCACAAGCGGTATGGGTGCTACCGAAAAAAGTAGATACATTGAACAACTGAAAGAAGAGCTGAAAGACCAAAAGCAAATTGAGATTTCGGAGAAAATAATCAGTTTGGATATTGTAAATAATAAAGTGGATTACAACACGGTTTCTAAAAGTGACAAAGTAATTGAAAGTTTGAAAAACTTGGCAGAATATGGACTATCTCCTTCTGCATTAAATAAATACATTCAATGTCCGCTCGATTTTTATTACAGTTATGTAGTGGGATTGAAGCAAGAAGAAGACGTGGAAGAAACCATTGAAGCCAGCACATTTGGAAACGTAATTCACAAGGTGTTAGAGAATTTATATGAGCCGCTTCTCAATCGAGTTTTGATTCCAGAAGAGATCCAACAATTGAAGAAAAACCTAGATCAAGAACTTGAAAATCAGTTCAAAGAAATTTATTCAAGCCATTACGATACAGGAAAAAATTATTTGTTTTTTCATGCTGCAAAAAAGAATATTTTAGATTTCTTGACTCAAGAAGAAAAACTAGTAAAAGATAATGAAGTCATTGTAATTGGATTGGAGAAAAAAGTGGAGAAAGCTTTTCCTATAGAATTAAATGGAACTATTATTCAAGCAAAACTAAAAGGAACGATTGACCGAATAGACAGAGTGAATGGCGAGTTGAGAGTAATTGACTACAAAACTGGCGTGGTGAATGCAAACGAATTGGAGTTGAAAGATTTAGATAAAATCATTTCTGATCCAAATAAATCGAAAGCATTTCAGTTGTTGTTTTATGGATTATTGATGGAAGATTCTTTGGCCGAAAACGAGCAATTCACTTCAGGGATTATTTCTTTCAAGCGATTGAACAATGGCTTGCTTGAATTATTATTTGCCGAAGGGCGAGCTGCCAACAAAACAACCTGGCACCCTACGAAAATAGAACGAGAGGAATTTATAGGTAAACTACAAGAACTAATTCAAACGATTTTTGACACTTCGCTAACTTTTGAACACAATGAAAAGGCTAAGTATTGCGATTACTGTTAATCAAATAACCTCCATTTCAATCCAAATTTAAACGCTCTATCTTGCCTTGGGTAATTGGTTGTAGCCAAATAATTTTTACCAATTTCATCTAGTAATAATCCGCTATTGGCATGAGTCAAAGTGATAAAAAAGGCAAAACTGTTTTTAAGATAGAATTCAGCAAACACATCCAGTATTGGATAATTTCCAACTTTTTGCTGATCTTGCACATAGAATTTATCTAAAGCTGGATTATAGGCTTTAGAGTAAAAACTGGAATAATACAAAAGATTAATCCCGGCATCAAAAGACAATTGCTTTCTGAATATTTTTCCTTTGAAAAAGAACTTACTGAACGAGACAACATTCGGAACCTCAATTGTCTGCTTAGCAACTACATCCTGCAAACGCAGGGACGTAGAAAAGAAAAAACGCTTTCCGAATTGGAATTGTTTCTCGAGAGTAACTCCAAAAACTGAAATACCAGTTTGTCCAATTTGAGAATCTGAATCCCAAAAGATTGCATCTGATTGCGACTCAAAATTCACTGTCACTTTTGCTTTGGCTTTGGTATTCACTCCAACAAAATCTGCTTTGATAATCGTGTTGCGATTATTTGTGCGACTCCATTGAAAATGATTGGAAACATAATCGTCAAAATATAATTCTGGCAGATTTGTACCAAAATTAAAATTTGCCTCCATCACATCAAAAATTTGATTACCAGTATCTACATAACGAGCTGTATTTGAAACATTGAACGATTCGTATTTATTTTCTGAGGTAATAAAAACGGCATCTGATCTAAATGAAAAATTATCTTTATGGGCTCTTAGATTGGCGTATAAATAATTCTCCCAATGCACTTCGAAGGGCGAATAACTCAAATACTCATAATAGTTTTGACCAATTCCTGCGCTAAGTTGCAAGTTTGTTTTGTGGTATTCTACGCCTAATTGATGCGTCAACTGCTCTAGTTTCATACTATCAGCAGTTGTGACTGAATCATAATTGAAATCTGAGAAAAAATCAGTGTTGGTAAGAACATTGAAAGCTCTTTTTGTTCGCTTGTATTGAAAGGTTTGTGCCAATTGAAAATAAGCCAAAGAGTCATTTCTAGTTTTGGAAAGGTTGTAGGAATGAGAATAAGACATATCGAGCATTTCCAATTCACTGTTATTGGGACTTGTGATAACGGCAGAGGGCATTTGCACAGGAAAAGTCGTTTTCACATTAGCATTTGCCGAATCTAACAAAGAGAAAAAAGTGGAATCTGCCACTCCTCCATTTATGTCATTATATCGTTTATAATTTCTGAAATTTAAGGAGAAATTATAGCGTTTTTCCTCTGGATTGAAATTCAAATCAAAAGAAAAATTTGAGACAGTAGCAGCTTGTGCGCTATAAATACCAGTAGAACTAGATCGAAAAAAAGACACCTTTGCCTGTAAATCCTTCGTTAGTTTTTGATTGTGAATTAAGTCAAAATAATTTTCTTGACCGGTACCCAAAACGTAAAAAATATCTGTGTAAGATTGAGAATTACTCCTTTCAGGAAAAAGTGAACGATTCTCGGTATTGTTATCGTCAAAAGGGGAAAAAAGATTGAATTTTGCTAACCCTACATTACCCAAAAAAACTTCGTTATGATTTCTATAATCTGAAATAGAGGAAAAAATATTGGTGTAAACAGAATCAGTCTGCTGTGCATTTAAGCAAAAACTACCGATTAAAAACAAGGCTACTACTAATTTTCTCATACTTGGACTAAAAGTACTCATTAACGGAAACAAACCCAATATTGATACATTTTATTTGAAAAGATTTGCAAACTGAGTTTTCTCTAGAGGATACTTATTAAAAGTTCCAATAGCTTTTGCAATCAATGTTTCTTTGCCTTCTTTCACAACATAAATCTCACCTGTGGAAGCTATTAGTTTTTTTCCTTCAAAATCTACTTTGCCTTTCCCCAGTAGTTTATCACCTAAATAAACAGGCTTAAAATAGTTGATTTTGAACTCAACCGTACTAACCAAAGCATTGTCTTTCAAAGAAAGAGAAAGAGCTGCAGAACCCAAAACAGAATCCATAAATCCTGCCACAACTCCTCCATGGCAAACATTGGGCGAACTAAGATGTTTCTCCAAAACTTCCATGGTGTAAATTGATTCTCCAGGTATTTTGACAGTCAATTCCATTCCGTTCTCTTGCGAAAAACGATTTATTCTCTTGTATATTTCAATAGGATTTTCAAACATTGTTAATATTTAAT
>JBDMYC010000046.1:0-5868 GCA_039770535.1 Flavobacteriales bacterium
AAACTACAAGAAGTTTGTCCAGAGTTGAGTGAGTTTGTGTTTGTGAACGATTACAACAAAGAAACTGTCAATTTTCATGATCCTATGGCTGTTACTCTGCTCAACAAAGCTTTGTTGCTGTTTCATTACGGAGTAAATGATTGGGAAGTTCCTGAAGATTATTTGTGTCCGCCTATTCCTGGGCGAGCAGATTATATTTACCACATTGCCGAATTATTGAGTGCTAATAATTACCGAAAAATTCCAAAAATTACCTGCATGGATATTGGTACGGGATCAAGCTGCATCTACCCTATTATTGGAAACAGAGAATACGATTGGGATTTTATAGGTACTGATATTGACGCTCTTGCATTAAAATCGGCTCAAGAAAATTTGGACCGTAATCCAGAAATAAAAGAACACGTAGAATTAAGACTTCAGGACGATTTACATGGAATATTCAAAGGAGTTGTGAAAGCGGATGACAAAATTGACATGACGATTTGCAATCCCCCTTTTCATGGTTCGCCAGAAGAAGCCGAAGCCAGCAGCCGAAAGAAAATAAGAAACTTAACCAACCACAGAAACAAGGACAAGACTAAGAATTTTGGCGGTAAAAGTAACGAATTATGGGCGCCAGGAGGCGAAGTAGAATTTATCAAAAACATGATAAGAGAAAGTAAATCAGTTTCAGGAAACTGTTATTTCTTCTCTACGTTAGTTTCTCGCAAAGAGAATTTGAAGGAAATCTATGACACCCTGAAAGAAGAAAAAGCTTTTTATGTAAAGACTTTGCCCATGGGACAGGGAAACAAAATTAGCCGTATTGTGGTATGGACTTTCTTGAATCATGCTCAACAAGAGCAATGGAAAGTAGCAAAATGGGGTTTCCCTGCAAGTAGTAATTCCTAAGAATTAAGGATAGGCAAAAGCAAAGGTTCCATCAAAAACAAAGAGTTTTTCTCCCATACTTGTATTCAAATATACTTTCCCTTCGAAAGTTACTTTCACGGTATTTTGTCCTAATTCATTTTGGTTGTAGAGTTCTACCTTTTTAATTTCCAGATTGCAAGACCTTGGTTGTACAAAAGCTCCGCTAGACATCAAAAAACCATCTTTACTTAACACAAGTTCTGCGAGACCAAGCTTTTCGGGAGAACTCAAAAAATCATTCCAGTACACGGTTTTTAACTTGAACAAAGAATCTAAGTCAAAATTCAACTCTCCGTTTGGCGACTGTTTGTAGTTTCTCACCATCAATTTAATTCCTGGTCCACACTCAGTGCAGTTTCTCTCTTTTAGTTCGCCTGTAAAGACGTATACAGACTTTGCGGTATCAAACGTGTAACTCGAATGCATGTAATAATTTCCACTAGAATTCAAATTAATAGCTTCTGTTCCTAGCATTCCGTTCAAGAAAATGCCCTCACTTCCTGGTCCGGGATTCATTTCTGGAATCTCTTCTTTTTTGCAACTTGTCATCACAAGCGCCAAACAGACAAAAATGTAGTAATATTTTTTCATTTTTATAATCGGTATTTAATCGCAAAATTTACTCTACTCAAATTAGAAAACCCTGAGGATTTAAATGTTTCTTTATTCAAAAACTCATTGATTCCTTGCGTGTATCCTACATTTATTCCCACCCTTCCAAACAAGTATTGGTAGTTTAGGTTTATACCTACATTATTCAAATTGAATGTATTGTAATGATACATGTACTCACTTTCATTAGCCGAACTTGCAGCTGGAAATTCTTCGTTCACTTCCACTTTTGTAGTTAGTAGCCTTGTAAAAGTAGGTCCTGCTCCTATTTTATGTTTCGCATTGATGTTGTAGTTCAATGTAATGGGAGCTTCCAAAAAGTATAAATTTGTGTAACTGTAGGTTTTTCTATTTCTGATTTTTCCAAAACCTTTATCTTGTTCATCAAAAGCTATGATCAGATTATCGCTTTGCCTGTTGTACACATTAGCACCCACCGAGACTGAGAAAGAAGAACTAAGCAAATATTCAGCTTCTAAACCAAAAAACATGCCTGTTTTGACATCAAAAGATGGAGAACTGAGATCGAAGTCATCATAAGCAATGAGTCCAAACTGAGCTGCAAATTGTAATTTCTTCACTCTGCTTCTTGTGACCTCAGAAACTTCTTTCTGCGGAGCTTCAGCAGAATCTGGAACACTGTTCATCCCAGTATTCTCTGAGTTTTCGTTATCATATTCAGCATTTACTTCTTGATTGCTTTCTTCTTTTTCCTCAACTAATTCACTAGGTCTTTCAGTACTGTCGTCTACAACTGTTGCTACCAAATATTCTGGTTGAGTAGCCTCTGCAAATGTTTCTTTTTGTATTCTCTCACTACCTTTAGTTACTTCCTCCCTTTTTTCATTGGTTGGAACTACAACCTCTGCTAAATTATTATCTAAAGCAAAGTCAGTCTTGTTAGCTACTTGCCCATTCTGTTTTTTAGCAAACAAATCGTTAGCAGATCGTTTCACTGGCTTTTTATTTCCTATACTTAAATCAGAAACAGCACTTACTGTTCTTTTTGCATTATTTATTACTGCACTTTCACTGTTTCCTTTTTCCACGTTCTTCATTTGCAGAGATTCAACTCCAGCAGTTTCTAAAGAAGCAGTTTTTGTTTCGTTTTCTTCAAGACTAACAGGTGATATTGCTTGTGTTGCTAACTCATTTTTTGCAATCACTTTATCACTAGATATTTGATTATCAGCAGTCTTTAAACCGAAGTACAAGATAGAAATCAAGAATACTCCAAGCAAACCAATCTCTGTCCAGAACAAACCAAAACTTGTATTTTGGTCCTGATTCTGATTGATGTATTGATCAGCATATTGCTCCCAATATTCAGGTTTGAAAGTTGCTTGCTCTGATTGAGCAGCTTCTTTAAATAAATCATCTAATTCACTCATTTCAATATAGTTAAGACGCTACCGTCATTACGTTTTTTTTTAACATTTCTTTCAACTTCTTCCGGCATTCGGTCACGTGCCATTTTGAGGTACTTTCCGAGATACCTAGCATTTCTGCTATTTCTCTATGTTTATAACCGTCTATCGCATACAAATTAAAAACCTGCTTGCCCATTGGCGGTAAAAAGTCTAACAAGTACAAAATACTGTCCTCGTTAATTGATTCTTCTATCTCATTCTGCCTTTTATAATAATTCACTACCTGAGTCAATTCAGTCGTGAGATTTCGTTTTTCTTTCCTGTACTCATCAATACTGGTGGTAATCATAATCCTATTTGCCCATGCATCAAAAGATCGGCTAGAATCGTACTTACTTAAGTTGGTGAGAATTTTATGAAAAGCCAAATTCAAAGTTTCTCTTGCTCTTTCTTCATCATTGATATACCTTCTGCATGTTGGGAAAAATTTCTCATAGCAGTATTCGTAAAGCCTGAATTGGCCTTTTGATTCGTCATTAAGACACGAACTTATAATGTTATTTAAGGTATTGGGTACCAAATAGCTAAATTAATTAATAGATGCAAAGAACCTCAATATAAGCAAAATAAGGGAAACATTCAATTCCGATACTCTGTCATAGTTTTTTTTTGGTTTTCATAGTTAATACGAGTAGCCTCACAAAAAAGACAGGTGCAAGAAGATTTTTTTTAATAAAAATAGGTTTCGCGCTCCGAACTTTCACAAAAAAAAAGCCAATTCATTTTTTTTTAAAATAAATTGGCTTTCTCGAAAAAGAGTATTTCTTATAGAAAAGTTCCGAACCGCTCGAAATGGCAAGTGTATCCATTGGGATGCTTCACCAAATAATCCTGATGCTCTGGTTCTGCTGCCCAAAATGGAGCAAAAGGCTCCAAGGTAGTCACAATATCAGCTTCCCATCTGTTTGATTCATTGACAATTGCGATCACTTCTTCCGCAATTTGTCTTTCTTCTTCATTTTGGATAAAAATAGCCGAACGATAGCTCGATCCTCTGTCATTTCCTTGTCTATCGACTGTGGTTGGGTTGTGAATTCTAAAAAAATAATCCAAAATCTCACGAAAAGAAGTCTCTTCTGAATCGTAGGTTAATTCAATTCCCTCGGCATGACCTGGGTGATATTTATAACTAGGTTTCGCGTTTTCTCCTCCTTGATATCCAACTTCTGTGTCTAGTATTCCTTTTCTGTTTCTAAACAAATCTTCCATTCCCCAAAAACAACCTCCTGCTATGTATGCTTTTTTTATGTTACTCATTTTTTTTTCTTTTTTAATTACAACTAAATTCTGTACAATTTCTAGGAACTGCAAGAAAGCATGGAACATCCTACTTTGTTCCTTGCCCATTCTGGTCTTTTTGCAAACCACTTTTCCATTTTTGGTTGCTCCTCGTAGGGTTTTTCAAGTAATTGATACAATTCATCAATCAATCCATAGTCTCCTTTTTCTGCCTCATCTATCGCTAGCTGTGCCATGTAATTTCTCAAAACATACTTGGGGTTTGTCGCTTTCATTTTTGCTTCTCGCTCATCCCTATTTTCGTTTTCTTGCAAAATATAAGTAACAAATTGACCAAACCAAGTTCTCCAAACTTCTTGTTGTTCGTCAGCTATTTCTTTTTTCAAATAACTGGAATTGAGAACAATATTCCAAAATTTATCAAAATCAAGTTCTTGCTTATTCGATAATTCCCTAAAAAACAAAGTATAATCAATTTCTGTTTTAGTCAGATTTTTTTCTAGATCAGAAATGAAATCATCTTTTACTTTATCCGCTTGAGACAAGCCTAGTTTTTGGCACATCATCTCGTGGTAATCGGCAAGAAAAAGTGCTCTGTATTCATCCAGAATAGCTTGCAAAGGTTCGGCTTCTTCTATCAAAGGATACAAGGAATTAGCCAGCTGTGTTAAATTCCAAAGTGAAACACTGGCTTGATTTCCAAATCTATATCTTTTATTTCTTAAATCAGTGGTATTGGGCGTCCATCCCGGATCGTAATCTTCCAACCAGCCGTATGGTCCATAATCAATCGTTAATCCCAAAATGGACATATTATCCGTGTTCATGACACCATGTACAAAACCAACTCTTTGCCAATCTACAATCATTTTTCGAGTGGCATCAGCTACTTCTTTAAACAATTGAACATAAACCTCTTTACTCGGTTCACCTAAACTAGAATAATGGTGTTTAATTGTGTAGTCTGCTAATTTTTTTAAGTTGTGATTCTCTCTTCGAGCAGCCAAAATCTCAAAGCTTCCAAATCGAATAAAACTGGGTGAAATACGGCAAACTACAGCTCCTTGTTCTGGGGCTGGGTTTCCATCATAGAGCATATCTCGGGTAACCAAATCTCCAGTTTTCACCAAAGACAAGGCTCTGGTTGTAGCAATTCCCAAGTTGTGCATAGCTTCACTGCACAAATACTCACGCACGGAAGAACGCAATACAGCAAAACCATCTGCTCCTCGAGAATACGGAGTGGGTCCTGATCCTTTGAGTTGGAATTTCCAATTTTCTTCGTTCAACTCCAATTCTGCGATATTGATAGCTCGTCCGTCTCCCAATTGGCCTGCCCAACTCCCAAACTGGTGACCGCCATAACACATGGCATAGGATTTAAAATCTTTGAACGGAGCAGCTCCACTCACTAAATTCAAAAACTGAACTTCGTCTTTCATCTCAATCTCCAACTCCTTCATCAAGCTAGTTGAATGATGCACCAATTCGGGATTCCCTGGCTTCTTGGTTTCCACAAAAGAAAAACAGGCTTCTTGAACTTGTCGAGCTCCATTTTCTTCGATAGAATCTGCTGGTAGTTCTCCAGAAAACTGAGGGTTTAATTTTTTATCGAATAAACTATCCATCCGTTAGTTACTTTCTTGTTTTATTAATTTAATAGCCGCAGAAT
>JBDMYC010000047.1:0-14590 GCA_039770535.1 Flavobacteriales bacterium
ACTCCTGCCATTGCTATGTTGTCTTATTCTAACTTTGGCTCTGCGAATAACCACACTTCACGAAAAGTGAAAGAAGCTATAGATATACTCCACGAAACATGCCCAGACTTGGTGATTGATGGAGAATTACAAGCTAATTTTGCACTAAATCCCACTTTATTGAAGGAGAAATTTCCCTTCTCTAAATTAGTAGGTAAAAATGTGAATGCGCTAATCTTCCCCAACCTAGATTCCGCAAATATTAACTACAAATTATTAAAGGAACTTGATGAAGCTGACTCTATTGGGCCAGTAATCATGGGATTGACCAAGCCTGCGCACATTTTGCAATTGGGAGCAAGTGTAGATGAAATCGTAAACATGACTGCCCTTGCTGTAGTAGATGCTCAAAACAAAGAAACTGCTGCAGAATAATATCTAACCATGCTAGTTGTTGGAACAAGAAAGCCAGAATTGGGGGAGATAAAAATTCCTGAAACTACTTGCAGTATTTGTGGCGAAAGAGGAAAAGAAAAAATCACTGTATTTGGTCGCTACATCCAGTTTTTCTGGGTACCAAGTTTTCCTATTGGAAAAACAGTAACCGCAAAATGTGATGCTTGCAACTTTATAACCAAGAAAAAGTATTTCACTCGGGAGCAAAGAGAGCAATACAACCAATATAAAAATTTGGTTAGAAGGCCTTTTTGGCATTGGTCAGGCTCTATTCTTGTGATTCTTTTTATGGCTTATTTGACTTTTGGGCTGAAGACACGCGAGCCGGACATGAGAAGTTGGTTATTAGATGATGACGTGGCTAAAATGGTAGAAAACCCTACCTATAAATCTGATTCTGTCTCTTTTGTGATAAAAAAGCTGATGGACAATATTGATATTCAAAATTTGAAACCAGAGAAGTTTCAATATTATTCGAAGATTGACGAAAACAAGACACTAATCTTGATGAAAATACCCAGATTCAGGAAGTTGAGAAGAGAAGAACGAACAGAAGTACTTGAAACTATTGAGATTGTGACCGAAGCCACTCCGCTTCTTTGGAAGAAAGACTTGTACATTGGTATTCAAGGAAATGTGAGTTTTAATTTAATAAAAACACCCACCATCACAAGAAATGGCAAATTTATTACTGAAAGCCACCTGTATACATTTTACGGCCCAAAAATAGAATATAAAAAACTAGAAGAATAGAAGTTGTAGTTTTTACCAAAATAAAAATTACCTTTGACCCGCAATAAAAATAAGTAATGAACATAGACAAGACAAACCCCTGGCACAAAGTGCATATTGGAGAAAACTCTCCTCATATTGTGAACGGAATCATAGAAATCCCGAAAAACACAAGAGCTAAATACGAATTAGATAAAGAATCTGGAATGCTATTGATGGATAGAGTAATTTATTCGTCCATGCACTACCCTGCCAATTATGGCTTTATACCAAGAACTTATTGTGACGATAAAGATCCTCTAGATATTATGGTGATTTCTCAAATAGAAATTGTACCAATGTGTATCGTATCTGCAAAAGTAATTGGTGTGATGAGAATGATAGATGGCGGAGAAATGGACGACAAAATTATTGCTGTTGCTGAAAACGACATGAGTTTTAACCATATTAACGATATATCTGAATTACCAGAACATTGGATAAAAGAACTGCGTAATTTCTTTGAAGATTACAAGAAACTAGAAAACAAAACGGTAGAAGTTGAAGAATTTCAGGATGCTGCTACGGCTAAGGAAGTAATTAAACAAAGTATGCTTGATTATGAAGCATATATAGCTCAATAAAACCTACAAACAATCACTTCTCAAAATCTATGAATACGTTAAAAGTAGCATTAGCGCAAATTTCACCTGTTTGGTTAAACAAAGAACAAACTTTGAAAAAAATCTTAGCCTTTATAGAGGATGCAGGTAAACAAAAATGTGAATTAATTGTATTTGGCGAAGGATTATTACCAGGCTATCCATTTTGGGTTGCACTTACCAATGGTGCCGAATGGAATTCTACTACACAAAAAGAATTACATGCTCACTATATCAGAAACTCCATTCAAATTGAAAAAGGTGAGCTTGACGAAGTATGTAAACTTGCTAAAGAGTATAACATATCTATTTATCTGGGAATTATTGAAAGAGCTGAAAACAGAGGTGGTCATAGTCTTTATTGCTCTCTTGTATACATAAATCAGTTAGGTGAAATAAAATCTGTACACAGAAAACTACAACCTACATTTGATGAGCGATTGACTTGGGCCCCTGGAGATGGTAACGGATTACAAGTTCACCACTTGAAAGAATTTACCTTAGGCGGACTCAATTGCTGGGAAAATTGGATGCCTTTGCCTAGAGCTGCTTTGTACGGACTTGGCGAAAACCTTCATGTTGCAGTTTGGCCTGGAGATGAGCGCAACACAAAAGATATTACTCGTTTTATTGCTAAAGAATCAAGGTCGTTTGTTATCTCCGTTTCTAGCCTTATGACAAAACGAGATTTTCCCGAAGATACTCCACACCTAGACAAATTATTGAAAAACGCTCCTAACACACTAGCAAATGGTGGTTCTTGTATTGCGGGACCAGACGGGAACTGGATTGTAGAACCTGTTGTAAATAAAGAAGGACTGATAATTGAATCGTTAGATTTTAGTAGAGTGTTAGAAGAACGCCAGAACTTTGATCCTGTTGGACATTACTCTAGGCCTGACGTAACCAAACTAAGCGTAAATCGAGAAAGACAATCTACTGTTGACTTTATAGATGAATAAATTACTAAAACTAAACAAGCAATGAAAAAGTTGAAGAATTTCAGGATGCTGCTACAGCTATGGAAGTAATTGAACATAGTATGCTTGATTATGAAGCATATATAGCTCAATAAACTTCTTTTTATAAGTTGAAAAAGCTCCAAACAGATTTGTTTGGAGCTTTTTTTTGGTTAAATCTAAATGACTTTGAAAAATTACTTTAGATGGAATACGGCAAAAATCTCAACATTAAAACTCAATTTCTTTTAATTTAGTCTAAAAAATAAAATGACTGAAGATATCTTAGAATCCTTAAAGAGAGAATTAATAAATGGACATGTAAAGCGAGGACATCCTTTCCGATACTTTACTTTGGGAACTTCAAAAAGTAATGCGCCACAACTTCGAACAGTCGTGTTACGTAAAGTAAAATCTGATTTTGTTATTTTAGTATATACAGATTTGCGATCTCAAAAAATTGCAGAAATTAAAGAAAATAATGCAGTAAGCGCTCTGTTTTATCATCCAAAAAAATTAATTCAAATTAAAATAGAGGGTTCGGCAGAAATTATAACAGATAAAGATGAGTTAAAACCTTTTTGGGGAAATATTTCTGATAAATCGAAAAAGGATTATACAACTAATTTGGCGCCAGGCTGTATAATTAAATCACCCAACAAAGTCGATTACACGAATGAGGTGAATCACTTTTGCATGCTGAAAATAAAACCCACATACATTGAATATTTAAAACTGACAAGACCAAATCATATCAGAATCGGTTATTCTAAAGTGGATGGAGAATTTAAAGGAGAGTTTTTGGTTCCTTAAAAATTCTTTTAAATATTGCAATTCTGCGAAGCTAAGAAATAGCTTAATTCTTCTTTACAAACTGTGTCAAAATAACAATTCTTTGTCCGTTTACTTTTCCCTCAATGTGTTCTGGATTATCGTTTACTAAATTAATATTCCTAACTGGCGTTCCTCTTTTGGCAGTGAACCCTGCTCCTTTCACATCCAAATCTTTTATCAGTACAATGGAATCCCCTTGATTAAGAATAACTCCGTTACTGTCTCTGTGCTTCACAATCATTCCTTCTACTCCTTCTCCACTTGCTTTAGCCCACTTCATAGTATCGTCTTCCATGTACATCATATCCAGCAAGTTTTGCGTCCAGCTGTTGTTTAGTCTAGTCAGCATTCTCCAAGCCATTACTTTCACTGCATCCGTTTCACTCCACATAGTGTCGTTCAAAGTTCTCCAGTGATTTTCTTCTGTTGCATCTGGGTTGTCCATTTGCTCCCAGCAAGTTCCACAAGCATACACAGCTTTGTTTGCCGTTCTTATTTCTATGGGTGGAATGTCGTAGACTTTTAGTTCATTTGTGTTTCCACACATCTCACATTTCCCATCACTCCTTTGTTCCAATTCTTTTTCTAGGCTCATTCCTTATTCATTTTTGGTAAGTCAAAGATAGAAAATTAGTTTGCTTTTAATAGTTGATACATTATTTGTATTTTAAGTGCTGAATGGAATATACAAATCGGACTAATGAGATTAAAAATAGTTTTTGGCTGTACTTTTTATTTAGAACCTTATTCACCTCACTTGCTAGTCTGTTTAATGTCTTAACCAAACACTCTGTAACACTTGTTACTTGATGTTGCCTTATATATTTCGTATATTTATAGTAGTTAAAAGCTTAAAAACAAATCTTTTTAATTGAAAGGAATTGCTAATAGTAGCCGTTAAATAAACGCACACAAAAACAAAAAAATATGAGCACAAACGCAATAGGAATCGACCTAAATAAAGCCGTAGAATTATCAACTAAACTGAATGAATTACTAGCCAATTATTCTATTTTTTATCAAAATACAAGAGGATTTCACTGGAATATAAAAGGAGAAAAGTTTTTCGAGTTACATGTGAAATTTGAAGAGCTCTACAATGATTTATTATTGAAAATAGACGAAATAGCTGAGAGAATTTTAACTTTAGGACATACTCCAGAACATAGTTACTCTGTATATTACAAAGTGTCTGAGGTGAAAGAAACAGGAAAAGTAGCAGATGGGAAAGTGGCTGTAGCAAATATCTTAGATTCTTTTAAAACTGTGATCTTGCTACAAAGAGAAATCCTTGATTTATCGGACGAGGCGAATGACGAAGGAACCAATTCACTTATGAGCGATTACATCAGTTTACAAGAAAAAGAAGTGTGGATGTATTCTTCTTTTATGAAGAACTAATTCACTCCTTTTCAAGTTCTTAAGAAAAAGGGCATTTACCTGCGGTAAATGCCCTTTTCTATTTGTTATTTTTAAATTTCCAAAACACTAAAAAAGCGCCAAGTCCAAGAAACCCGTAAATAAACCATTGTGCGTTTTTCTCTGCGTTTATTTCTTCTTCAGTTTTTTCAACAATAGATTTTTCATCTCCTCTGGTTATAGTATCTGCAATTGTGTTCTCTACATGGATTGAATCAAAATGAGCAATGGTATCAATACTTATTCCTAAAGAAATCTGTGAACATAAAAATATGACTACTGCAAGAAATATTGTTTTCATACTTAATTTTTAAAATTCTCAAGAGCTTCAACCAACTTCCCTCCTTCACTTTCCATAATCAACAATCCTTTGGCTTCCTCGTCCAAATATCCATACTCCACAAAAGTATCAAGCAATTCGGTTAATTTGGTGTAAAAGCCATTGATATCATACAATGCCATTGGTTTGTTAATGGCATCTATTTTATTTAAAGTCATCACATCCAATATTTCGTCCAAGGTTCCTACTCCGCCTGGCAATGCAATAAAACTATCCGAAACTTCTACCATATTTTTTTTCCTTTCAAACATATCTTCTGTAGAAATCATTTCGGTTAATCCGTCATGAGAATTTTCTTCGGACAATAAAATAGAAGGTCTAATTCCTATCACTTCTCTCCCGTGTTTCAAAAACTCATCTGCAATCAATCCCATCAAACCTCCGTTTCCGCCCCCATAAACTAAATCATAGTCTTGATCGGCTAAAAGTTTCACTAAGTCCTTTGTTTTGGACACTATCTCCTCGGAATTTCCTGTTCGCGCACCACAAAAGATGCATACTTTTTTACTCATAATTTAATCTTCTATTTCAACCATTAACGGACAGTGATCACTATGAACTGCCTCTGATAATATAACTCCTCTTTTTAATCTATTTTCTAATGTTTTGCTCACCATATGGTAATCAATCCTCCAACCTTTGTTATTTCCTCTTGCGCCAAATCGGTAAGTCCACCAAGTATAATTATCGGGCTCTTCATTAAAATAACGAAACGAATCGATAAAGCCTGAATCCAAGAAATTAGTAATCCATTCTCGTTCTTCTGGTAAAAATCCAGACGAGTTTTTATTACTTACAGGATTGTGGATATCAATTGCTTTGTGACATATGTTATAATCACCTGAGATAATCAAATTTGGGATTTCCTTTTTTAATTCATTGATATAGATTTGAAAATCAGCCAAAAAATCCATCTTATATCCTTGTCTCTCAGGATTACTACCCGAAGGAAAATAAGCGCTAATGACAGAAAAAGTATCGTAATCTGCTCTAATTACTCTTCCTTCCACATCATATTTAGGATTTCCCATTCCATATTCTACATGGTTAGGCTTTTCTTTGGTCAAAATAGCCACACTGCTGTATCCTTTTTTTTCGGCAGAAAAAGCATAAGTGTGATATCCCATTTCCAAGAACAAATCCGATTCGATTTGCTCGGGTTGTGCTTTTGTTTCTTGCACACAGATAATGTCTGGATCCACAGATTTTACCCATCCAGTCCAGTCTTTTTTTAATGCTGCACGTATTCCGTTTACATTGTAAGAGATTATTTTCATAAAATATACTTAAATTGATGTTTACCTGACGTAAGGGTGTAATCCTCTTAGTCCCATGTCTACAACAGTTTCGCCAATTGCAGGTTCAAATTTACCATCCGTATTGATTTCTTTCCATTCAAAAGAATTGTTGATAGAAAAGGCCAAAACTACAGAAATTGATTCTGTTTCGTTTCCTGTTATGACAAGAGGCGAAGCTAATTTTCCTGTTACAACACAAGATCCATCCGGCACGGGACTTGTAGAGCTAATTGGATTTACTACGGTTACATTTGAACTATCGCCAGTAGTAAGGCTCCCATAAGAATTTCCTCCTACTGAAATTTGAGATTCTAACGCCCAGAAACCTTGTAGTTTATTTCCATTTATCAGAATAGTTGAGTCTTTTACCTTTAAACTACTGATGTAATTATTGTAACCTACAAAAGAAGCAACAGTTCCTGTAAATGGAGCATTGACGAAGAGAGGAGGATTGTTGTAAATCATTTCTACGTCATAATTTTGATAACTCAATGAAACACGCAACCAGTTGTATGTTCCTGGAGTCAATTTTGATAAATCTACTGAGACAAATCTTGTATTATTTGATTTTACCTGTGCATTTCCAAAATCTATCGCTCTGCTCCCACCCATACTTGTTTCAGACCCTTGATAAACTATAGATCCTGTTGTCAAAGGAGTTAATGAGTCTGCTGCAAATTCAATGTAATGCAAACTCGCCTCATTTATTGTCGGGTTTTGAGCAGCATTGCCAGGTGCAACTCCTACTGGCTGTCCAAAATTCCCAAGTCTTGGAAGCTGGGTATCAAACGTCAAATCTAATTGTAGCTGAGGCTCAGTTTCGGTTGCTGGAGATCTATCCCTGTCTTTTTTACAATTAATTAGTAAAAGGAGAGACGAAAAACTTATTAGGATTACTTTTTTCATGGTATAATTAATTTTGGTTAACTGATTACTTATCAAAAAGAAGTCGCTTTACATCCAACCTAATCCAGCAGTTTTGGCAACTTCTCTAAACGGCCAAGGAATTGAAGCAATCATAATAACTAAAGCGATAAAAAAGTACCAAAATGTCATTTTATGTCTTCTTACAGCATCTGTTATTTTCTTTCCCTTTATTCTTCCAATTGTAATTAAGGAAATAGCGATTAACATACCAACTAAATGTTCTACAGTGAAAAATCTTAGTACTGAATTAGACATTGTACTTTCGTTAAATTGCACCCAGTTACTCGTAAAGTATAGCACCAACCCAATCAGTAATTGGACGTGAGTGAAGATAAAAGCTAATAAATTGAATTTATCGTCTTGCTTGGTGTATTCCTTTTTTCCTTGCCATTTCATCAATGATGTAATCATTACTATCAAGAGTAGGGCCAATAATACATATCTATTTGCCGAGTGAAGATGTTTGAATCCTGTTAACATAATTTATTTTTTTGTGTGTTTGAATAGGTTCACAAAATAACAAATCTTTGGGGTAAATAACCTCGATAGTGAGATTAAATTAAGATATTTGTACAAAATTAAAATTCGCTTATGCAACCAAGAACTGCACAAAACTCTCTGGCCGTTTCCACACACATTGTTCTGCCCAATGACACTAACTTTCACAACAATTTGTTTGGAGGAATGCTTATGTCGTGGGTGGATATTATTGCTTCTGTAGCTGCCCGAAGGCACTGCAATAAACAAGTGGTAACTGCTTCGATTAATAGCATTTCGTTTGACAAACCAATCAAACTGGGTGACACAATCACTCTTGAGGCAAAAGTTTCACGGGCGTTTAACTCCTCAATGGAAATATATATTGACGTTTGGGTTCAGAATCTGAGAACAGGAGTAAAACACAAAAGCAATGAAGCTATTTCTACTTTTGTAGCCTTAGATGATGATGGAAAACCATGCAAAGTGCCAGAATTGATGCCAGAAACTGACGAAGAACGATTTAGATATGACGGAGCATTAAGAAGAAAGCAATTGAGTTTAATTTTGGCAAAAAGAATGAAACCAAAGGATGCAAATGAATTAAAAGCCTTATTTTTAGGGGAAGAATAATTCCGATAACAATCGAAATAAAATTTCAAACACGAAAAAAACAAATTCCAAATACTTTGCAAACGGACTGTTTTTGCAGAAACGAAAAAAAGATAAAACTATGAACGCTACACTTTGTTTTGATATTTTTAAAAAAGTAATTGACACCTATCACATTGAAGATAGCGTGGAAACGCCTCTTTCAAATCCTCACAGTGGAATTGAAGGATTGCTGTATCATAAATGCTGGATTGACACAGTTCAATGGCACTACGAGGATATTATCAGAGATCCAAATATCAATCCGGATGCCGCTCTGGTTTTGAAAAGAAAAATTGATGCATCCAACCAAGATCGTACCGATATGGTTGAGAAAATTGACGATTGGTTTTGGAACTATTTCGGGGCAAAAAACAATCTTTCGTGTGGTAAAATAAACACAGAATCTCCTGCTTGGGTAGTGGATAGATTATCTATTTTGGCACTAAAGATTTATCATATGCAAGAGCAAGTAGATAGAACAGATGCAGATGCTGGACACCAAGAAAAAGTTATCGCTAAGCTTAATGTTTTACTTGAGCAAAAAGAAGATTTATCATTAGCATTCAATCAGTTGATTGATGACGTAATGCAAGGGAAAAAGTACATGAAAGTATACAGACAAATGAAAATGTACAATGATGAGAGTCTGAATCCTGTACTTTATAAGAAGTGAGATTGAATAATCGAGTGTCTTTCTCGATACTATTTTAACCAAACTACTGTTTTATTAAAACCACTCGAAATGACAAGATTTCATTTCATAAAGTTGATTGTTGTTGTCAGTTCGAGTCATTTTTTTTGGTTTTTTCTGCCAAAAAATAGTATCGAGAACAAATAGAAAAACCTGTATGAGTAAAAGCAAACATATATTAGTAATCCGTTTCTCGGCAATGGGAGATGTAGCGCTTACTATTCCTGCTTTGCTTTCGGTTGTAGATTCATATCCAGAAATTCACATCACACTAATTACACGTCCGTTTTTTGCTTCTTTCATTCCTAAACACGAAAGGATAAATGCAATAGGAATTGAGTTAGATCAGTATAAAGGTTTGTTGGGTTTAAGAAGATTGACCAAGGGTCTTTTGAACAATCACAACATTGATGAAGTCATTGATTTGCACAATGTTTTGCGTTCTAGAATTATTACCTCTTTTTTTAAACTAAAAGGAAAGAAAATAACCACACTCAATAAAAACAGAGCCGCTAAAAAGAAAGTAATTTCGCATCAATCAGTTGCGCAATTGCCTCACGTTATAGAACAATACCTTAATACTTTTGAAAGAGCAGGTTACCAAGCCAAACTGATTGAAGGACCTTGGTTAAAACCCGAAACAAAACCACAATTAACTGAGTTTTTAGAGCAACACAAACTGAATTCTAAAGAAACTAAATGGATTGGAATTGCCCCTTTTGCAGCTCATGAAGCTAAAATGTGGGGTATGAAAAATATAAAAACTCTAATAACAGAGTTGACAAAAAAGAATTACATTGTTTTCTTATTTGGAGGTGGAAAAGCTGAAATTGAAAAACTTAACCAATTAGAAAATAAAGAAAAACAAGTGTTTTCTGTAGCAGGAAAAATACAATTTGACCAAGAGTTAGCTTTGATGAAACAGCTCGATTATTTGGTTTGTATGGATTCTTCTAACATGCACTTTGCCACATTAGTTGGAACTCCAGTAATTTCAATTTGGGGAGCCACTACTCCACTTATTGGGTTTTACCCTCTCAATAACCAAGATTTAATGCTTCAAGTAACTGAAGATGAAAGAAAAAAACTCACTCTTTCTCCTTATGGAAATAAAGAAAGTGACAATGGGTTTGATTGGAGGAAAGCAATTTCTGTGGAGGAGGTTTTGAAGAGAATTTAAAAATATTTTTTTAGATAATCCGTTCCTTATTTTTGGCTTAATTAATACACAATGAAAAAAATAATCCAACTACTCATCCTTGCCCTGCTTTTTTCAGCTTGTAAAAAAGAAGAAAAAATCTCTAATCTGGCGCCTGGAACAATTGAAAATAAAACCTTCAACTCTACAATATTTATTGATGGCCACGACTATGATGGAACAGTTATAAAAAACTGCATCTTCGAGAATATTGATGGTGATGGATTACAAATAAGAGATGTAAAAAACTTATGCATACAGAATTGTACGTTTCGCAACATTGAAGAAGATGCTATCCGATTTAGAAATAGCGGAAGCTCTGACGGAGTAAAAATTTTAAACAACAAAATTCACAACATCAAGGAAAATGGAATTTTAGCTCCCGAAAATCATATTAATACTTTGATAAAAGGAAATAAAATTTATAATGTTGCAACCAGCAATATTTCGAGTACGTTTGGAGCTCCACATCACGGAATTTATTTTCAAGGGTTTAATGTTACTATTACAGAGAATATTATTTATGACATAATAAATGACGAAGGGAACTGCATAAGCATAAGAACTTACGGAGTAGTTTCTAGAAACAAACTCTACAATGCTACTGATCATGGAATAAGCTATTTCTCGGATCATCCTGGCGATAATAAGGAATTATTAATTGAAAATAATGTGATTTATGACAATGGAAAACGTGGAGTAAACTTGGCTAGCAATGGAACAACTTCTAACCACATTGGAAGCGCTTTGGTAAGATTCAATACAATTGTTTCTAGCTCACAGTCTCCCATTGGGATAAATGATGCTTTGACGGGAGTAACTTTTGATTTTGACGGGAATATTGTCATCAGGACGGATGGTGGTTCCACTTATATTTATTCTAATAATCCATATAACCAAAGTAATAATGTTGTTGGATCTGGCGACTTAGGTTTTTTAAATTTTTCTGGCAGGAATCTTAAAATCACCAACTCTTCTTCTGCAGTAAATGCTGCAACAGGAGTTATCAACTTTCCCGCTTTTGATTATGAGGGAAATTCAAGATCATCAGTTAATTTGGATGCAGGCGCTTTTGAAATTCAGTAAGTAAAATAGAACACCTATTGCTAAAATTAATCTAAAGGATTCAAAATTTGCATATTATTCGTTTCTGGAATTAGTCCTTTTATGTTTTCCCCTATTACTTTTTTCAATTCCTTAGCAAGCTGCTTTTTTACAAAAAACTTATGAGTAATTAATCCGATAGAACGCACTGGAATTGGTTCCTTAAATTGAACTAAATTCTGTTTATCCATTTCATTGAGATCATTAGTAGCCAAATAAGGAATAATTGTGATTCCTCCACTTGCTTTGGTGAAATTCAATAAACTACCCATAGATCCAGATTGAAACTCAAAATTGAAGCTCTTTTCAGGGCTATTATTTGATAAATCACAAATTTGAGAGACTTGAGTTCGCATACAATGTCCCTCTTGAAGTAACCATAGTTTAGAAAAATCTAATTCCTCCATAGCAATTTTTGCACTGGTTCTATTTGAGCTACAATCGTATATTAAAAATGGCTCTGTGTATAGCTCTTGTTCTTCTAGTTCTTTATCTAACAAGGGAATAGCAAGAATACCCATGTCTATTGTTCTGTTTTTTAACTCTTTTTGTATCTCAGCAGTCGGCATTTCTTTAACTACAATATTAACCCCAGGAAATTTATCAGCAAATTTTGAAAGGAAAAGCGGCAATAAATAAGGAGCAATGGTGGGAATAATTCCAATTTTCAATTCTCCTATCATTTCCCCTTTCATTTCTTGAATAACATTCTTAAACGAATCTATTTCATTGACAATTATTCTTAATCTTTCAACTATTTTTTCTCCTTCAGGGGTTATGGATACGGGCTTTGTTTTTCGATTAAATATTTTGATACCTATCTCGTCCTCCAATCTACCTATCATTGTACTGAGAGTTGACTGCGTTACAAAACATCTTTCTGCTGCCGATTCAAAATTCTTTGAATCTACTACTGCTAATACATATTGAAATTGCTGAATATTCATTTACAAAGATAATATTATTTACGATATCAATAATAGCATTTATAATATCGTTTTTATAAATAAATTATTCGAACTACTTTTGATAGTACAAAAAAAACAAATCATGAAAATAAAATTTTTAATAACTTTAGCTTCAGCAATTTTGATTACTAGCTGCGGTGGAGAAAAAACAGAAAATATGGAAGAAAAAGGAGGTTGTCCATTTGGTTTTGACAAAGGACATAAAAAAGAACAGGTATCTGTTGTGAAAAAAAATGATGATTGGTGGCCAAATAGTCTCAATGTTGCTATTCTAGCTCAAAACTCAGAACTAACTAATCCTATGGGAGAAAGTTTTAGCTACGAAGATGAGTTTAAAAAATTAGATTACAGCCAATTAAAAAAAGACATTGAAGCCGTATTAACAGATTCGAAAGATTGGTGGCCAGCAGACTATGGAAACTACGGACCTTTGTTTGTGAGAATGGCTTGGCACAGTGCCGGAACATACAGAACGGGTGATGGAAGAGGTGGAACAAGAATGGGAATCCAAAGATTTGCTCCACAAAACAGTTGGCCAGATAATGTAAATCTAGACAAAGCAAGAAGACTGCTTTGGCCGATCAAACAGAAATACGGAAAACAAATCTCTTGGGCCGATTTGATGATATTAACAGGAAATGTCTCGCTAGAATCCATGGGGTTCAAGACAATTGGTTTTGCAGGAGGAAGACCAGATGTGTGGGAACCACAAGAAGATGTGTATTGGGGACCAGAAAGTGGTTGGTTAGAATCGAGAAGACTTAACAAAAAGGGTGAAGTAGACTTAGATATCGAAAACCCTTTAGCTGCAGTTCAAATGGGATTAATTTACGTGAACCCTGAAGGACCAGATGGTAATCCCGACCCAAAAGGTTCTGCAAAGAACATCAGAATAACATTCGCCAGGATGGGAATGAACGACAAAGAAACTGTTGCATTAATTGCTGGTGGCCACTCTTTTGGAAAAACTCACGGAGCTGGAACTGCAGATCATGTTGGTGCTGCTCCTGAAGGAGGAAGTATCGAACAACAGGGCTTTGGATGGAAAAGTTCTTATAAATCTGGGAAAGGAAAAGACGCTATTTCATCTGGGCTCGAAGTAATCTGGACGCCTACTCCTACTCAATATAGTCATGCATATTTAAATATCCTTTACGGTAACGAATGGGAACTAACAAAAAGTCCTGCGGGAGCTCACCAATGGGTTGCCAAAGACTCTGAGGAAGTTCTTCCAGATGCATTTGATAAGGATAAAAAACACAGACCAACAATGCTTACTTCGGATTTGGCTCTTAGGTTTGATCCAGATTACGATAAAATTTGTAGAGCATTCATAGAAAATCCAGATGACTTTGATAAAGCATTTGCGGATGCATGGTTCAAATTAACTCACAGAGATATGGGACCAAAAACTACCTATTTAGGGAGTGAAATTCCAACAAATGATTTTGTATGGCAAGATCCAATTCCTGCAAGAGATTACGACCTTGTGTCTAACAGTCAAATTAATGAATTGAAACAAGAAATTCTTAATTCAGGAATTGCTCACAACCAACTAATTGAAACTGCATGGGCTTCGGCATCTACTTACCGAGAATCAGACAGAAGAGGTGGCGCTAATGGTGCAAGAATAAGACTTGAACCACAAGTAAACTGGGAGGTGAATAACCCTACTCAACTAAAAACTGTATTAGCAAAATATGAAGAAATACAAGCTAACTTCAATAAAAAATCTGAAAAAGCAAAAATCTCAATGGCAGATTTAATCATACTGGGCGGAAATGTAGCGATAGAAAAAGCAACAGAAAAAGCTGGTTTTAAAATTGCAGTTCCTTTTAATCCGGGAAGAATGGATGCTACTCAAGAACAAACTGATGTTGAATCATTTTCTGTACTAGAACCAATGGCTGATG
>JBDMYC010000048.1:0-2569 GCA_039770535.1 Flavobacteriales bacterium
ATCGAAACATAACTCACGTTTCCATTAATAGGCGGATTTATTTTTTTGATTTCGATACGAGCGTGATTCAGCAAAAAGGCCTCTTGTTTCAATCGCCCTAGAATTCTATAACCCACTGTTTCTATCAGCTTGGAACGAATAGCCATCTCCTCTTCTACTATCCTATTTACGATTACATAATCTATTGTTTTGGACAAATCATCGTTCTTGGCTGATTCTTTAAAATCAGTAATCAATTCTACATCTATGAGGTAATCATTTCCAATTTTGGCTTCCTCTTCCAAACAGCCGTGGTAGGAAAATGTTTTTATCCCAACTACATTAACTTTATTCATTCGGTTTATTATTAAAAAACATAGGTTTTTTTCGAAAAATATCAGCTCCTTTTTTGAGCTTTATGAGATTCGTTTCAAAAGACAATGAATCAATTGCGAATTCTTGTAAACTAGACTGATGACTTCTGTAAAACCTGAGTAAAGAATCCATTCTCTCTATAAAATTGGTTGATGTATCCATGTTCACAAAATCACTGAGATTGTCATATTCGAGCAACTGAGTGATCTGAACAAAAGATAGAGTTTTAACAGGTTCTATATCCTCATATTTCTCCGCCTCTTTCTCCACTCTTCTCAATACATTTTCGGAGACATCTTTCATGGTATTTGAAAGAATATAATACTCCTGATTCGCCTTGTATGTATCATAATCGATATGATGCTTGTCAAAAACTCCCTGATAAAGCGACAAAGATGTGTCACGCATCAGTTTTCTATCTAGATTAAAATTAGCTAAACTTCCTTCCAAGATATTCATGTCATAAACCAAATCTTCAAACTCATTTTGAGTCATCCATGAATCCGGTTTTTCCACAAAGTTTTTTTCAGGATTACATTGAAAAAAAAACAATGCCACTGATATATAAATTAGTTGCTTCATTATCTCTCAAACGAAAGTCTTTGTCCGATAGTGCCTTCGATCAATTTTCCGTTGTTCCACACTACATTTCCACTCACTATCGTTGTATCAATAGTTGAGTGAAACTCCTGTCCTTCAAATGGGGACCATCCGCACTTGTACAACAAACCTTCTTTTTCAACGGTATATTTTTTGTCCAGATCCGCTATAAACAAATCTGCAAAGTAACCTTCTCTTACATACCCTCTGTTTTCTATTTGAAAACATCTTGCTACATCATGGCTAAACTTTTGGGCAATGTGAGTGAGCTCAATTTTACCTTGGTGGTACATCTCAAACAAAGCATTTAGTGCATGCTGAACTAAAGGCCCTCCTGACGATGCTTTAGTATATACTCCGTCTTTTTCCTCTACGGTATGTGGCGCATGATCTGTCGCCAATACATCAATCACATTATCATTAAGAGCTTGTAAAATTGCATCTCTGTCTGACTTTTTCTTCACTGCAGGGTTCCATTTAATTCTGGCACCTTTTGTTTTGTAATCTTCCTCCTCAAACCACAGGTGGTGAATACAAGCCTCAGCTGTTATTCTTTTTTCCTCTAAAGGAACTTCGTTCGTAAACAAACTCAATTCTTTGGCAGTAGAAATATGAAGAATGTGCAATCTTGTGTTGTATTTTTTGGCCAACTCAACAGCCAGCGAAGAAGAAAGATAACAAGCTTCTTCACTCCTAATTTTGGGGTGCATCTCGATAGGAATATCATCTCCATATTTTTCTTTGGCAAGAGCCATGTTCTTCCTAATTGTAGCTTCATCTTCGCAATGTGTTGCAATCAGCATGTTGCATTTAGAAAAAATATTTGTAAGAGTCTCTTTGCTATCCACCAACATATTTCCCGTGGAAGAGCCCATAAAAACCTTGACTCCACAAACCGTTTTGGGGTCTGTTTTCAATACTTCGTCTATATTTTCGTTAGAAGCTCCCATAAAAAACGAATAATTTGCCAATGAACTTTCCGATGCTATTTTATACTTGTCCTCCAGCAATTCTTGAGTCAAGGCATTAGGAACAGTATTGGGCATTTCCATAAAAGAGGTAATTCCACCAGCCACGGCAGCTCTTGATTCGGAAAAAATATTTGCTTTGTGAGTAAGTCCTGGCTCTCTAAAGTGAACCTGATCATCAATAGCTCCAGGAAAAACATATTTATCTTGAGCATCAATTACCTCAGCAGAGGCATGAGAAATAGAATCTCCTATTTTCTCAATTTTATCATTAACAATAAGGATATCTTTTTTTTCAATTCTCCCCTCGTTTACGAGTTTTCCGTTTTTTACTAGAATCGTTGCCATGTATTATATTTTTATCGAGGGTAAAAATAACCATAGAAAACCTGAATAACTATTCTGAAAGAAAGTTTATTTCTTTTTCGAAATTTTTTTGAAACGCAACTTAAACACTCCAAAAATGGCTTCTTTAAAAATCGAAGTATCCATTTTTGAATTACCCAACTCTCTGTCTTTAAATGTGATTGGAACCTCTTTCCCTTGAAAGCCCAATCGGGTTGCGGTATACTTCATTTCTATTTGAAAAGCATACCCGATAAATTTGATAGAGTCTAAATCAATCGTTTCCAATACTTTTCGAGAAT
>JBDMYC010000049.1:0-2897 GCA_039770535.1 Flavobacteriales bacterium
CTGCTGCAGCTGCAAGATCTGTAGAACTCATTTCTGAAACTGCATCTGGAGATACATTGATTCCAAAAATTACTGTTCCTGCAATGATAAGAATTCCAGTAAGAACTATCCAGAAAATAAATTGAGTTAACCCAACTAATCCAATTCCAACAATTTTCCCCATCATAATTTGGAATGGCTTTACAGAAGAAATAATAACCTCAATAATTCTACTTGTTTTTTCTTCTATAACACCTCTCATTACTTGCATACCAAAGGTTAGGATAAACATCAAAATTAGGATTGAAAAACCAAATCCGAACCCAGCAGCAATTTTGTAATCTGCTTTTTCTTCGATTTTTGCTCCATTTTCATCTAAGTTTGAAGAAGCTTCGGAAGTCAATCCTACTTTCGTTTTTATTCTGTCAAATTTTGCCTTGTCTACTTTTTCTATTTCCATTAAGAGGGCTTCTCTCGCTCCATTTATCAATCTATTTATTTTAGTTTCGGTAGGAGAGTTTGGAGCAGATTTATAAATCAAATTTGCTTTTCCATCTGATTGGTCAACTAGATTTTTTGGTAAGTAAACCAAATAGTCAAAATCTGAATTTTCTTTTTGAAATCTTTTGATAGCCTCAGAATACGTTCCAGTAGCTTCAAATAATTCAATTTTATTTTTCTCTTTTATTTCTTTGCCAGAATCTAAGGCTTTATTGTCCTTAGTTTGCTGCGCTTTCTCTTGTTGTTGCAAAAGTTCCATCCCCTCGTACATGATAGTTGTTTCATCTACTACCAGTAATTTGTAATCTTGCTCTTTTGGCATTGCCAAGAAGACTATCAAAGCAAAAAATCCCGCAAAAAGAAAAGGAGCAAAGACCGTCATCAAGATAAAAGACTTCTTTTTTACTCTGGTTAAATATTCTCTTTTTATTATTAATCCTGTTTTATTATTACTCATAATTCAAAGTTTTTTAGCTTACCAATTGATTGTTTTTCTCTACTACTTCAATAAAAATTTCGCTCATGGTTGGCACAATTTCATTGACTTGTTTCAGCTCTACCTCTTCTTTTATTAAGGCAGATAGCAAACTATTAAGCGTGTTGTCATTCAGTATTTTGACAGTCGCTCTGTGGTTGTCATTGTCAAAAGAATGTTTCTCTACCAATTCAAAATTTGTCCAAAGAGCATTGGCAAAACCAATCATATTTCCTTTGAAATCAATTTCATACATGTTTTTACTAAACTCTTTTTTGATGTCGGTTACTTTACCGTCCAGTACTTTTTTTGATGAATTGATAAGCGCAATATTATCACAAATTTCTTCTACAGAACCCATGTTATGAGTAGAAAGGAAAATGGTAGCTCCATTGTCTTTCAATTGCATGATTTCGCTTTTGATAAGGTTAGCGTTTATTGGGTCAAATCCACTAAATGGCTCATCCAATATTAAGATTTTAGGTTTGTGAAGAACAGTAGTAATAAACTGAACTTTTTGTGCCATTCCTTTTGATAATTCTTCTACTTTTTTGTCCCACCAACTCCCAATTTCAAATTTCTCGAACCATTGCAATAATTCTCTTTTTGCATCATTTTTGCTCATTCCTTTTAGCTGAGCAAGATACATTGCTTGTTCTCCAATCTTCATTTTTTTGTACAAACCCCTTTCTTCAGGCAAGTAACCAATGTCTTTGATGTGCTTAGGGCTAAGTACTTCTCCATTAATCAAAATCTCACCAGAATCTTGTCCAGTTATTTGATTAATAATTCTTATCAAAGAAGTTTTTCCAGCTCCGTTAGGTCCTAGTAATCCGAATATCGATTGTTCCTTTACACTCAAACTTACATCATTTAATGCTACATGATTGTGGTAAGATTTGTGTATGTTTTTAGCTTCAAAAATCATAGTTGGTTTTTTGGTTAAGTAAAAATAACAAAACCATTTTTATTGCCAATTAAATAATGTTAAATGGTTTGGATTAATGTTGAGAGGGTTTGAAAAAAGTAAAGAGTGAAAAGTAACTTTCTCGAGAGCCATTTCTCGATACAATTTAATTTACGCTATCGCTCCAATAAAATCACTCGAAATGACAAACCCCAATTGCTAACGACACTTTTTGGTTTTCATTTCGAGTGAAATGATTGACTGAGAAGAAGATTACTCAGTATCGAGAACAAATAGTCAAGCCCAAAAAAAGCTCCATACTGAAATTAGAATGGAGCTTAATAAATTTATTATCTAAATCTTAGTTGTACTCAGGCAAGAAAGCAAATCTCTTCGCATACTCAAGCATTTGCTCATCAAAGTTTTGGTATTCAATTTTGAAATCTGTAATCTCTCCAGCATCATTCATTGTAGGAATAATTTTAGGGTTAACAAATCCTCTGTAAGGTTGAATGTTTAGAGGTTTTACTCTATCCAATACTTCTTTGTGAATCGCTTGGTCTACTTTTACTCCGTAGTTTTCTACTAAATCTCTTCCAGCATTGTAATCGCCCTCAGATTTTATTCTTTGAATCTCTTTCAATAATTGCCCAAACAAATCTCTTAGTTTGTTGTAATCATTTACTTCAAAATACGTTTTTCCGTCTCTTGTCAATTTTGAAATTACGCTATCAGCTTCTCCTTTTTCAAAAGCCCAAGAAGCAACCAATTGTCTGTTTCTCATGTGCGCTTCTTCAATTTCTGCTCCCAAATCTAGTCTAGATAATTGAGTCATCATACCGTTTCTAATGTAACCATCATATTCAGCTTTTCCGACATCCAATGTTTCTATCAATCCCAAATCAACCATTTTTTGATCCATGATGTAATACAATCCAACTAAATCTGCTCTAGCTTCCTCAAGTGTAGAAGAGTAGTTTTTCAGAGTTTCTTTTGGTGTTTTTACTCCAGGGTTCAATTGTCCAGATGCATGTC
>JBDMYC010000050.1:0-12517 GCA_039770535.1 Flavobacteriales bacterium
AATGAGATTCTTTGAAGAACTCTCTTTTAAAGAAATTGGAAGTATATTTGACATAACAGAAGCATCTGCAAAGATGAGAGTGTATAGAGTGATAGAAACTCTTAAAAAGAGCCTGAATAAATGAAAAAGTATCAATTAAATAAAGACAAATCTCCTGAGATTCCATCTAAAGAAAAGAGGGACAAGCATAAGGATTTTGGCAAACTTTTTCATAGTTACGAGAACTTTACCAAACGATCTAAAAAACCAATCTACAAAGATCCTAAATACTTTTTGTTTCTGTTTATGATTGTGGTGATTGTGTATTTGATTACCGAATTTGCTTAAATTTGAGAATAAGTTGCTAAAGACATTTGTCATTCCTGCGAAGGCAGGAATCTCATTCATCAAGCTGATTCTCTTCTTTAGATTCCTGCCTTCGCAGGAATCACAGCAAAAAAACAAAGGACGAAAAATTTCATCAATGAAATTTTGTGTTTCTAACTTCGTGCTTCCGTCTTCCAACTTTGGTCACCAAACGAAACGCAGTGCAGTCGAATGTGCTATCTTCTATTCAACCAACTAGCTGGATTTTGTGGTTTCATGTCACCTCCAGCAATTTTCCAAATCTCAAAATGGGATTCAGAGATTGTTCCCGAAGCATTGGGCAATAGTGTTCCAATTGTCTGCTTAGTTTTCAATTTTTGATTCAATTTCACAGATACAGTTTTCAAATTGGAATAAACAGTTCGGTATGCTCCATGGCTCACAATTACCATTTGCCCACTTCCAGGAATGGTCACAATACTAGTAACAGTTCCGCCAAAAACAACCCTCACAGACGAAGATTTCAAAGTGCTAATATCTATCCCGTTATTTTGAATAAATGCTGAAGAAACTTGGCTGTGTCTTTGCTTTCCGAATCTTTTAGTAATTGTGCCTCGAGAAACTGGCCAAGGTAGTTTTCCTCTGTTTTTCTCAAAACTAGAAGAAGCGAGCTTTGCTTCAGGACTCAGTTTAAAGCTATTTTTCTTCTTTGTTCTTGCCAATTCTTTGGCAATTTCTCTGCGTATCGCATCTGCAATTTTTTGTCTTGCTTTTTCTTGCTTGTCATATTTTGCTTGCAATGCCTTCTTGTCTGCCAAAATTTCGGCCAACATCACCTGTTGCTTTTGCTTGACTTGCACAAACTTTGTTTTTTCCTCTTGATACTCTACAATCAATTCTTTTTTGGCTTCAAGATTTGCAATTAACTCCTCATTTTCTTTTCCAAGTTTAGCTTGCATGGTATTTATTTCTTGCGCTTTTTTCTTTCTGTTGTCTGTGTATTGTTCAATGTATTTCATCCTGCGGTAGGCCTGATTGTAATCCTCAGACGAGAATAAATACATGACATTGTATTCTTTTTTCCTGTTTTTATATGCGAACCGAATCATTTCTTTGAACTCTGCTTTCAGCTCCACCAGCTCCTTTTTCAGAGATTCAATTTCATTTTTATTTCTCGAAATCTGATTGGTTGTCTCAGTAAGTTGATTATCCAAATTTACCAATAATTCCTCTTTAAATGCAATCTGTCTATTGATAATGTTAAGTTCACTCACAGTCGTTTTCTGTGATTTTTTAGTCGCATTTAGCAACTCCTGAGTTTGTTCCAGCTGTTTTTTCAGCCGTTCCTCTTTGGCTTTTAGTTTTTGAGTTTTGGACTGAGCAATCGTAGAAAAAGATCCCAATGATAAGATAAACACAAGAACAGAAGTAACAAAATATGTAATAGGTCTACTTTTCATATTTCTCGTAATGGCTTGGTACAGAATACTCGTATTCCATTTCTGTATTAATTTTAACTCTCTGGTAATTCAACTGAATAGAAATAGAATCTGTAGGGTTCACAATTTCTACTTTAGTCCGATTGGGGAATAATTGATCATCTTCCTTATTATAATCTGTCTGAAAAATTTCAATTTTTGTTGCTTTCTTATCGTTCACCAAGATTGTTTTTCCTGCCTTAAACAACTCATTAATCCAATACTTCACCTTCCAATTTTCTCTGGAGTCAGTCATTCTCTTCTCTTCCGTGATAAAAAACTCCTCGTTATCTTGAACCAGAATATGTCTTCTAGTAGAATCCATCTCTATAGAATTACCTATCAAAAGCTCCTGTAATTGACGGAAAGTTACTTCAGTGTTCAATAATCTACTGATATATGAAAAATCACCTTCAAAGTACTTTTTATCTTTTTTATTGATGAATTTAAGTGAATCTGGAGTAATTACAGCTACCACAACAGGAATCGTCAAAAATGAAATTGTGGCATGAATAATAGAATCCTTTTCCATTTTCAAAAACGTACTAAATGAAAGGTTTTGCTTTTCTCTACTCTTGTATTTTGTTTTTATTTTGGCTTTCAAATTTTCGTACTGAAAATTGTTTTGCATTACTTTTCCCACAATAGTATCTGCCTCACTTCTGGTCAAGTTCACCTTTCCCTCTTTGTCTGATATCAATGGTTTTTTTGCCTTACATTGCACAAAAAATAGGGCAATGAAAGCGACAGTCACAAAATGTAAGATTTGTCTATTCAACATATTTTTTGTCTCTAATTTTATCTGATAATTTATCTGAAAACTCTCCTGATTCTTTCGCTAGATTCCAGTATTTCAATGCTTCTGATTCATTTTTTAACTGAATCATTACATCTCCATAATGTTCCAAGACCGTGCCACTTTTATCTCCTCCATTTTCAAGCGATTTTTTTAGCCAAATTTCAGCCTCTACAAACTTTCCTTGTTGAAACAAAATCCACCCGTATGTGTCATTGAATGACGCGTTTTTTGGATAGATATTATTCGATTTCTTAGACAACTCGGCTGCTCGCTCCAGATTTTCTTTTCGCAAAGACAAATAATAACTGTAGTTATTGAGCATAAATGGCTCAAGTCCATTAATATTAAGTGCTTTTTCAAAGTATTTGTCAGAGTTTGCAAAATCCTTTTGCTCGTGGTAGGTCTCTCCCAATTTGGAATAAAATTCAAATTCAAGCTTTTCGTTATCCGCAATCATATTCGACCCCATTTTGAAAGAAAAAACTGCCTTCTCGTAGTCTTTGTTCTCTTTGTACCCCATTCCTTGGTACAAGAACAAAACTGGCTGAGTGGGATAAGATTCAATTGCCTCAGTTGCATATCTTACTACCTGCGAAAAATCCTTTGCATTAAACTCATTATCCAATAATTGCATATAAATTGGATATGAATTTGTAGAAAACTCAAGCGCTTTCTCATAATTCTCGTTCGCTTTTTTCAGGTCTTTTTGAATGCCATAAAAATCTCCGGCAGCCACATAAGAATTAACATCTTTTGGATGCACTCTTTTCATGATTTCAATTAAATTCCTTGTTTGCGACTTTTTTTCATTGTCCGTTACTGCCTTTTTTGAATAATCACTCAAAATGTTGAGTTTGGTATCTGTTCTTATTGAACCATCCTCAAACACATACACAATACTTTTGTATACTTTTTCTTGCTGCCCATTTTTTTCATAATATTGAGCCATTGCCAAGTTTCCCATTCCATTTTCAGGGCTTTGTTTAAGCAAAGCACTTATCTCAGCAAGAGCTAGTTTTTCTTCTTTGGCATCCATCAAGAGCATGTATTTTTGGTAACTCATCTGAGGATTTTTACCGCTAATAGTTTCAATTTTCGTCAAAGTCTCTGCAGCATTTTTTGGCTTATCATTTTCTTGGTACAATTGAGCCAATTCATATAAAGCCGAGAGGTTTTTCTTATCCATTTTAACCAAATCTTCATATGCAGATATTGCCTTGTCAGGCTGGCTTGTTGCCCGCAACACAATAGCTCTTTGCAGCAAATACCATTTATTAGATGGGTTTAACTCATATGCCTTTTCTGCATTACCAAAAGCATTTGAAGCATCTCTTTTCTTGGCATAAAGCCTAGATAACTCGTAGTAAATTGCCGCATTTTGCGGGCGTAATTCTTTGCATTGCTCATACAACAATATCGCTTTATCTGTATTTTCAAGCATAGCACTATTCGTAGCTTTGATGTACAAAGCTGTGAATCTGTTTTTCTCTACTTCACTTGATGTCAGTGTTTTGTTTAGTGCCTCCTTGTTTGTTTTACAAGAAAAGAACAAGACAGATACAAATAATAATGTCGTAAATTTACGCATGTTTAGTTTTTCATTTCAGTATAATCTCCAATACTCAAATCTTGAGCTTTTCCTTGGTAATTTACTTTGTTTCCAATCATGGAATTGGTAAAGTTTCCATTCACAATCAAAGTCTCATTCTGGATGATACTGTTTGCTATAACAGAGTTTTCAATCGTAGTATTGTTCCCCACAGAAACGTGAGGTCCAATTATAGTATTTTTTAACACAACATTGTCTCCAATAAAACAAGGCTCAATAATTACAGAATTTTCGTTTGTAAAGTCTCCTTCAATGATATTCTTTCCCTCAAAAGTTAATACTCTTTGGTTAGTTTCTACAGTCACATTCTTGTTTCCACAATCCATCCAAGCATTTACTTTACCTGTTTTGAATTTGGCCCCTTTTTGCTTCATGTTTTCAAGCGCATTGGTGATTTGGTATTCTCCGTTTTCACGAATGTTGTTATCAATAAGATATTGCAATTCACTTTTTAAATTTTCTCCACTTTTGAAATAATAAATTCCAATAATAGCCAAATCAGAAACAAATTCTTTTGGTTTTTCTACGAAATCTGTAATCGTTCCTTCCTCATCTAGTTTCACGACTCCAAAAGCACTTGGGTTATCAATTTGGTTCACCCAAATAATTCCGTCATTCTCTGTATCTAAGGTAAAATCAGCTCTAAAAAGAGTGTCGGCAAAAGCCACTACACAGTTCCCTTTTAATGAATCTTGAGCACAAAGAATGGCATGCGCAGTTCCCAAAGCTTCTTCTTGATGGTACACACTTCCTTTTGCTCCCAAGCTTTCTGCAATTCCTTTCAATTGCTCCTCAGTTTCAGTTCCAAAGTCTCCTATGATGAAAGCAATTTCATCAATTTTTTCATTACTCACTTTAGCAATGTCTTCTACAAGCCTCTGCACAATTGGTTTTCCAGCTACTGGCATCAAAGGTTTTGGGATAGTTAAAGTGTGAGGTCTCAATCTCGAACCTCTTCCGGCCATTGGCACAATAATTTTCATAGTTTTTCAGATTTTATCTATAGAAACGAAGATAAGAAAATCACCACTTATTTTTGTTATCCAGATGCTAATAAAACAAGAAATGCTTCGTTATACTCAAAACATTAAGGTACTTTGGTTTTTATAGAACTCTTTTTTCCTTTTTCTGCGTTAAAATTTTAAAACAGAACTAGCCTATGATTGAAAATTTTGCCTTGATAAAGAAAAAAAACAGAACCTCTAAAATTCCAAAAACCTAAACGCCTTGAGTATATAACCAAATAATTTCTCTAATGAGGAAGATATTAGTAATTTCGCCCAACTTATTAAAATTTTTGCCTTTCTATGACAACTAAAGAAAACAATCATGCAGAAGACTTATTACAGTTTATCTGGAACAAAAGAAAACTTGTAATTCTGATTACAATTATTGCCGCAATTGCTGCGATAATTTACTCGTACATGATCGAAGAAAAATTCAAATCTGCCGTGACTTTGTACCCTGCAATGTCAAACACAGTAGCTTTTACAGATATCGTAGATCCTGATCAAAGTGCTGCTACTTTTGGTGCAGAACAACAAGCAGAACAAATGATTCAAGTATTGCAATCTGCAGAAATTCGTGACCAAATTGTGAGCAAATACGATTTATTAAATCACTACGGAATAGATCCAAAAAGTAGCTTAAAAATTACTGCACTGAACAAAACTTACGCAGGAAATGTTTCATTTGCGAGAACAAAATACGGTTCCGTTTTGATCTCTGTGATGGACAAAGACCCTGACACTGCTGCACTCATTGCCAATGACATCAGTAAATTCTATGATGGAGCAAAAAACAGGATGATTAACGAACGATCTAGCGAAGCTCTTGAAGTTGCTGAAAGTGAGAGAAACAAATTGAAGGAAGAGGTGGAAATGATTGTAGATTCTCTTGCTAAACTGAACAAAATGGGAGTGGTAGATCAAGAATCTCGACCTACTCTTATAACCGCTTTGGCAAGCGCCAAGGATGGAGCAACAAGAAAAATAATCGAGAAAAAAATTCTTGCAACCGATCAGTACGGAAGTATTTACTCCAATTTTGAAGATAAACTAGAATACATGAACTTGCGTCTCTCGACAAAAAATGCTGTTTATGAGCAGTTGAAATCTGATGCAACATCTAGTTTCTCGCACAAATTTACCGTGGAAAAAGCCTTCCCTTCTGAGAAAAAGGCTTATCCAATAAGATGGCTAATTGTGGTAGTTTCAACCATTTCTGCTTTCTTGTTTTCAATCATTTTATTGTTGATTTTTGAAAAACTGAAAGACCTAAAAAGCAAAGAATCTTAAAAGAAACTGTGTTAAAATCTAACCTAAGATATAACACACTTATTCTCCTGTTCAGTCTATTATTCATAGGTTTGAACGGGTATTTTATATACCATAAAATTTACGAATTTGCCTTTTTACCTTTGGCTTTGAGTGTGGTTTATTTTAGTTTTTACAAAACAAAAGAATTGCTTTTTTTTGTCATTCTCTTCACTCCATTTTCGCTCAATCTCGAGAGCCTTTCTATAGGGAATATTGGTTTTTACCTGCCCACAGAGCCCATTTTATTTGGGCTTATGATTATCATCAGTATGCGATTTATTAAAAGAGGAATCTATGATAAAAATCTAGTAAGTCACCCTATTACTGTGGCGGTTACTTTCTATTTGTGCTGGATGTTCATCACGGTTTTTACTAGTTCAACTGTTGTTATTTCACTTAAATATCTGATTGCAAAACTGTGGTTTGTAATTCCACTTTTTTTCTACATGATTACTCTTTTCAAGGTAAAAGAAAACATGTACCGAGTAGTTTGGTTGTATTTAGGCTCTCTTGCCTTAGTTGTTCTCATCACACTCATCAGGCATTACGGATGGGGATTTGACCAAAAAGCTGCACACTGGATTATGTCGCCTTTCTACAAAGATCATACTTCGTATGGCGCCATTGTCGCTTTTTACATTCCCTTGACGATTGGCCTCATTTACAGGAAAAAAAATTCAGCCATTATTCAGTACGTGTTGATTTTGATCTTTGCAATACTTTTCATTGGACTTATTTATTCCTACACACGTGCAGCATGGGTAAGTTTGGTCGCGGCAATGGGAGTTTGGGGTCTTTTCAAACTCAAAATAAACTTCAAATATGTGGTTTTGCTAGGCCTGTTTGGAGCCTTTGTGGGATTTCAATACTACACAGATATCTCGATTGCTTTGGGCAAAAACAAAACCGATTCTTCGGAGAATATTTCAAAACATATTGAATCCATTTCTAATGTATCGACAGATGCCTCCAACCTAGAACGAATTAACAGGTGGAATTGTGCCATCAGGATGTTTGAAGAAAGACCAATTTTTGGCTGGGGACCTGGAACTTACGCATTCGAATATGCTCCTTTTCAGCATTCAAGCGAGAGAACGGTAATTAGTACTAATTTTGGAAATCTAGGAAATGCACACAGTGAATACCTTGGTGCACTTGCCGAAATGGGGATTGTAGGTTTTATAGCTTTTCTTTTAATGCTCTTCTTCGTGTTTTACAAAGCCAGCATACTTTATATCAAACTAGAAGACAGAGAATTAAAAACATTATTACTCTCCGTAATTTTGGCATTAGTTTCATATTTTACCCACGGAGTTTTAAATAATTACCTCGATACAGACAAAGCCTCAGTTCCCGTTTGGACTTGTTTTGCTATTGTTGTCGCTATTGAGATTTATCATTCTAAATCTTCGAAAGAATCAGTAGGAAAATAGCGAAAAATAAAAGAGGACTTTAATTTGGTGTTTGTGCCAATGACCAACCCAACCAAAAATTTTGTAACTTTAAAGTATACTATTTTGGAACCAGGCAACAACAAGCAATTTGTGTTGGTTAATTCTGTTGGAAAAATGGTGGTTACTCAAAAGCTACAAAACAACCAAGATCAAATAGTTTTAAAGTTAGATAAACTAGCCCCAGGTGAATATATTGCCTTTATAGTGGTTGCCGGAAAATCGTTAGGTAGCAAAAAGTTAAACTTGATAAAGTGATTATATATTTAAATACCGTACAATTAAGAGTAAAAGCAATTCTTCTTTTACTCTTTTTGGGTATAGGTAATTTTGGAGTTTCTCAAACCTATTTCTCAAAAGTATTACCTGGGTGGGAAAGTTCTTTTTTTTTTGAAAACGATACTTCATACATTTCTTTTGGTATGGATAGAAATTTTTCGATCAATAAAAATTATATAAAAATTTCAAACTTAAAAAAAACAGATTTATCTTATTTGGAATATGATCTTGCACTTGATACACAAACTTACACACAATTATCTGGCTCTAATACAGATAATAACATTTTGTTGGATAATCAATTTTATATAGCTGGCGATCAATTTTTACCTGGAAATAGTGGATTACTTATCAAATTAGATTCTGATTTGGACTCAATCCATTTCTCTTTACTAGACACATCTTATTTCAATTCTCGTTATTTTAAGATTGAAAAACACAAAACCAATCAACTACTAATTCTAGGAACTTTTTTTGAAGCAAATTTTAAAATCAATACATTCATTAAAATGATGGACACCAATGGAGTTACCTTATGGTCAAAACCTTATACTATTCCACTTAAAAATATTCATCTCTACCCTAAAGATATCGTCTCCACCTCTGATAAGGGTTTCTTGCTTTTATGCCAAGAACAGGAACCTGAATTACAATTGATAGGAGGTGGCACTAAAATTTTCCGCACTACTCTAATAAAAACCGATAGCTTAGGTAATGAACAATGGAGAAAACACTTGGGGGATGAGCGATTCAATATTAAAGCAAATAACCTAATAAAAGCAGAAAACGACACGAGTTTTTACATTGGCTGGACAAACTCTGACTCTATTATGAGAAAATGGTATCCAAGTAATACCTTCTATAGCCATTGGGATATCATGTCAAATGATTACTCTACTCTTTTCTTAAGTAAAATTGGCGAAAGTGGAAAAACTCAATGGATAAAAGACTATAAAGCTCAAATTTCAATTCCTCATTTTGGCATAAATGAATATAGACCAATTCTCTTTGGTTACAGTCCCAAAATGATTAAAACAAGAGATAATCATCTTGTAGCATTAGGATATTATGGTAATTTAGCAAAATTTACATTAAAAGGCGAAATGATGTGGTTTCGATACAATATTAAATTTGATGACACTCTTTCTTGGCGAGATAGTGACACCTATGTTAAAACATTTAAAGAAACTAACGACAATGGATTTATTCTTGGAGGGCAATATCGGTCAGTAGGCCAGCCCATTTACCAAAATGCCTTCGCCATAAAACTTGATAAATACGGTTGTCAATTTCCTGGTTGCCATAAAGAAGATCAGTGGTACTTGGACAGTGTTGCCAATGCAGAAAATAAATCTAACAAAGGAGGCGATATTTTATTGTATCCTAATCCTACCAATGGGTTACTCACTATAAAGCTTCCTGCTAGTTTGGAGTTGAGTAGTTCCGTAAACGTATCGGTTTTTGATTTACAAGGGAAATTGGTCAACCAATTTAGCCTTACAGATTATACAACTAATTTCAATGTTACAAATTTGGCAAAAGGGATGTATTTGTTTCAATTTGAGAGTAGTGAAGTAGAGAAGATAACGCGAAAAATTATAGTAAATTAGAGCTAATATCAGATTATACTTTCTTCTTAAATACTCCCACAACTGCCCAAAAAATCTTTTTGAAGAAATTCCCCCATTGTTCAAAATCTAAAATCTTAGATTCCGTAACAGCTTGGTAAGTTAATAAAGCTCCTAGCGGAATGAGCACCATGGAACTGAGCCACATTCCAATGTAGGTGGGTAACACCAAATTCTTAGATAATTTCTCACCCGTGATGGAAATAATGTAATAAACAATAAACAAAGCAATTGCTACTGCTATTGGAATTCCAACCCCTCCTTTTTTCACGATTGCACCCAAGGGAGCGCCCACAAAAAAGAGAATAATACACGACAAAGAAAGAGTAAATTTCTTATGCCATTCTTTTTCAACTTTAGCTTTGTACTTGGCTCTGTTCTGAAAGTCAGAACTTCTATTTTCTAGGTAATTAATTGAATTTTCCACTCGGTTTCGTGCGTTCTTCAGCACCACTTTTTGTTCTTGTGGCAAAAGCGAGTCAAAATGGAATGTATTGGCATTCAAAGTGTCTAAATTGTAAGAGCTACTTGCTCTCAATACAGTAAAAGAATTGTTATAATAGCCAAGTAGACTTCTTTTGATCGTATCGTAACTCCCTTGCAAAGAATCTACAATCTTGGTCAATTGAAACACTGGCAACAAAGTAGGTTGGTCTTGGTAATCTTCTTCTGCGGTTCTGCTCAAACTGAGCGAAGAAATATTTATTTTTTGGGTTGTTTCTTGAAAGCTAATTTGCTGGTGAGGGAGAATCGTTTCCTTTTCCATGGGATTGTCATTGGGATTTATCACCTCAGTAATTTCTCCGTTATAAAGAGTCAACACTAGGTTTTCTCCGTCATCCGACTTTCGCATTTCTCCTCGCTCTGCACGAATTACTTTCCGGTATTTGAAAGTGGGATGGTGCTGAAAAATAAGAACATCTCCCAGTTCATTAGTTTCTTTGTCCACTCTATTTGCACGGATGCTGTAATTGTCTATTTCATTGAAAAAAATACCTTCTTTAAGCACCAAAGAAAGCTTTTTGTTTGTCATATCCGTAATGAGAATTTTCTTGCTTAGGTAAGCTTTTCCCCACACGTAATTGGAAAAATAGAATGAAATACCTGCAAAAACAATCATCACAAACAAGAGCGGACGCATGACTCGAAGCAGAGAAACTCCGGCTGCTTTCATGGCTGTAAGCTCATTTTTTTCGGCCAGGTTTCCCATGGTCATGATAGACGAAAGAAGAATAGCTAGTGGCAGGGCGATTGGGACAACTTCCAAGAAAATATAGAACATGAGTTCTGTAAAGACACTCACTCCCACTCCCTTTCCCACTAGGTCGTCTAGATAAACGTACATGAACTGCAAGATCAAAACAAATTCAGCAATGAAAAATGTAATGATAAACGGAACTATGTAGGACTTTATGATGAACCAATCGAGTTTCTTCAACATAAAAAGTTAACTATAAAAATGTGTAATTATTGCTTAAGCTCCAATAACTCTTTTCAAATCATTGATTTGACTTTCCCAAACCAAAGTATCTTCTTCTACTTCTTCTTCGTCATCAGCAAAGTCTGTAACTTCTAGCGCTACGTCTTTGGTGATTCCATCAATCTTGATTCTGAGTTCGAAATAAGTACTAGGATCTTCATCTTCTACCCATTTGAAACGGATAAATTCGTTTTTGCTTTGTCTTATTAATTCTGCTTTCTCTTCGGAACCTTCCCAGAAGAATGTGTAGATATCACTGTCGATATTTACATCATCACAAAACCAATCCGACAATCCACTTGGAGTTGTCAGCATATCATACAGAATCCCCACGGATGTTTTGATAGGTACTTCCTTTTGAAATTTTATTTTTTCTGACATTATTTGTTTTTATTATTGAGCCCAATATAGTAAAAAACTTGAACCTGAGTAATAAAATTTAATTTATTATTATTTGGATGTAATAATTACTTATTTCACATCTAAAAATTCTATCTTTTTTTGTCCTAACAAATGACGTTTTCAGAAGTGATTCTAGCTTTGATTCTTGGGATAATCAAACCAATCAAGCGTTCCAGTTTGCGCAGAAACTTCCATCCAATCATCCACTTCAAAGGAGATTTTTGCCATGCCCAAAGTCGGAAAATCTATAGCATAATTGCATAAGTAATCGCATAACATAGAAATACCTGGATTGTGCCCGACAAGCATCAAACTATTGTTCTTGTTCTCCGTTTTATTGATAAAAGATAGCATAACAAAAGGTGAAGCGTGATAAATTTCTTCATAGAACTGAATTTCTCTGGTTGGAAAGCCAATTTTTTTGGCCAAAGCCACACTTGTCTGAGTAGTTCTTTTTGACGAACTAGAGATAAAGGCATTAGGAAGAACCGATTTCTCAGCCAATCTTTTGCCCATCAATTTTTTATCTCTATTTCCTCGTTCATTAAGCGGTCGCTCAAAATCTGGTAATCCGGGGTTTGCCCAATCGGATTTTGCGTGTCTTACTAAGTACAAATGTTTCATCTAGTTCGAAAGCTTTGTCCAAAATAATAAATTTAAAACTATCTTCTCATATTAAGAATCTTTATGTGATTAATAATTACCTTTAAGGTCGATTTTTGAACCAAAATTTCGATAAAAAAAGAAGAACAAAGTGAGTATTACCA
>JBDMYC010000051.1:0-5036 GCA_039770535.1 Flavobacteriales bacterium
AATACATAACTTGCTAAAACGATTAGCGCATTTTGTAGCTTCAGGCTTTTATTGGCGAGCAACCAATAAAGTAGAAATACTATTGGTAAAAATACTGCGAAATCAATCGAATTAAAAAGCATCTTTTTTGTCTATTTTTCAACTTCCCTATAGAAACTGTTTAAAAGATTATTTAGAACAGCATTTCAAAAAGTGGCAGATGAAGTGCAAATTTGTCTCGTGGCAAATATCTCAATTTAAAATAGTTTTCAATGCCTTTTTTTAAAAAAATAAAAAATACCCAACGTGTTCGAACGAACAAATATGGTTCCTCTCTAAGTAAAAAAGAACGCTTACAATTCCTTTTTCAAAACAGCAATTTCATCACGTAACTGTGCTGCAACAATAAAATCTAAAGCCTTTGCGGCTGCTTCCATATGCTTTCGTTTTTCTCGAATGCGTTTTTCAATTTCCTCTTTGGGTAAGTAGTGTAAATCCTGTTCGGCAGCTTTTTGTTTCGCATTGTCATAATGGTAACTAGAAACTGCAGATTTGGTCAAGGTATCCTCAATCTTTTTATTAATTTGAGTAGGCTTAATGTTGTTTTTTGTGTTGTAGGCAATTTGTTTTTCCCTTCTGCGATCGGTTTCATCAATTGTTTTCTGCATGCTCTTGGTCATTTTGTCCGCATATAAAATAGCAAGACCATTCACGTTTCGAGCAGCTCTACCAATCGTTTGAGTTAATGAACGATGACTTCTTAAAAAACCTTCTTTATCCGCATCTAAAATGGCCACTAAAGATACTTCTGGTAAATCCAATCCTTCTCTTAGTAAGTTGACACCAATTAATACATCAAACAATCCTTTTCGAAGGTCTTGCATGATTTCTACTCGCTCTAGAGTGTCTACATCAGAATGAATATAACGACATCGAATGTCTACTCTTGCCAAATATTTAGTGAGCTCCTCCGCCATTCTTTTGGTCAATGTCGTTACGAGCGTACGTTCATCTTTTTCAACTCGAATTTGAATTTCTTCAATCAAATCATCAATTTGATTCAAACTAGGTCTAATCTCTATAATCGGGTCTAACAATCCAGTGGGTCTTATCACCTGTTCTACAAACACCCCTTCTGTTTTTTGCAATTCATAATCCGCAGGCGTAGCACTGACAAAGATGGTCTGATTCTGAATCGCTTCAAATTCTTCAAATTTTAATGGACGATTGTCCATGGCTGCCGTTAAACGGAATCCATATTCGACTAAATTTTCTTTCCGACTTCGATCGCCACCATACATTGCATGGGTTTGTGGAATGGTAACGTGACTTTCATCAATCACCATTAAATAATCTTCCGGAAAATAATCCAAAAGACAGAAAGGTCGAGTACCAGGTTCACGACCATCTAAATACCGAGAATAGTTTTCGATTCCCGAACAATATCCCAATTCGCGAATCATTTCTAAATCAAATTCGGTGCGCTCTTTCAAGCGTTTTGCTTCTAAATGTTTTCCAATTTCTTTGAAATAGGCCACCTGTTTCATCATGTCTTCTTGAATCTGATGAATGGCATTTTGCAATACATCTGGAGAGGTTACAAATAAGTTGGCAGGATAAATAGTGAGTTCTTCAAAACTTTCAACCACCGTATTATTTTCTAAATCGAAGGATTCAATTTCTTCAATTTCATCGCCAAAAAAGTGAATTCGATATCCGTGATCACCGTAAGAAGGATAGATGGTTACCACGTCTCCTTTTACTTTAAAAGTACCGCTTTTTATTTCAACTTCAGTACGAGAATAAAGGCTGGTTACTAGTTGATGCAAAAATTTAGTTCGCGCTATCTGTTGCCCTACAGCTACAGGAATTACATTTTTCTTAAATTCGTTTGGATTCCCAATTCCATACAGACAAGATACAGATGCCACCACCAATACATCACGCCTTCCCGAAAGTAGGGAAGAAGAAGTGCTCAATCGCAAGCGTTCAATGTCTTCATTGATGGATAAATCTTTCTCGATGTAAGTCCCCGTTACAGGAATGTATGCTTCAGGTTGATAATAATCGTAATAGGAAACAAAATATTCCACCGCATTTTCTGGAAAAAAATGCTTAAATTCTGAATATAACTGAGCTGCAAGTGTTTTGTTATGTGCTAAAACTAAAGTGGGTTTGTTAACGTTTTTGACAACATTGGCAACAGAAAATGTTTTTCCAGATCCTGTAACTCCTAACAAAGTTTGAAACTTTTCTCCAGCATTGATACTTGCTGTAATTTGTTTTATCGCTTCCGGTTGATCTCCAGTTGGGGAAAACTCTGATACCAATTTAAATTTCATTCCGTAAAAATACGGATAGTTTTCAAAGATTTTAGCGTCTGAGTAAAGAAAAATTCCCTGTTTTACGAATTGTTTTTTCGTTGAAATCAATCAAGTTTGCTGTGTACCAATATTCTCCAGAAGGTACTGTTTTTCCTTTGTAGTTCCCATCCCATCCGTCAGGATTTTCAGAGTTAATTACATGCATCACAGTTCCATATCGATTAAAAATAACGATGTCAATTTTTGTGAAAAATGTGGTAGTTGCGCCTTTGACACTCCAGCGTTCATTGCGACCATCATTGTTTGGTGTAAAGAATTTTGGAAACCCGATTATGGAAACCTCTTTTTGTATTGGAGGTTCACAATTTTCAATATCTTTTACATAAACGGTTACAATTCCTGGGCTTACATTGTTAAATTGATAATTCGTCCCATTCCCAAAAAAGTTACTGTTGTCTATTGAATAAAGATAACTGCTGTTCCCTGTAATATCAATATCTAAGGTAATGTTTGGCGTTGCTGTATCTACGATGATTTCTCTAAAAGTAGGACTTTCCTTTACGTTTACTTCAAATTCCTTGGCAGTTGAGCAGGTAATGCCGTTTTGTGTTTTGTAGGCTATGTGGGTATAAACTCCAGGCATTGTAAGCCTAAAATTTTGTGCTGTTGATACAACAATGTTTGAAGCATTCAGCCACTCATAACGATCGTTTGTGCTCCCTCCATTTGCAATTATAGGCGGATTGCTAGTGGTATCAAAACAAATTGTATAGCTATCTTGTAAATTGATTTCTACGGCATCATTCACAACCAAATCAAAAGATTGAATTCCGTTGCATCCTAGAAGACGATCGTCAACACGCACCCAAATACGCCTAGACCTCGAATTTACAATTCCTGAAAAGGCATTGGTTTTTAGTTTCGCATCTTGAAAGGTTGGAAAAAAACTAAAGAGTGAAGTATCGGGTAAGTTGAGTTCAACTTTTATGGCTGTTTCTTTTGGTCGAAGATTAAATCGTCCTTCAGCATTTCCTATAATATTGTCAGAATCCTCGCAGGTATACACCGGACTTATCGAATTTAATTGCACAAATTGTGCTTTTAAGAAAAAAAAGGTACTGTTTTCACAATTATTTTCGTTGACGACCTTTGTAAATATTTTTTGATTTGGAATGGTATTTATAAAATCTGTTGGATTGCTGATCTGAATGTCCAAATCCAAATCATTTTGTGTTTTGTAAAAAAAGAACGTTTCACTTTGATAATTTGCTGAAACCTTTTCTCCAATATTAAATAAGTTGAAATTAGAAAGCCCATCATTGTCTTCGTCACATTGAGTTAATTCTTGATTTGGAAGCAAATCTGGGAGGGGATATACGGTAATACTTTTGTATAAAATTACGGATGCCCCTCCAATGTTCAAGGTAGCTTTGATGGTAAATGCACCTGGCGAATTGTATATGTGATTTGCTGTCAATCCGATCGCTGTATTTCCATCTCCGAAATCCCAAGCAATCGCATCAATGTTTGCATAAGAGGTTGCTGTAAACCTAAAGGAAGTGCCTACACATTTATTTTCTGTAACTATTCTCGAAGCAAAATAGGACTGAATAAAATTAGGTAACCCTTTGTTAGATGCACCACTAGAAAGGTCTAAAGCATTGTGTGTGTATTGTGTGTTAAGACCTATTTCTTCAGGAAAATTGATGACTCCCAACTTTTGTAGTGCTGAAATTCCATTTGTTTCTTGTTCAAACAACGCCACGTATATTTTACTATCATTTGCAAGTTGAATGCTTCCAAAACGAGTGCCTGAACTTGAAAATAGCTCTTTCTTTGGGGAGTATAAGGGATCGTCTGGGAAAAGGTTTTCTAAGGAATACTGATTGATAGATCCTGTATTTCCAACCAATCCGCTATAATAAAGCATTTTAGAATCTCTTGAAAAGGCAATTCCGTAGGGTGATTTTGGAGCACTTAATCCTGTGTCAGCGAAAATTTTAATATTCGCTGTAATTGCTCCCGTTTCATTATCAAAATTATAAAGATATACATATCGATCTCCCTGATCTGCTATTGCAATCAATTGCCCATCTGGTGATGCTTTCATAGCTCCGCTTGCGGATACGGTTTCTTCTTGAACAGAATACAAAGGAGGGTTGAGTCCATTTTCGTCAATTTTATAGCTACTAAATGTATTTTTAACTCCATTGGTAGTTCCTCCTGCTTCCCCAAAAGTAATCAGCCAAATTGCTTTACCATCCTTGTGGTGAACTGCGGTTATTCGCTCTGTTGAAGCGTCTCGTAATGTTTGAAAACGAGTCAGTACCTTTCCTAATGGATAAGTGCTTGATATTTCTATTTCTGCCAGATACACTCCTTTTGTTAGTAGGGGGGATGTAGTGGTACTATTTACTCGGGTACTAAAGATATAATACTTTTCAGCTGTGCCAGGTTTGGGGATTATTATGGATGTTTGTGTATTATTGATTTCTCCAGCCAATCCTTCTCCATTTTCCATGATAGCATGGTTTTTATTCCAAACAGTTTGTCCATTGGTGTAGAATAAAAGATTTCCCTGCGTGTCCGAAATAGAAGCCGAACCTGCGGGGGTATCCATCTCGCTATCGGTCATTACATTGACACCGCCATTATTGAAGTTGAGTGCTGCTTTATTCCCAAAATTCCAATGATTGGTTTGACTTTGGGAATAGATAAAACTATGAAAAACTA
>JBDMYC010000052.1:0-4837 GCA_039770535.1 Flavobacteriales bacterium
ATATGGATTTTGCAGGAAAACCCTTCGGAGTAATGCCTGATTTGATGGCAGTTGCCGAATACGTAACCAAAGTGCATGCAATTTGTGTAAAATGTGGGAGTTTAGCTCAATTTTCTCACAGAAAAACTACCGAAGAAAAGATTGTAATGCTAGGTGAAACAGAATCTTACGAACCACTTTGTAGAGTTTGTTTTAATAAAACTCAGATGAAATGAACTATTCTCCTCAAGACATATCATATTTCACTGAAGGTGAATTAATTTCATCTTCTACTTGTGAAGTAAAGCATGTTTCTGTTGATAGTCGTTCGGTTCAAAATTCTAGTTCTACCGTGTTTTTTGCCTTAAAAACCGACAAAAGAAATGGGCATGATTTTATCCCCGAATTAATCAATAAAGGAGTGAAAACTTTTGTTGTATCCCAGGATATTGAATTAGTCAATGAATCTATATCAATTATCAAAGTAGAAGATACTTTGAAAGCTCTCCAAAACTTTGCAACAGCTCACAGATCCAAATTTACAATTCCAGTACTAGGAATTACAGGAAGTTATGGAAAAACTATGGTGAAAGAATGGCTGTATCAATTGTTAAGCCCAGACTTTTCTATTTGCAGAAGTCCTAAGAGTTTTAATTCTCAAATTGGCGTGCCTCTCTCGGTTTTGTTACTGAATGAAAGTCACACTTTGGCTATTTTCGAAGCAGGAATTTCTCAAACTGGAGAAATGGAAAGTTTAGTAAAAATGATTGATCCTACTTTAGGTATTTTAACAAAAATGGGAGAAGCTCATAAAGATGGTTTTGGTTCTTTTGAGAACAAAGTAGCAGAAAAGAAAAAACTGTTTAATTCTTGTGCGTCATTGATTGAATTGCCGTGTAAATCAAGTAATTTCTCCTTCCCGTTTTCAGATAAAATTTCGATAGAAAATTGTGAAATTTGTATTGCTGTGATGCAAGAAATGAACTACACAAAGGAAGTAATTCAGGAGCGAATAAACGGACTTAAACCTCTGGCTTTGAGGTTGGAAATGAAAAAAGGAATTCAAAATTCTACAGTTATAAATGATGGATATAACATCAGTTACTCGTCTTTGGTTTTGTCTTTAGAGTATTTGAATTTACAGGCAAAAGCATTTCCCAAGACATTAATAATTTCGGATATTCCTGAGACTCCTTTTTCAGACGAAAATTTAGTTAATCTACTAAATTCGAGTAATTTAAAGAGGATTTTGGTTGTTGGAAATGAAAAGCTAGAAGGAATAGAATCGGGCGTGATAGTTCATTATTTTGAATCTACTCAGGAGCTAAGACAAGAATTAAATCAATATGATTTTACCAATAATTTTGTACTGATAAAAGGAAGTAGAATTCACAGGCTAGAGCAAATCGCTCAAGTTTTGGAGGAGAAAAACCACAGAACGGTTTTGGAAATTGATCTCAGTCAGATGAAAAGAAACTTGGCTATTTATAGAAAAAAACTGAAACCAAAAACCAAGTTAATGGCAATGGTAAAGGCATTTTCTTATGGATCTGGAACAGTTGAGATACCAAAATTATTGGAACACGAAGGAGTTGATTATTTGGGAGTTGCATACACAGATGAAGGAATTGCACTGAGAAATAATGGCATAAAAACGCCAATAATGGTTATGAATCCAGAGCCAGGAACTTTTTCGGATTTAATTCAGTATGAGTTGGAGCCAGAAATTTATTCTCTCCACGAGTTGGATGAATTTGTGACTGATTTGATAGTGGAAAATAAAAAAGATTATCCAGTTCATATCAAATTGGAGACAGGAATGAACCGATTGGGTTTTATGCCCGAAGAGATTCCAAAACTGATTCAATACATTAAATCTCAGCCTGAAGTGTATATCAAAACTATTTTTTCACACCTTTCTTCGGCAGATGATTTGGATGAAAAAGAGTTTACTTTGGGTCAAATAAAAAAATTTGAAACATACAGCAATCAGTTAAGGAGCGCTTTCAGTTATCCGATTGAGAGGCATGTTTTGAACACTGCTGGATTAGAAAATTATCCAAATTCTCAATTTGATATGGTGAGATTGGGAATAGGGATGTATGGAATAAATGTGAGTGACAATTCTGAAATTAAACCAATAAGTTCGCTCAAAACAGTAGTTATTCAGCTTAAAAACCTGAAAAAAGGAGATTCAATTGGGTATGGAAGAAAAACCAAAGCAGAAAAAGAAATGACAATTGCTATGTTGCCAATTGGCTACAGTGATGGCGTGAGGAGAAGTCTAGGAAATGGGAATTTCTCTTTTTATATAAATGGAGCCCAGTGCTTTACGGCAGGAAACATTTGTATGGATATATGTATGATAGATGTCACGGATTGTGAGGTGAGTGTTGGGGATGAAGTAGAAATTTTTGGAGTTCACAATTCTGTTGAGGATTTGGCAAAAGCCATGGATACAATTCCTTACGAAGTGCTGACTTCTATTTCTCAAAGAGTTAAGCGTGTTTTCTATCAGGAGTAAATTATTTTTTGAGCTATAAAAAATAATTTATAGCTCAAAAAACAGCAAAATTTGGGCTATAAAATTTTAGAATTTCTTGATTGTGCTCTTAACATTCTTTATCCAAAAGGATTAAGTGGAATAAATAATTTACCTTATCTTGTTAGTATGAAAAATGTTGTCTTAAAAATTGGGGTGCTAATTTTATTCTTTTCTTTAATTGGAGGGTTTGTTTTGTATAAAATGGGAGTTTTTACAAAAGAGAAAGAAGATGTTTATGATTTTAGCCATAGCTGTGGAGGTGAATATGAATACAATGCGTTAGAAGATTCCATGTATGAAGAGCATAGAATTAAAATGAAAGAAGAGGGTTTTGAATTTCCTGAAGACCAATATGACGAAGAATTGCAAATGAATAAAGATATTATTCACAGTACAAAATCATTGGGAGGTAATAGTGGAATAAGAATACAAGATTTTATTGAAGAAGATTCTAAAGTTGATACAATCCCAAAATTAACCAAAGAACAAATAATGATGTTTTCATCAAAATCTGCTATTATGATTGATCCAATAATATTAAATGAAGATTCGATTAAGCCGAGAACAATTGTTGACACCACAAAAAAGAAATTACAAATTGGTTCTTCGAAATCCATAAGACTTACCGAATAATGAATTTAGTTTATCTCTTTGGTGGCACAGGACTTAGCTTTTTATTTTTGAGCTTGGTTTTTATTCCTATGGAAAAAATGTTTCCTGCCAAAAAAGGGCAAAAAATATTTAGACCAAATTGGCTTCTCGATTTTTGTTTTTTCATTGGTCAATATCTACTTTGGGGAAGTTTAGTATTTTGGGTTCTCACTTATTTTAGCGATTCGTTAACTTCCGTTTTGCCACAAGATTTTCAACAAGCAATTCAATCTCAACCTTTTTATTTACAAGTAATTGAAATGATTGTATTGAGCGATTTTCTTATTTATTGGGGACACAGATTTCAGCACAACAATGAGTCTTTGTGGCGCTTTCACAAAGTGCATCATTCTTCCAAACACATGGATTGGTTAGCTGCACACAGAGAACATCCTTTGGATTCAATTTACACCATTGGTCTCATCAATTTGCCTGCTTTCATGATGGGATTTCCGCTTTATGCCATTGCTGGTTTGATCGCTTTCAGAGGAATTTGGGCCATTTACATTCATTCTAACGTTCGTATGCCATTGCCTTGGTTGCGTGTCCTGATTGGCGCACCAGAATTACACCATTGGCATCACGATTTGGACCGAAGAGCAGGAAACTATGCCAATATTTCTCCCTTGATGGATGTTATCTTCGGAACTTACACCTGTCCCGATCACGAACCAGAAGAGTTTGGGATTGATGAAAAGCACATTGATAATTATGGAGGTCAACTGATTGAGCCTTTGTCACCAAAATTATATGCGAAGTTTAGAGAAAAGAAGAAATAATTCTTAACAATCTTTAACCAAAAAATAATTGTATTCACACTGTTATTTGAGTAAATTTGGAAGATGAAAGTATTGAAATTCATAGCATTGATCAGTTTGTGTTTTTTCTCGATTATTGGGAACGCTCAAATTCAAGAAACAGAAAAAGATTCTGTGGAGGAGGTTTATGTGCAGATTTCTGGAATTATTGTTACGGGAAAAAATCTAACACCAGTTCCTTTTGTTACTGCGCTAGAGAAATCAACTTATCGAGGAACAAGTTCCGATTATTATGGTTTTTTCTCTTTTGTGGCAATGCCGGGAGATACAATTGTTTTCTCTTGTATTGGCTATAAAAAGTCATCTTATGTTATTCCTGATACACTCACAGACGGGCGTTATTCATTGATTCATACCATTCAGGAAGATACAATTTTATTAGCTCAATATGATGTCCATCCATGGCCCTCTCGTGAGCAGTTTAGAGATGCATTTCTCAATACTGATATTCCAAATGACGACCTTACTAGAGCGCAAAATAATCTAGACAGAGAAATTTTAGCATTTAAACAAGATGCCTATCCTGCAGGGGGATCGCTCAATTTTAAATGGCAAATGCAAGAAGTGCAATCTCGGTTGTATTACGCAGGGCAAGCTCCACCAAATAATCTGCTAAATCCAATAGCTTGGAGTAATTTCATTAAAGCTTGGAAAAATGGGGAGCTCAAAAGAAAATAAAGTGTCAATTTTCAAAAATCATTGAAAATTTAAGTTCCAAAATCAACATAAGTCATTTTTAAAGTTTAATTTAGTTTAATGTTTTCAAACAAAAACTAAACAAAATGTCAATTAAAACATCTTTTTCGATCAAAGATCTAGAAAACCTGAGTGGTGTGAAAGCGCA
>JBDMYC010000053.1:0-6268 GCA_039770535.1 Flavobacteriales bacterium
CACTAAAACAAAAAAAAAGGCTATCAGTAAACTGAAAGCCTTTTCAAAATTAAGGGTGGATGATGGGATTCGAACCCACGACCCCCGGCACCACAAACCAGTGCTCTAACCAACTGAGCTACAACCACCATTTTTTCGGTTTGCAAATATAGATAAATATTATTGTTTATTCCAAAATAAACATTTAGTTTTTTTGATAAATTAATTATTCAATCTTTCGTATTTTTGGCATGCTTTATGAATAAGAGTTATTGTATTGTTAACACTAGCAACTCATTACTTAATCTATCGTAAAGTTGTTGTTAGTAAAAAGTAAATTATCATGATTAAAAAACAGTTTATATTTTCAATTTTTGTTCTACTTGCTGCAGGTACATTTGCACAAAAAACTTACACTATAAAAGTCAAAGTGAAAGGTTTAACAGATTCTTTGGCTTATTTGGGAACCTATACAGGAAAGAATCTTTTTTTTTATGATACAGCAGTAATTGAACCTGACGGTAGTTTTGTATTTACAAACACAGACATGCCACACGGAGTTTATTCTGTAATTCCAAGTCTCAAGCCTCCAAAATATTTTGATATTTTAGTAAATGAACAAGAAATTGAGATGGAAACTAATTTATCAGACTTGGTTGCAAACTTAAAAATTAAGAAATCAAAAGAAAATATTGAATTTTATAAATATGTTAATTTTCTCCAAAAAAATACCATCAAAAAAAAGCCACTTCTTGAGCAAAGAAATGCAGCCAAAGATTCGAATGATTCTGATCTGGTGACTAAATTAGGGGCAAAAATTATAGAAATAGATAGGTCGGTACAGGAATACCAGAAGAAACTTGCAAAGGATAAATCAGACATGCTAGTAGGAAAATTAATCAAAATGTCTGTAGAAGTAGAAATCCCAGAAGCACCCGAGAATACTGAAGATGCTAACAAGTACAAAATGAATTATTACATAAAACATTATTGGGACAATATTGACCTTAAAGACGATCGATTAGGAAAATCTGCTTTATTCTATAATCAGATGAATACCTTTTTCATGAAAGTAATTCCGCAAGTACCAGATACAATTATCAAATATGCAGATATATTTTTAAATCAATTAAAGCCAAATGGCTCCATGATGAAATCAGCTGTCGAATTTCTTGCTTATTCTCACGCAAAAACGAAATTGATGGGAATGGATGCTGTTTACGTTCATGTTGCAGATAATTATATTCTTAATGGCAGAAGTGAATGGATAGGAAAAGATCAAATTGCAAAATTTAAACCAAAAGTAAAAAAAATGAGACCCACCTTGATAGGAAAACATGCTCCAAATTTAGTTTTAGCAGATTCAGCCGAGAAAAATTGGATTTCTTTAGATAAAGTAAAAAGTGAATTCACCTTGTTGATATTTTGGAATGACGATTGCGGTCATTGTAAAAAAGAGATTCCCAAATACAAGAAGCTGTACGACAGTATCAAGCAATTTACAGATATAGATTTTGAAGTGTATGCTGTTGGCACTTCTATTGAAAATGAAGGCTGGAAAAAATTCATCAAAGACGAAAATTTGAACTGGATAAATGTCTCCGATTTTCAAGCAATGAGAGATAATCCCGATAAATATGTGTTCGAAAGAAAAACAACCTTGAATAGTATTAACTATAGAAACACATACGACATTTTTGTTACTCCAATTGGATATTTACTGGACAAAGACAAAAAAATATTAGCTAAACAATTTGACGCAAAGCAATTGGCACGTATTCTCCCTATTTTTTCTGAAATGGAAAAAGAAAAGACTAAATAAATCAAGTTATTGAAAGGTCATTTTTTTATCTTTGAATTGAATTATTCAAAGATAAAAAAATGCTAAACGAAATTACTGTAGGAATACCAAGTGAACTGCCAAAAGCAAGAGATTATGATCAATCTGTAAGTCATGCTCCAAAGAGAAAGGAAATACTGAGCCCAGAAGAAAAAAAACTAGCTCTGAAAAATGCTTTAAGGTATTTTCCTAAGTCTTTTCACCCCACACTAGTAAAAGAATTCAAAGAAGAATTAAAAAATTATGGAAGAATCTATATGCATAGATTTCGTCCTGATTATAAAATGTATGCACGTCCAATTGAAGAATATCCTGCGAAATCAAAGCAAGCTGCATCCATTATGCTGATGATTCAAAATAATCTGGACAATGCAATAGCGCAACATCCACATGAGCTTATAACATACGGAGGAAATGGAGGTGTTTTTTCAAACTGGGCTCAGTATTTATTGACTATGAAATATTTGTCGGAAATGACTGACGAGCAAACTCTAGTCATGTATTCTGGGCACCCTATGGGATTGTTCCCCTCGCACAAAGATGCTCCAAGGGTTGTTGTAACAAATGGTATGATGATTCCTAACTATTCAAAACCAGATGATTGGGAGAAATTTAATGCATTGGGAGTTACTCAATATGGACAAATGACTGCAGGTTCTTACATGTACATTGGTCCACAAGGAATTGTACATGGAACGACAATTACAGTGTTGAATGCAGGAAGAAAAATTTCCAAAAATGGAGAAGGTCTGGCAGGAAAATTATTTTTAACATCTGGGCTTGGAGGAATGAGCGGAGCTCAACCAAAAGCAGGAAATATTGCAGGTTGTATTACAGTTTGTGCAGAAATAAATAGACATGCTGCAGAAAAAAGACATTCCCAAGGTTGGGTAGATGTTCTGATAAGCGATAAATATGAATTAGTAAATAGAGTGCGAACTGCACAGGAAAACAAGGAAGTTGTTTCCATTGCTTACGTGGGAAATATCGTGGAAGCCTGGGAAGTTTTCAAAGAAGAAAACATATATATCGATTTAGGTTCTGATCAATCAAGCTTGCACAATCCTTGGGCTGGTGGTTACTACCCTATCGGATTCACTTATGAGGAATCGAATGAGATGATGGCAAATGAGCCAGAAAAATTTAAAGTTGAGATTCAAAAAACATTGGTAAGACATGCTAATGCTATAAATTATCATACTGGAAACGGAACTTACTTTTTTGATTACGGAAATGCATTTTTACTCGAAGCATCAAGGGCTGGTGCTGATATTATGGCTGATAATGGAATCGATTTCAAATACGCATCTTACGTTCAAGACATCATGGGACCCATGTGTTTCGATTATGGATTTGGACCATTTAGGTGGGTTTGTGCCTCAGGAAAAGATTCTGATTTGGACAAAACAGACGAAATAGCGTGTAAAGTTTTGGAAGAGCTAGCCAAAGATGCCCCAAAGGAAACAAGCCAGCAAATGCTCGATAACATTCAATGGATAAAAGGAGCCAAAGCAAACAAATTAGTTGTGGGATCCAAAGCAAGAATACTGTACGCAAACTCAGATGGAAGAATAAAAATTGCGGAGGCATTTAACAAAGCCATCAAAAATGGCGAAATTGGCGAAATTATTTTGGGAAGAGATCACCATGATGTTTCTGGAACAGATTCTCCATATAGAGAAACTTCTAATATATATGATGGTTCGCAATTCACGGCAGATATGGCGATTCATAATGTAATAGGCGATTCTTTCAGAGGAGCTACTTGGGTATCCATTCACAATGGCGGAGGAGTTGGCTGGGGAGAAGTTGTTAACGGAGGTTTTGGAATGCTTCTAGATGGAACAGCAGATAGCAACAGAAGACTAAAATCTATGTTATTCTGGGATGTGAATAATGGAATTGCAAGAAGAAGTTGGGCACGAAATGAAGAGGCCATTTTTGCAATCAAAAAAGCAATGGACGAAAACCCTGAATTAAAAGTTACGCTACCCAATTTTGTAGATGAAGATTTGCTATAATGATTAAGTTACCTCTTGTCGATAATTCGAAATTAGGTTTCTGGAAAAGAAGATCCTTGTCCATTTTGTCGAGAAAAAGGCGAAATGGAGAAGTCAAACTCACGGACAAAAATATTTGTATTCATTATAAAAGAAACACTATTCATTATTATTTGATGGATATAAATTACTTGGAAATTCAAGGGGATTTATACTACAATTTTAATCCTCTAGATTTGGTGGGTTCTGGTCAACAAGCAGAAAAAGTAATTCATTCGGGAAACACAAGAATTAGTTTTACGATCAACAATCAAAAAATTGAAATCAATTTCCTAATTACCACCAAAACTGAATTCAATCAGATAAGAAAAATAATGGCAGCTTGGTACCAATCCTATCAATTTAAAATTAGAGAATATGCGCAGGATAAATCACGTATACTTCTTTTGAATCCTTATTTATCTTACGAAGAAATTCAATCTACAAAAAAGACTTTGGGAATCGACAGCATGTACGAATAGATTTTTTTATTGCATCCCTCCTCTTATTTTCGGAATTCTGTTCTGAATTCTATTTCACCCATAAACAAAAAAAAGGCTTGTTCCTATATTTGGAACAAGCCTTTTAGCTTTATAGTCTTTATCTAGTTGATATTACTTTACCACTGATATTTTCTTTGTTGTAATGAAGAACTCATTAGAAACTGAAACAGTGTAAAGTCCATTTTCTAATCCTTCTAGGTCAATAACTACTTTGTTATTTTCAGTATTTACTTCGTTAGTATAAACTAATTTCCCAATAGCATCAAATAACCTAATCGTTACCTCTTCGTTTTCATTCTGAGATAAGATATCAACTGTAATAAAATCAGTTGCTGGGTTCGGGTAAATAGATATGTTATTTGAAGTAATTTCAAACTCCTCAAGTGAAACACTGTTGATTGAGGTACAAGCAGAAGTATCAGAACATCCTTCTGGAGTTGTAACGATTACTGCGTAGTTTCCATTTCTCACTGGAGTAAAAGTTCTTGCAGTATCTCCTAAAATATAAGAGAAGTTGTTGTCACAATCAGCCCATTTGTATGTCACTCCTGTTTGGTTTGCTGTAAGAGTTATTCCTGATACAGAAACAGTTCCTGCATTAGCTACATTGATAGTAAGGTTGGTAGTTATAAAGAAATTACATCCAAAAGCATTAACAGCTGTATCTTGGTATGTTCCGCTTGCTGTATACACATTTCCTGTTTCAGGAGTTGTATAAGAAAAACATGAAGACACGTTTCTTGTCACTGATGTGTTTGCTTTAATTGTTAATGTAAAAGTAATAATACTATCGCATCCTTTTGCTGTTTGAACAGTATCAAATCTAGTTCCTGAAGTAGTCCAAAGTAGTCCACTTGGTGAGATATAGCTTCCGCAAGCAGTTGCACTATCAATAGCGTAAGTTGTGTAATTGATAATAACAGCTGTACTCACTATACTATCACATCCAGTTGATGCTGTTAAAGTATCAATGAAAGTTCCTGAAATATTTACCATTTGTCCTCCTACAGTAGTAAACGTATCACATGCAGTTGCGCTCACCATTGTTACAGGGTAAGAAATCACTGTTAAATTAAGTACACTAATTGAATCACATCCTGCTGTATTTTGCAATGTATCTGAATAAAAACCAGTAGCATTGTATGAGTTACTTCCAAGCATCACACTAGCTCCTGAACAAATAGTAGTTGCAATAGTATCTCTTGAAATTGCATCAACAACTAACTCCAATGTTGTTATGCTATCACATCCTGCTGAATTTTGAGCAGTATCAGAGTAGGTTCCTGTAATTGATAACATTTGAGTTCCTAACATGAATGGTTCATTGGCACAAATTGTATCTGCGATTGTATCTCTGATGTAGTCATTTACTAACAATTCCATTACTGTGATAGAATCACATCCTGCAGCAGTTTGTGCTGTATCAGAATAGTTTCCGCTCATTGTTAATGTTTGTGCTCCAAACACTAATGAAGCTCCTTGGCAAATTGTATCTGTAATTGTGTCTCTTGGTGCAGTATTAACTACTAGTTCAATAGTATTAATAGAATCACATCCTGATGCATTTTGGATAGTATCTGAATAAGTTCCTGCCATTGTCAGTACTTGCGTTCCTAACATGATTGACGAACCTGAACAAATTGTATCTTGCATTGTGTCTCTCAATACTGCTGTTACAACTAATTCTAATGTTGATATTGAATCACATCCTGATGAATTCTGCGTAGTATCTGAATAAGTTCCTGCCATTGTCAGTACTTGCGTTCCTAACATGATTGATGAACCTGAACAAATTGTATCTTGCATTGTGTCTCTCAATACTGCTGTTACAACTAATTCTAATGTTGATATTGAATCACATCCTGATGCATTCTGCGTAGTATCTGAATAAGTTCCTGCCATTGTTA
>JBDMYC010000054.1:0-11740 GCA_039770535.1 Flavobacteriales bacterium
ATATTTGAATAACGACTCGAAATGGCAATCATAACTTTAACAACAGATTTGGGAATCAAAGACTACTACGTCTCTGCTGTTAAAGGAACTATCCTCACAGAGCTGAAAAACGAAGTTACCTTGGTCGATATTTCTAACCAAATTAACATATTTGATGTAAGAAACGCAGCCTATACTTTGCGAAATGCCTTTGAAAATTTTCCAAAAGGAACCATTCACATTGTAGGCGTAGATGCAGAAATCACTGTGGCTAGACAAGCAATTTTAATGGAATACAAAGGCCATTATTTTGTAGGAGCCGATAATGGATTATTTTCACTCATCTATGATTATCCACCCGAGAGGTTGTATGAACTAAATATTGATTTTAGTTCAAATGTATTGACATTTCCTACTCGTGATATTTTTGCAAAAGCGGCTTGTCACCTTGCTCGAGGTGGTACACCAGAAGTTATTGGTAAGCGAATTGATCGCATTGCTTCTTTCCAAAAACCAATACCTCAAACTCAAGAGAGTTTCATCAAAGGAATAGTGAATCACGTAGATTCTTACGGAAACTCAATCACTAATATTTCTAAAAAATTATTTGATGAAATAGGAAAAAACAGGAATTATATCATTGGTTTCAGGAATTATGAAATCAAAAAATTAAGTTACAATTATTCGGATGTACCAGACGCAAACCCACTAGCATTATTCAACACGGGAGGAAAGCTCGAAATAGCTATGAACAAAGGAGCAGAAGGGCATGGAGGAAGTGCTTCTACCTTGCTAGGACTAAAAGAAGATGAAATAGTTACGGTCACTTTTTATAAATAATCAATATGCTAATCAGAATTGTAAAACTCACTATTTCGCCTGAAAAAATCGAGGATTTTGTCTCAATTTATGAATCTCACATGGAATTGATTAAAGGATTTGAAGGTTGTGAAAAACTAGAATTATTGCAAGAAAAAGGACGATACTCTAATGTGGTAATGACATACAGCTATTGGCAATCGGAAGATAATCTTGCTGCTTACCGAGACTCTGAGTTATTCCTAAAAGTATGGAAAACAGTGAAACCTCTTTTCTGTGCAAAGCCCGAGGCGTGGAGCATGGAAAGAAAGTTCCAACTCTAGCAACTCTTGCGTTATACTTATTCTTGTTTTTCTATTTGGACATTCACAATTAATTGAATAACTTACACCTATACAAAACAGTTGTAAAACTCTTTTACGCTTGTTTCCTTTTTTTTTTAAAGACACCTATTTATGAAAACTATCTCTGTTTCTCTATTGCTGATTATGTTGACATTAGCAAGTACTGCACAAGAAATTTCTCCAATAAAAAAATGGAGTTTTGGAGTGGAACTATTTCCAAATGTAACTTTTGAGATTTTAAAAAGTGATGGGACAGCACCAACTACTTCAGAGGCATTTTATAGAGATTTAGAAAAACCAAAATTTTGTCTAAGTGGACAAGTATACGCAACCTATATGTTGAATTCGAAAATGTCTGTTTCTTTTGGCTTAGGATATCAAAACACTGGTAATCAGACTAAATATCAAGACCTAAGTTGGGTAGCTCCTGGTACTTCATTTGACCCTGCCATCCCAAACAAAGTTAAATATGTATATGACCACCATAATATTCAAGTTCCTGTTTTCTATAGCTATAATTTTACCAAAAGGTTTTATGCTCGAGGAGGATTTAGTACACTTTTTAATTTTTCTAATACAGTAACGCAAGTTCTTCAAGATTTTAATGGTAACAAATCAAGAAGCACCAATGAAGATATGTCAATTCCCGAGTTTAGAACTCTAAATTTTTCAGGAAATTTAGGGTTCGGATATACGTTTTACAGTTCATCAAGATTCAAATTATATGCTCAGACCAACATTGAATCTGCTATGCTTCAATTAAAAAAAGGAGCTCCATTGAATAGAAGACCGGTTTCGATTGGTCTCATTCTTGGCGCAAGATTTTGATGCAGAACCATTTTATTCCCAACTCCCCTCACTTTTAATATTTTCAAGACAAAATCTTCTTCTAGAGTGTTTGATGATTCAATAATTTCTCAAACTACTGCGATAAAATAGCAGTTAATCTGCTTTTGCAATCGTGCTAATCATTCCCTTGAAAATAAAACCATGAAAAGGATAAACAGCATACCAATAGGCTCTGCCCAATAATCCTAGTGGCCTAAATGTGGCTGTCTGAATAACTTCATTGTCTTCAATTTTGAATTCTAACCAAGCTTCACCAGGTAGTTTCATTTCTGCAAAAAGAAGTAACCTCCCCTCCTCTTTGTCAGCATAGAGAACTCGCCAAAAATCGAGTGCGTCTCCGGCATTTATACTATCTGGATTGGTTCTCCCTCGCCTGAGGCCAACACCACCCACTAATTTATCTAAATAACCTCTCAATTTCCACAGCCAATTTCCACTGTACCAGCCTGTTTCTCCGCCAATACTCCAAATATTTTGAATGCATTTTTGTTTATCAATTACCTCTCTTTTTCGCAAATCATTGAAACAACCAAAAGTGGGTACTTCAATAAAATCGCTAATGCTATCAGTAAGTCCACTGCTGGCATAAGCATCTTTCCAGCTAGACATTACTGCATTACTCTTTATTTTGGCAAAAGCATATTCAAGCGATTTTTGATAAGAACTGGGAGTAACACCCAAAATTCCATTGAGACGAGTATCGCGACACACCACTTCTATTTTCATACTATTTACGAGCGAACTTGCCAATTTATAGGAAGTAGAAGTAACAAAATAGAGCCAATAAGACGACAGTCTTGGAGTCATCACGGGAACTGTCCAGATTCTTCTTTTCAGACTTCTTTCCTTGGCAAAATCAAGCAACATTTCTTTGTAAGTCAAAATATCTGGACCGCCAATATCAAAATTCTGATCGTAAGTTTTGGGTTCAAAAATAGACAAAGAAAGAAACGAAATTACATCCCGAATCCCAATGGGTTGGCATTTGGTCAAGAGCCATTTTGGTGTAATCATCACGGGTAATTTTTCTACCAAATCTCTTATGATTTCGAAAGATGCACTTCCAGAACCAATAATAATTCCTGCACGTAACGCAGTGAGATGATAGTTTCCTTTTTCTAATTCTAGCTCTACATTTTTCCGGGAGCTTAAATGCTCAGATAAATCAGACTCGTTCACAATTCCGCTCAAATACACAACATGCTGAGCAGTAGTTTCGTTCACTGCCTCCCGAAAGTTGACTGCACATTGTTCTTCCAGACTTTTGTAATCTTTGGAGCTAGACATAGAATGAACCAAATAAAAAGCGCCATCAATGTCTTTGGGAATATTTTTTAGCGATTCTTTCTCCAATAAATCAACCTCTATCACTTCCACTCTATCTTTTATTGCAGGCGCAGGATTAAACCTTTTGGCATCTCGAACACAACAAACTACTTCATAGTTTTTTTCTAGTAACACGGTAAGCAATCTCTTGCCAATGTAACCTGTGGAACCTGTAAGTAATATTTTCATAGAGGAAGCTTGGGTGTTTTTGGTTATTTAAAGTTAAAGTAAAATGGGGTGACTTGCTTGGTTTGTTATTTCAATTAAAAAATATGTTTCTAATGATTCATACCAAACATAATTTGTATTCTTGAAACTTGAAATAGATGCTACCGAAGAAGTTATTTGAAATGTGAGTAAAAAGAATAAGGTAACGCTTACCTCCCTTTTGGTGCCCTATTCAGCACCTCATAAATATGTAAATCTCGAAGTCATTAGACCTTTTGTGTGCTGAATATTAGATAAATACAAACAATTTTTTGTAACTTGCGTTTATATATAAGTTATGTGCTTCATTTAAAAAAACATTTATGCTAATAATTAATAATATTCAATTCATAGAAGCAGATTTCAATTCGGAACAAGAATTAGAAGATGTTGTAATTGAAAATTATGAACAAATCTTTGGACCAAACTCAATTTTTTTACCTAAAAAATTGATTAAAACATCAGACGGCTCTGGGACAATTCCCGATGGATTTGCAATTGATTTGGAATCGCGAGTTTGGTATTTAATGGAAGCAGAACTAGCCAAACATAGTGTTTGGTCTCATATTGCTCCTCAAGTGAGTAAACAAGTAATCGCAGCATCACAACATAAATCTCGAAAGCAAATTATCGAATTAGCAATTGAGCAATTTGAAGCTGAGGAATCTACTCAGGAAAAATTCAGAGATTTAGCAATCAAAGACATTCATGTACGAGCAATTCTAAATGAAATTCTCGAAAAGGAGCCAATTATTGCCATTCCAATTGATAGAATAAGTAATGATTTACGCCAATGGACTGAAACATTGAAATTTCAGGTAAAACTTTGGCTAATTAACAAATTTGTAGAATTTGGAAATGAACTAAATGTTGGTTATCAATTTCCAGATGAATACCGACCAAATCTTGACACTACAGAAGTTCTACAAAATGGAGACAGAAAAATTGCATTTTATGACGTTTCTATTGCGGACTTAATTGAGGGAAATATGTTGGACATTGGCGACAAACTAACAATGAATTACAAGCCAAAAAACGGACAAAAAAAGACTTATCATGCCACCATTCGAGAAGATGCTCAAATTGAGCTACTTGGACAAGTATTCAAAGCACTTAGTTATGCAGCTTTGGCAGGTATAAAGGATTCAGGAAGTACAAGAAGAACCGCAAACGGATGGAACGTGTGGAGATATAAAGGAAAAACAATGCAAGAAATACGTGCTGAATATTTAGACCAGCAGGAATAAAAACGAAGCACAACAATGGCTATAGCAAATAGGGCGAAAAGTACTATATTTAGAGACTTGGGCGTATTTGAAAAGTCCGCAAAATCTTTGGGATTTTGCTTGGTCCAGAAAAAAAGAAAAAACAAAACCCAAAGGTTTTGCTAAGTGAGTGGCGGAAAGTAATCGCTTATTAGCCGCCCTACTTGCCATAGCCGAGACGTTACAAAAAAAAGGAAACCAAATCTGATTTCCTTTTTAATTAAATAAATTTCAAGTATTACTTCCTCTTCATCACAGCTTCGCAAGCTGTCACAATATCCACAGAATCCAATCCGTATTTTGTCATTAATTCTGCTGGTGTTCCACTTTCTCCAAACGTATCGTCAACAGCCACAAACTCTTGTGGAGTTGGGATTGTTCTACACAATAAAGAAGAAACAGATTCTCCCAATCCACCTGCAATTTGGTGTTCTTCGGCAGTTACCACACATTTTGTTTTCATTACCGAATTCAAGATAATCTCTTCATCCAATGGCTTAATCGTGTGAATGTTAATCACCTCTGCGCTTATTCCTTTTGCTTCCAATTCTTTGGCTGCTTCCAAAGCTTTCCAAACTAAATGACCAGTTGCAACAATTGTTACATCTGTTCCTTCGCTTAGCATGATTCCTTTTCCAATTTCAAATGGCATATCTTCTGGAATAAAAATTGGTACACTTGGTCTTCCAAATCTAAGGTATACTGGCCCTTCATAATCTGCAATAGCAAGTGTTGCTGCTTTCGTTTGGTTGTAATCACAAGGATTTATCACACACATATTTGGCAACATTTTCATCATTCCTATGTCTTCCAATACTTGATGAGTTGCTCCATCTTCTCCCAAGGTTAATCCTGCATGAGAAGCACAAATCTTTACATTTTTTTCTGAATAAGCTACCGATTGTCTTATTTGGTCATACACTCTGCTGGTAGAAAAATTGGCGAAAGTTCCTGTAAATGGAATTTTTCCTCCAATTGTCATTCCAGCTGCCATTCCAATCATATTTGCCTCTGCAATTCCTGCTTGAAAAAATCGATCTGGAAAAGCTTCTTTAAATGCTCCCATTTTCAGAGATCCAGTCAAATCAGCACACATTGCCACAACATCTTCATTCTGTTGTCCTAGTTCGAATAATCCATCACCAAATCCGGATCTTGTGTCTTTTTTTCCTAATACTGGGTAATCTTTCATATAGTTTTTATTTGTGGTCTTGTTATAAATTTACTTCTAAACTGGTTCCTGATGCGATTCTAAAATCTTTAGTAACTGTATACGCAGAGGAGTTTTTTCTTACTGGACGATACACAATCGTATAACTTCCTGGTTGCAATGATAATTGATAATTCAACTTTTCTCGTTCCAAATTGCACACCCAAACTCGTTCTCCTTTTACTTCAGTAAAAATAGAAGCAACTCCAAAAAAGGGTGCATTTATGTTTACTGTTCCGGCTTGCTGAATCACAATTCTGTTTGTTTTGCTTTGTGCAACTTTCACATTATTCATGATGATTCTTGGCAAACTCAAAATTTCAACATCATAAAAACCAACAATATAACGATCCGCACTGTTCATTCTTTGCGCATTAATCGTTTCTTTCTCTCCTTTTTTTCTAATCACACACTTAATGTCTGTGTAAGAATTTGCTCCTCCCAGAATTCTGAATTCCAAACCTCCCATTGGCGCATCTAGGGTAATGGTGTTATGCTCACCTGCCTTCAATTCTATTCCTTCTTTCACTACTTGAGGTGTAGAATGAACTACTAATTTGTAGGTAGACAAAGGATCAATCCACATGGTATCTGGTCTTGCTTTTTTGTCTAAAGTGTGTGTGAATGTGTATTTCAACTCTTTTGTTTTCATGTCTATAAAAGACATCACCACATCTGTTTCTTTGGGTTGTTTTGCTGTATTAAGCAAATTAACCTGAACCGTGGTATTGTTAAGAGCCTCGCTCATCACTACTTTCATCACGTCTCTAAATGACTCTTCTGTGCTGGCTTCGTATGATTTTCCAATACACTCAAAATCTTTTAAAGACTCCATGTCCATTGCAATACCAATCACATAAGGACGTACTTCAATTCCTTTTTCTCTCAGCATTTTTGCTACTGCACAAGGATCTTCGTCACAAGCTTCTATTCCATCCGTGATCAAAATAATCACATTTCTACAGGTAGAGCATTCTGGAAAATCTTGAGCTGCATACTCAAGGGAACGAGCGATTGGTGTTGTTCCTTTGGGTTGCAAAGAATTAATTTTGTTTTTGATTTTATCAAAATTATTCTTCCCAAAAGGTACTTCTAGCTTGGTGTCGTTACAATCTTGTTGTCCTGGATAAATTCTGGTTTGATGTCCATACATTCTCAATCCTACTTCTAAGTTCTCTATTCCAGATAACTCGTTCATAGTTTCTTTCATCAGTTTCTTGGCAACTTTTATCTTGCTTGATTCTTGCCATTGCCCGTTCATAGAGTTAGACCCATCAAAAATAAATAAGATTCTTGTTGTCTCCACTTCTTGTGCCAAGAATGAAAAACTGAGGCATAGAAATACTACTAAAACAGAAAATCCTTTTGAAAATAATTTCATATAAAGTGTTTTAATAGCAGTAGTTGCAATTGTTATGCCATTTCATAATCTCCCAAAGTTTCCTCTAGTTGACTTAATGCGTTTGCCAATTGTTCATCATTGGGAGCAGAACCATGCCATTTATGAGTTCCCATCATGTAGTCAACTCCTTGGCCCATTTCAGTTCTTAATAAAACCATCACGGGCTTCCCTTTACCTGTAAGGGATTTGGCTTTTGCCATAGCATCAATTACAGATTTCATATCGTTTCCATTGTCTTCTGTAAAAACCTCCCAACCAAAAGCTCTCCATTTTGCCTCTAAATCTCCCAATGGCATTACATCATCTAAATCTCCATCAATCTGGCGACCGTTATAATCTACGGCTGCAATTATATTATCTACTTTGTTGGCCGCTCCATACATGGCAGCTTCCCAAATTTGTCCTTCTTGTAATTCTCCATCTCCGTGAAGTGTATAAACCAAACTATCTTCTCCGTTTAGTTTTTTTGTCATGGCTGCTCCCAATCCTACTGACAATCCTTGTCCAAGTGACCCTGATGCAATTCTTATTCCTTCCAGTCCTTCTTCGGTAGCTGGATGACCTTGCAATCTGGAATTTAATTTTCGGAAGGTAGCAAGTTCATTTTTTTCGAAATAACCTGCATGAGCTAATGTGCTGTACCAAACTGGTGAAATATGTCCGTTTGAAAGAAAAAACAAATCTTCGTCAAAACCATCCATGTCAAAGTCCGAAACGTTATGATTCATTACCTCAAAATAGAGCGAAACAAAATATTCTACACATCCCAAAGATCCCCCTGGATGCCCAGAGCTATTAGCATGTACCATTCTCACAATATCTCGTCTTACTTGTGATGCAATCGATTCTAATTCTTTTATCTCAGCCATTATTTTTTCTTTTTTCAAATGTAATCTTGATTTAATAGTTCGACAAAGTTTGAGGATTGGTTTTTTTAAAAGTTATTAACGATTTTTTTGAGTGATTAGTAAATAGGCAGTAGTGAATAGTTTTTTCACCCATTGTCATTCCTTTGCAGAAAGGAATCTTAAAACGAGAATATTAAATAATGATGAATAAGATTCCTGCCGCAGTTTATCTTGAGCGTCAGTCGAAAGGCAGGAATGACAATAAAGTGAGCTTAACATTTATGAATTGTAACGAACTAAAATTGTATCGAGGACAGAAGTTTTTATAAAAATAATTTCACTAATTTTACACCACATGAAAACAAAAGAACTTTCTTACTATCTTGATGGAATTAAGGCAAAGAATACGGTTGTTCTTAGTCAAGCAATTACATTGGTTGAGAGTTCTAAAAAAGAGCATCAAGTTCTTGCTCAGAAGATTATAAATCATTGTTTGCCTCTTTCTGGCAATTCTGTTCGAATAGGAATAACTGGAGTCCCCGGAGTTGGGAAAAGTACTTTTATTGAATCTTTTGGAACGTTTTTGACCGGAATTGGGAAGAAAATTGCTGTATTGGCAATTGATCCAACCTCTCAACAATCTCGCGGAAGTATCTTGGGCGACAAAACCCGAATGGACAATCTTGCCGTGAATCCTGATGCTTACATTCGTCCATCTGCAAGCGGAAAAACATTGGGTGGTGTGGGACAAAAGACACACGAAACTATTTTACTTTGTGAAGCTGCTGGCTACGAAATTATTTTGGTAGAAACTGTTGGAGTTGGGCAGTCTGAAACAGAGGTCTTTTCTATGACTGATTTCTTCTTATTACTCATGATTGCAGGAGCTGGAGACGAATTACAAGGAATAAAAAGAGGAATTATGGAAATGGCTGATGCTATTTTGATAAACAAAGCCGAAGGCGACAATTTGACTAAAGCTAAACAAGCCAAACGCGAATATGCCAATGCCCTGCATTTATTCCCAGCCAAAGAAAGCAATTGGATTCCTAAAGTGGAATTATGCTCTGCCCTACAAAACACAGGGATTGAAGAAGCTTGGAAATTCATAGAATCGTTTTTGATAAAGACCAAAACGACCGGATATTTTGAAGAAAACAGAAAACGCCAAACCAAAGATTGGTTCTATAAATTCTTGAACCATCAAATTCTTAACTCTTTTTATGAAGGAAACGGAATTTCTGAGAAATTAAAAACTGTTGAAAAACAAGTTCTTAATGGAGAAATTTCACCTTTTGAGGCTAGCAGAATTGTTATAGGGAATCCATAAGTATGATTTGTACTTTCTAACGTGTCATGCTGAATTTATTTCAGCATCTTTATTAATTGAAATATTACCAAAAGTAACTACAGATTTCTCGTGAAATATTCTTTCTGAGATCCTGAAATAAATTCAGGATGACTGATGAAAATTTATACTTTTCTTTTTTCTTGGATTAGCTTTTGGGAGATTTTTATCACAAAGTAAATTACCACTATCACAGGCCAGATTGTGACGAGAAAATCAAAAAAATCTTCAAAAATAGGGATTTGTGGAGAGTTATAATGAAGTGCTCCTGGTATAATCATCACGAGTAAACTAACTGCGATTCCTATGCTTAACAATGTCAAAGATTGTTTTCGTTTTTTGTCTGTGCCATTGAAAACTACACTCAAAAAACCAATATATCCGAATACTCCAAGCAAGCAAACCGACATCAAAAGCAGATTGATTAATTCAAAATCAAACTCAGAAAAAATAAACGCAAAACCAGCAAGACAGATAACTAAATAGGGCGCAGCAGCAATTATTGCAGAAATCAAGGCTAAATCTTCGATTAGTTTTTTGGTGATTTTCATATTTTTTGGAGAAGTTTTTTGGAGATTAAAACTAAGTAAAAAAAATACACAAAAAGAACCCAAACAAAAGAACTGAGGAACAGAAAACCAAACAAAGAATTGAAAGCTGCCAAAATATCTTGCCAAGTAAGCTGAATGTTATAGATTATAAGCGAATAAGACAAAAAGCCGCAAGTAAGAAAAATAAAATTTTGGGCGATTTTTGTTTCTAATTTATTGTTGAACAATTTAACTAGCCCAACAAAGCCGAGAATTCCAAGTATGCAAACTAAAAAAAGCATGAAAAATTCGGAGTGAACCCCTCCAATTATTATAAATAGAACAGTGAAACAAGCTGCAAAAAAAGCCAATACAGAAGGCATAATTGCGGACATTAGTATGTTTTCGTGTTGTCTGTCTGTCATTATGATTGATTTTAAAATCTAATCCCAACTTATCAAAAACCAAACAATACATACAAAGTTATAAAGCAGAAATAAAATAAAAAGAGCCGCCACAAATACTGGGATTGCAATAGCTACTACTGCGGCTATATCTTTTAATATTTTCAAGTCATAAAACCTTAATACTTCCTTCTGGCAATCATTTCTGTGAAATGTATTAAATCCTCAGAGTTTGGTAATTTTGATAGCAAACTAACGGCTTCTGTTGTGAATTTATTCTGTAAAGCCTCTGCTTTTTCTATTCCTTGATTTTCATTGAGAAACTCTAAGATTTTCGATTTGTTTTGCTCAAAATTATCTTTATCACGGATCAATGCCAACATTCCTTCCGCCTCTTTTTGCTCCGCATTTTCAAGTGCCAAAGCCATAGGGATATTTACTTTTCCTTCCTTAATATCTTTGCACAATTCTTTACTGTCGTCTTTGTAATCAATTACATCATCTTTTATCTGGTAAGCAACTCCCAATTTATCCGAAAAATCTTCTAATAGTTGTGCATCCTCCTCCTCTAAACCACTGCTGTAGGCTCCAGACAAGCAACTTGCCTTTAGTAAACTCCCTGTTTTCAGTGCTGCAATTTTAATCAATTGATCTACACTCACCTCGTTTTCTTTGGTGGCATTAAGCTGAATTAATTCCCCTTTTGATAGCGAAACCAAGGTGGTCGAAATTATTTCTAACAATCTATACTGACGTTCTTTGGTGCAAACTTCAATCATTTTAGAAAGTAAATAATCGCCCATCAACACTGTTGCTTTATTCCCGAAAACTACATTGGCCGAAGTTTCTCCTCTTCTCAATTGTGCTGCATCCACAACATCATCATGCAATAAAGTTGCCTCGTGCAGAATATCTATTAATATTGCCGATAAATAGGTGGAACGGTTTGTTTTTCCAAAAAGCTTAGAAGAAAGCAATGTCAATTTTGGCCTTAAATTCTTTCCTTTTTTATCAAACACATATTCCAAGAAAGTGGAAATTAGTGGAGAGGTATCTTTCTTTTCTTGAAAGAAAATTTCTCTTTTTAATCCATCAATCCTCTGTAGATCTCTTTCTATTATTTCCTGGTAATTATTTTCCATTATGAGTGTTGACATAATTATTTTGTTTTAAAAAATTAAAATACTCTTTTAAAATTGTATCGTTATC
>JBDMYC010000055.1:0-7647 GCA_039770535.1 Flavobacteriales bacterium
AAGGAACAAGAGTAGATGGAATCTATACTGCAGATCCAGAAAAAGATCCAACAGCAACTAAGTTTGAGAGTATCACATTTGATGAAGTCTATGAAAAAGGGCTCAATGTAATGGACTTGACAGCTTTTACTTTATGCAAAGAAAATGATTTGCCAATCATTGTTTTCGATATGAACAAATCGGGTAATTTACACAAAGTAGTACAAGGGGAGTTGGAAGGTACTTTGGTGAAAGGATAAAAATTTTATATTTGTAATAAATAACACAATTATGACGGAAGAAGTACAAATGGGTATTGACGAAGCAAAAGATCAAATGAGTCAAGCCATTTCTCATTTAGCCTCAGCATTAACAAAAATTAGAGCAGGAAAAGCAAATCCATCCATGTTGGACAGTGTTTCTGTAGATTATTATGGATCAATGACTCCTTTGTCTCAGGTGGCAAATGTGAGTACAATGGATGCAAGAACAATTACAGTTCAACCCTGGGAAAAAGCAATGCTTGATGAAATTTCAAAAGGTATAATTAATTCCAATTTGGGTCTTAATCCGCAAAATAATGGAGAATTAATTATCATTAATGTTCCCATGTTGACAGAGGAGAGAAGAAAGGATTTGGTGAAAAGAGCCAAGGCTGAGGGAGAGCATGCAAAAGTTTCGATACGAAATCAAAGAAAAGAAGCCAATGATTTTATCAAAGGATTGAAAGATGATGGTTTGTCAGAAGATATGGCAAAAAGAGCTGAAGACGAAGTGCAAAAAGTAGTAGATGTTTACTCCAAAAAAGTAGACGACTTGATTGATGCCAAAGAGAAAGATATTATCACCATATAACTAAAAGAAGTTAGAAATATAAAAGAGACTCCGTATGTACTGAGTCTCTTTTTTTTGTAAATTATTTTCGCTAAAGTGACTTTTGTCACTTTGGAGTTTCTCGGGATGTTGTAAATTTACACTATGAAAGGCAAGTTACTATATTCAGTATTTTTTGGTTTCCTGTTATATCAGTGCGGCAGTGGGCAACAAACGGAAATCCAGCAGATAAATACAAAAGCAGAGTTAGGCGAAAAATTGTTTTTTGACCCTATTCTATCTCTCGATAAGACTATTTCTTGTGGAAGTTGTCACAGACCTGAAAATGCTTTTGCAGATGTAACATCTCTTTCTTTAGGGGTGAATGATAGTGTAGGAACAAGAAATACTCCATCGGTAATGAATATGGCAAGCAGAAGTCATTATTTTTATGATGGACGAGCAGCTACACTCGAAGAGCAAGCAATAGGACCCATAGAGAACCCCGTGGAAATGAATTTAAAAATCGAAGAAGCAACTCTCAGATTGAACGAATCGACTGTGTATTTCTCCCTTTTCAAAAAAATATATTTTGAAGAACCCACAAATGAAAATTTAGCAAATGCCTTAGCCGAGTTCCAAAGAACTTTAGAAAGTGATGGTTCTGCTCCGCACGATAAATGGATGAATGACGAAGATCCCATGGCAATGACACTTTCGCAAAAAAGGGGAAGAGAATTATTTTTGGAGAAAGCTAAGTGCTTTGATTGTCATTTTGGTCCAGATTTCACGGGAGATGAATTTCGAAATATTGGTCTTTATGATGAACAAGAATATGGAGACAAAGGAAGATTTGACGAAACAAAAGATTCCAATGACTTAGGAAAATTTAAAGTCCCTGGATTGAGAAATGTTGCGCTCACAGCACCCTATATGCATGATGGTTCCATGGAGACTTTGGAAGAGGTGATCGAATATTACAGTGACCCATATATGTTTGTGGAGAACCCAATTAATATGGATTCAATCATGATTAAGCCACTAAAGTTAACAGTCCAAGAAAAAGCAGATCTAGTGAATTTTTTGCATTCGCTAACGGATGAAACAAGGTATGCAAAAAGATAAAATGAGTCTCGGCTAATTTCGTTCCAGTTAATATGCCCCCCAGGCTGCATGCAATAGGAGTAAACTCTCCATTTTTCTCTCTTTTTTTCGTATATTTATCAAACTCACTATGTTTTTTATTTAAATAAAATAGAAGACTTGTACGTATTGATGAAAACGAACAAAAGAAATATTGCCCCTCTTTTTCTGATTTTGATTTTTTTGATAGTTCCACTATTAGCAAAATCACAGTCTGGCTCTACTCGTTTTCTTTTTAAGGAAAATAAAGGTCAGTGTAATGAGCGAGTTACCTTCAAATCAAAAATACCAGATGGCAATTTATTTCTAACTAAAAAAGGAATAACGTATTCATTTTTTGATAAATCAGCAGTAAATTTTGGTGATTCTGAGAAGGATAATTATTCTGCGATTGTAAAATGCCATGCCGTACAGATGGAATTTGAGAATGCCAATGCAAACTATACAATTTCCAAAAGTCGAAAATCAAACCATTACGAAAACTATTTTAAGGGAAATAATAAAGCCAATTGGGCGACCGAAGTATATACTTACAATGAAGTAATTTACGAAAACATTTACAGCAACATAGATTTTAAAATTTATGAATATGCATATGCTATCAAGTACGATTTTGTTGTATCTCCGGGAGCAAATCCAAGTCAAATTCGTTTTAACTACCAAGGCCAAGATGAACTTGTAATTGAAGATGGCGCTCTTGTCGTCAAGACCTCAGTCCAAGATATCATAGAGCAAAAGCCTTACGCATATCAGTTTATTGAAGGAAAAAAAACAGAAGTGAAATGTGAATTTGTGATTGAAAACAATACGGTTCACTTCTCCTTTCCTGACGAATACAATGAGAATTATGAATTGGTCATTGATCCGATTATTGTATTTAGTTCGTATGTAAATTCCACTTCAGATAATTTTGGCTTTGCCGCAACATACGATACCAGTGAACATTCTTATGTGTCGGGAATTGTTTTTGGCGCAGGATATCCTACTTCAGTTGGCGCTTATGATGTTACTTGGGCAGGAGGTTCTACCTTTCCATTCTATGCAGATATTGCAATTAGTAAATTCACACCAGAAGGAGATTCTTTGCTGTATTCTACCTATTTAGGCGGAACAGATGGCGAAGTTCCTCACAGTATGGTTACTAACGACCAAGGAGAATTGTATGTGTATGGAACTACAGGATCCGCAAATTTTCCAGTGTTAGGGAATAGTTATGACAATACTTTTAATGGAGGTTCCGTAGTTACACCTAATAGTAAAAGTACTTCGTTCTCAGTAGGAACCGATATTTTTCTTGTTAAATTTAATACAACAGGAACAGCTCTGCTCGGATCAACTTTCATTGGTGGTTCAGCCAATGACGGAATCAATATCGCACTTGGTTTAGCCTACAATCATGGAGATGAATACCGTGGAGATATTGTGCTGGATAATGTTGGAAACCCTTATGTTGTGTCGACAACTAATTCTACAAATTTTCCTATCGTGAATGGAACTGCAAGTTTAGGAGGAGTTTCTGATGCAGTGGTTTTTAAGTTTAATAATAATTTATCCACCTTACTGTGGAGCACTTATTATGGCGGAACTGGAAATGATGCAGGACACGGAATAGCTAGAGATGCCACAGGAAATATTTTTATCACTGGAGGAACTTCAAGTGCTTCTATTGGTTCAGCTTTGAGTACTAATACGGGAGGGATTGATGGTTATCTGACAAAATTTAATGCTGCAGGAGTTTTACAAACAGCTCGTTTTGTCGGAACTAATTCTTTTGACCAATCCTATTTTGTGGATGTTGATGTAAATGACGAAGTTTATATCATGGGACAATCCTTAGGAATTATGCCTGTTTTTTCTTCAGGTCCGGTTTATTCCAATGCAGGAAGTCATCAGTTTATTCAGAAATATAATAATACCCTGACGACCCTTGAAATGGCAACCAAAGTTGGTAAAAATGGAACTTCCATAGATTTTTCTCCAACAGCTTTCAAAGTAAGTGCTTGCGGAATGATTTATTTAAGTGGCTGGGGAGGCGTTATGAATTTGCGAGCAGGAGGAAGTACAAATGGATTACCAATTTACAGACCTCATCAAGGAGGAAGTACAGGAAGTGATTTTTATATGATGTTGCTAGAGCCAGATGCTAAAGCATTATTTAATGCAACTTTTTTTGGAGGGTCTAGCGGAGCAGAGCATGTAGATGGAGGAAATAGTAAATTTGACGATAAAGGAAATATTTACCAAGCAGTATGTGCAGGATGCAACTCTACGAATGATTATCCAACCACTCAAGGCGTTTGGTCAGATACCAATGGATACAGTAACAATTGCAATGCGGCTTTGTTTAAGTTTAAAATAGATACGATTTTTTCTAATCCAACAATTCCTTCGGTGGCAATTTGCTTTCCGAATACTGCTAATTTTGGAAATTTGAGTGTAGGAGCAAATGCTTATCTGTGGGATTTTGGAGACACAAATACGAGTACTGCAATTACTCCTTCACATAATTATTTGGATACGGGAAGGTATAAAGTTACTCTCATTGCTTATGACTCGAACGGTTGCTTGGAGCCAGATACTAATGAATTGTTTGTACATGTTCTCGGTCCTCCAGTTGTTACAACTAGCCCAGATAGAACCAGATGTCCCAATCAACCTACAACTTTATTTGCCTCGGGAGCTAGTTCTTACAGCTGGTCGCCAGGTGCAACACTTAGTTCTACTGTAGGGAGCACAACAGTGGCAACTACAAATGCAACTACTACTTATACGGTAATTGGAACTGGACTTTGTGGGGCAGATACCGGATACATTACCATCACAATTAATGCTATTCCTCCGGTTTTGGTAACGAGTGGAAATCGAACGATTTGTCCAGGTGATTCAGTTATTGTTTTTGGGTATGCAATAGGAAATCCTTCTTATAGTTGGTCTCCAAGTGCGGCTTTTTCTGATCCCAACATAAGTAACCCGAAAGTTGCTCCTAGGGTCACAACAACCTACACGGTCATAGCTAACAACAATTGTGGAAGTGATACAGCAACTATTACTATAACTACAAAGCCTATTGATTTCAATACATCAGACACTTCGATTTGTTTAGGAGATTCTGCGCAATTGAGTTCCACAGGAAGCGGTCACAGATGGACTCCACCTTTCAATATAATCAATGCAACTTCAGCAACACCAACCGTTTTCCCAATTACAACCACAAACTACTATTTGGATGGAATTACAGCAGGAGGATGCCAAGGAAAAGATACAGTATTAGTTACAGTAATTTCGCCACCAGTTCCCAATCTGAGTGATGATACAAGCAGTTGTCCCAATGAGGCAATTTTATTAATGGCTTCAGGGGCAACTAGTTATATTTGGACTCCACCCTATAAGATTTCTTCAACTGCAGGTAGTAGCGTCATTACCACAACAGACACAACTATTACCTATTATGTAGATTTCGCAAACGTTTGTTTTTCACGAAGAGACAGTGTAACGATTACTGTGAGTAATATTCAAGCTGTTTCTTCTCCAGCTGATACAGTTTGCTCGGGAGATTCTGCTACTTTATGGGCTTACGGAGGAGATATTTATAGCTGGTATCCCACCGCAAATTTTGGAAATCCAAATAACAGTATTTCTAAAGCTCTCTCAGATGTTCAAACTACTTTTTATGTAGTTGTGGAGAATGCTGCTGGATGCAGAGATACTGCTTATTCCAATGTGGTTTTTTACCCAGGCTCAAGTCTTAATGCTGGACCAGATCAAGTATTGATTTATGGCAGTGAGACACAATTAGACGCCACACATAGTTATGGCGATTTTTTCTGGAATGCACATTATTCGCTCGACTGTGATACTTGTCCTGATTCAAGAGCAAAACCTGTGCTTGCAACAGATTATGTTGCAAATTTGGTCGATACTTTTGGGTGTTTGATTACTGATACAATGACCATTTTTATGGACGGAAGTATTTATATTCCAAACACATTCACTCCTAATCGAGATTTTAAAAACGAGAAGTTTATCATCTATGCCGAAGATTTAATAGAATACCAATTAGAGATATATAACAGATGGGGCGAATTAATTTACACTTCGATAGATGTGGATGAATCGTGGGACGGCACTCACAAAGGTAAAATAGTACCTACCGGAACTTACATCTGGAAATTAACTTACATGGATGCAAAATTATTACGTACCACCAAAACTGGATATGTGAATGTCTTGAAGTAATTTATCCAACACTCCCTTCCAAGGAAATCTCTAGTAATTTTTGTGCTTCCACTGCAAATTCCATAGGTAATTTGTTCAGTACATCTTTCGCATATCCATTTACAATAAGACTGATAGCTTTTTCTTCGCTTATTCCTCTTTGTTTGCAATAAAATAATTGATCTTCTCCAATTTTTGAAGTCGTAGCTTCGTGTTCTATTTTAGAACTGCTGTTGTTACATTCAATGTATGGGAAAGTATGTGCTCCGCATTCGTCTGTCATCAACAAGGAATCACACTGCGAAAAGTTACGCGAGTTTGTTGCGTTTTTATTAATCTGAACTAAACCTCTGTATGAGTTTTGGCTAGTTCCAGCTGAAACACCTTTCGAGATTATAGTACTTTTAGAGTTTTTACCTAAGTGTACCATTTTTGTCCCTGTATCAGCCATTTGGTGATTATTGGTAACAGCAATAGAATAAAATTCGCCAATAGATGAATCTCCTTTCAAAATGCAAGAAGGATATTTCCAAGTAATTGCAGATCCAGTTTCAACTTGCGTCCAAGAAATTTTAGATTTGTATCCCTCACAAATTCCTCTTTTCGTTACAAAGTTAAAGATACCTCCTTTTCCGTCTTTATCACCAGGGTACCAGTTTTGTACAGTAGAATATTTGATTTCGGCACCAGCCAAAGAAACTAACTCAACAACTGCAGCATGTAATTGGTTTTCGTCTCTCATAGGAGCCGTACATCCTTCGAGGTAACTTACATAACTATCTTCATCTGCGATTAATAAAGTTCGCTCGAACTGACCTGTGTTCGCTTCGTTTATTCTAAAATAAGTAGACAATTCCATAGGGCACCTCACTCCTTTTGGAATGTAGCAAAATGATCCATCCGTAAATACAGCAGAGTTTAATGCTGCATAGAAGTTATCTGCTTGCGGAACTACAGTTCCTAGGTATTTTTTTACTAATTCAGGATGATTTTGAACAGCATCACTGAATGATCCAAATATAATTCCCAATTCTCCCAATTTTTCCTTGAAAGAGGTAGCTACAGAAACAGAATCCATTACGAAATCCACTGCAACTCCTTGCAACTTCTTTTGTTCGTCCATAGAAATCCCAAGCTTATCCATGGTAGCTTTAATTTCTGGATCCACATCTTCCCAGTTTTTTTCTTCTTTGGTAGGGGAGGAGTAATAAATTATATCCTGAAAATCTGGCTTTTCGTATTTCACGTGAGCCCAATCTGGTTCTTTCATATTTTTCCAGATTTCGAATGATTTTAATCTGAAATCCAATAACCATTCGGGCTCATTTTTCTTTGCAGAAATTAACCTAATGATGTCCTCGTTAAGTCCCTTCGGAATTTTTTCAGATTCTACATCAGTAGTAAAACCAAACTCATATTCTTGAGTTTTCAAATCTTCCTTTAAATCGTCTTCAGTATATTTTGTATTCATTATTCTTTCTTAAAAAGTTAAAGAGA
>JBDMYC010000056.1:0-3916 GCA_039770535.1 Flavobacteriales bacterium
GATGAAGTTAGCTCGGAGTATTTTGAGAAATTAAATGAATTTGTCTCTAGAGAATATCAAACTGAAACTTGTTTTCCTGCTGAAAAAGATATTTTTAAAGCTTTGGAATGTTGCTCTTTCGAAGCTACCAAAGTCGTAATTCTTGGGCAAGATCCTTACCACGGAGCAGGTCAAGCTCACGGACTTAGTTTCTCGGTTCCTGAGGGTATTAAAATTCCACCTTCATTAAGAAATATCTACAAAGAATTATCTTCAGACTTGGGAATTGAAACTCCATCTATAGGAAACTTGACTGCTTGGGCAAAACAAGGTGTTTTGTTATTGAACGCCACTTTAACCGTTCGTAAATCTACGGCTGGAAGCCATCAAAAACAGGGCTGGGAAGAATTTACTGATTCTGTGATAAAAACTATTTCTGACAAGAAAGAATCGGTAGTTTTTATTCTTTGGGGGAAATTTGCAGAACAAAAAATCAGCTTGATTGATGAATCAAAACATTTGATAATTACCTCCTCTCACCCGTCTCCTTTTTCTGCTCACAGAGGTTTTTTAGGGTCGAAACCATTCACTAAGGCGAATGAATTTTTAGTAAAAAAAGGGGTTGGGGAAATTGATTGGGTTCTCGATACTTTTCAGAAAAAGCTGCTGCTTTTTTAATGGCCTTTCAAATAAACTGGCACATCTATTGAAACCCTGGCAGCACTTATTAAAACTTATATCCTACACTTCCTGTAATTTTTCCGAAGAAACCTTGTTTGTCGTAACCTCTAAAATCTATCCTTGTGTTGGTGTTTGGTCTGACTTCAGACTCAAATGCTCCTGTAATGTTGGACAAATAAAACCCTGCTGCAATATCTGTTTTAAAATATAGCTTTCTAGTTAAATTAACAGTCAATCCGTAAGCGACAGTATTTCCAAAGAAGTACTCATGTGATTCATTCTCATATTCTTTGTATACATTTTCATTGGCATCATAAAAATTTCCAATCCATTCATTTTCATAAAACTGCATGGTAGATTCAAATCTAAAATACAAATCAAAAACCTTACTTTTGGTAGGTAAATTGTAATAATAGGAAACAGAAACTCCTGTTAATTTTTCATCAAATTCCGGATTATTTGACGATTCACTAGATTCGATATGAATAACTGGCGCTATCCTTAATTGATGTGCTTTTCTGTAAACACTAAATCCTAGTTGCAATTCGGTTCTTGTTGACCTGCTTATTATGCTGTAAGTTGGCATGATGTCAGCACCAAAAGTAAATTTTTTTTCATCCTGTGAGAAGCCTCCAAAAAAGAGTAAAATCGCAATAAGTAGTATTCCTGTTTTTTTCATTATTTAAAAATTTCATACATCACTTTCCCTCTATCTTGACCAAGCTTCATACCCATAATATGACTGATAGTTGGAACGATATCTATCTGCTCACGAACCTTGTCAATCACCACATTCGACTTAAAATCAGGGCCATACCCATAGAAGTTGATATGCACACAACCGAGACAATTGTCACTGTGACTTCTAAATCCGTCTGCAATTCCGTTCGAATGACGACCGTGATCATTGGTCATAATCAAGGTTGTTTTTCCTCTATAAATAGAATCTGTATCAATAATAGTAACCAATTCATTGAGCAAGCTATCGCAGTAGGTGATGTTCTTTTTGTACCCTTCCCAATCTCCTAAATGACCTGCAATATCTGGCCCTTTAACATTAATAAACATCAAATTGGGATGATGCTCTTCAATCACGCTTCTCACTCGAGCAAAAGTTTCTGAATCTTCTCTATTAACGGCATCAACTGACGGTAAATAGGTATTTCGCCAATTTAAGTCTGAGCAATTTGCCAACACCTTCAATTTCTCTTTAGAACTTACCACAAATGCTTTGTTAGGATTTGATTTTGTAACACTAAGCCAATGTTGCATAAATGAGGGATTCTCGGGATATTGAAGCCCATTGTTATTCATTTCTTCATAGACTCCTGTTGTGATTGCTGTGTGACCAGAAATTGTTTGCGTATTTCCTAAGTTATAAAAATTACTATTCACTACTCCTTTTACTCGCAAGTTAGTGTGTAAATGAGGCGTTAAAGATTTTGTTGCATCTCCCCAAGTTTCAGAAAATCTTGGCCCATCAATAATCAGCACGATTACATTCTCAGTTGCAAAATTTGCCGGCAAAAGCTCTGAACTGTTATCCAACTCTTTACTGCAACAACTTACTGAAATGACTAATCCAAAAGCCATCACAAATCTCCATGAAGTAATTAGAAATGTTCTCATAATAAATGCAAGATAATTTAAGTTTTTTAAATTCATGAAGTTTTCCCACAAAAATTCAGATTTAAATGATTTAGATTAAAGAAGTGACACACACGCACTAATTTCTTTTTACATTTATAAAAAAAAGAACTACTTGGAATACGCAATTGTCGACATAGAAACTACAGGAGGAAGTCCAGCCGTTAGTAAAATAACTGAAATTGCGATTGTAATTACTAATGGTGAAAACGTCATTGATTCATATGAAACATTGATTTGTCCAGAACAAAATATTCCCTACAACATTACTGCGTTAACGGGAATCAGCAACCAAATGGTAGCAAATTCTCCTAAGTTCTACGAAGTAGCCAAAACAATTCTGGGCTATTTAGAAGGCAGAACTTTTGTGGCTCACAATGTAAATTTTGATTACGGTTTTGTTCGTCAAGAATTCAAAAGTTTGGGTTATACTTTTGAGACAGAAAAATTGTGTACCGTTCGGATGTCGCGAAAAGCTTTTCCTGGATTGCCGTCCTACAGCTTGGGAAAATTGAGCAAATCGCTTGGAATCACTCTCAACAATGCGCATAGAGCAATGGCTGATACTATGGCTACTGTAGAGGTTTTTCATCAAATAATGCAGGTTCAGGGGAATCTGGATATTGTGAATAGCCTAGCAGAAAAACTGGGAGTAAATAAATTACCAAATAAGGCAGGAGTTTATTATTTCCGAGATTTTGAGGGGAATATTATTTATGTAGGGAAAAGTATAAGCATTAAAAAAAGAGTACAAAGTCACCTTCGAAATTATTCGACCAAAAGAGGATTGAAAATAATTGAAACGATAGAAAAAGTAGAGTTTAAACTTACAGGAAACGAAACTATGGCTTTGCTCTACGAAACAATGGAAATAAAAAACCACAGACCTATTCACAATCGTGCTCAAAAAAAGACGAAATATCCATTTGGGATTTCGATAAATCGCGACAGTGATTTTCATAAACTGGAATTAACTGAAGTAAATCAAGATAGTGATACCGTTATCGAATTTGGCTCGAGAAGAGAGGCTAAAAACTTCATGATGAAAACGATAGAGCGGTTTGAATTGTGCATGAAACTAAACGGGCAAGAAAACACTAATCGTGTGGGATCTTGTTTTCAATATCAATTGCATAATTGTAACGGAGGCTGCATTGGCGAAGAAGGTGCAGAAGATTACAACTTGAGAATTGAGAAATTTGAGACACAATATGGTTACACAAACGAGTCTGGGATTTACACATCAACTGGGAGAAAAAAATCTGAAATTTCGTTCGTCTTGCTAGATGGTGGAATTATTACTGGATTTGGATTCACCTCAGCCAATGCCGGATTAAATAAAGGGAGTTTGCAATTGATGACCGAAGAATTTAATCCGGACAAAGATTTTCAGAGGGCTTTTAAAACTATGAAACGAAATGGGAAATTTGAGAAAGCGGTAAGTTTTTAAGGCTTTTTCCCTTGCTCACGGCAATATTCAAAATATTTTTCGATCGTAAATTTACGGTCTTCAAATTTTTCGTTTAGGATTTTGAAATGCTGAATTCTATCAATTCTGAATGCGCGATAATCATTTCTTAAATGGCACCAAGCTATTAATATCCATTTA
>JBDMYC010000057.1:0-11726 GCA_039770535.1 Flavobacteriales bacterium
AACTGTTTAGTCTGTCACCAATAATCAGGGATACTCCGTAGCTTGTTTTATTGTCTTTGGAAATTAACCCTATTGTTATTTTTTCAAATTTTGTGGAAATAAAGGAGGAATTACCTAATTCAGCTGTTTGATTCTCAAATTGTTTGTTTCCATAAAAGGCTGTGCTGAAAAGATCTTTGCTGTAAGCTGCACTCACATTGCTATAACTTCCAAAACCGACATAATAATTATAATCTGGTAATTTTTGAAACAAGGTGTCGGTTAAGTTTACATACTTGATATCATAATTCAACTCTACTCCAAAACGGGACTTTTTGTTGATGTTGCCAATTCCTTCATCTTTCATTTCATCATTAATTCTACCACCAAAAAGGAGTTTTTCAATAAACTTATTTGTCAAGTTAGTAGAACCATAATTGATGTCTGTGCTGAGTTCTATCCTTGTTCCTAGAACTTTGTTTCCTGGAATAATTTCGGTACTATCTGCAGTATTTTGTCCGAAACCTGAAAGTTGTAGCAGGCAGAGAGAACCGATTAAAAATTGTAGGGGAGAAGATTTCATTTATCTATAATTAATATCAAGGTTCATATCTGTTACTAGTTTCAATTTAAGGTAGTAGTCTTTATATATCGTAGTTTGTGTGGTGCTATTTGTATTAAAAATAACATCTACAATAACGTTTGGGTTTCTATTGATAATTGCCATTTTTTCTGCGGGAATAGCATATTCCACAACCGAATTTACAGGGCCAGTCACTTTATTATCAATATCCGTAGTAGCAGAACTAATTAGCCCAGTCACAGCAATAGAGTCTGTAATAACATCATTTTCATCTAATAGATAAACCAATACTTTGGCATCAAAAGGAAAACCGTTTTCGGCATAAATAGAAAGCAAAGCATTATTCACCAAATTATTGTTTTCGTTTACATTCAAGTCAATTTCTTGTCGCAATCGAAGGTCATTTGCAATAAATTTGAGTGGAACATTAATGTGAAAATCAGCTTCGATTACTTTATCGAAATACAAGAAATCATTTCCGCTACTTACATTTCCAAGTGGATTAATTTTTGCCTCAAGCTGTGTAGTGATTTCGTCTGATAAATTTTCAATGACCAAATCAATGTTGGAGTTAGCTTTTGTATAGTTAATTATGCTTCTGCCGGGACTGATGCTGTTTCCGTTATCAATAGCTCTATTCAAGTTTACAAAACTTCCAATGCTAGAGTGGGAAAGAGGAACATTGTTTCCAGTTCTGGTATTGGTAGAGATAATTTGGTTTAATTTGACTTGTGCTTCTGCACCTGCATAGTTTTTTATTTCAGTGTAAATATTAACCGAGTCTAAATCAATTGTTCCGCCAATAATTTGCTCAAAAACTTGGAAGTCATTAGTGGTGGGTCCTTCAGAAAATGAAGATTGGCCCAAATAACCTCTCACATATGAAGGCTCTAGAGAAATCAGTTTGTTTTCTATTCTCACAGAGTCTTGGTTAGTTACGGTAACAGGAGATTTTGAGGCATCAACCATACCAGAAATTACAGTAGAAAATGTATTGAATTTATTTCCAGCTGAGCCTGTAAGATCGAACGAATACCCATCAAATGTGAAACTTCCGATTGCTACGCCTGGATTAGCTCTAGAGCCAGCAGGAACTGAAACTGTTTGAGTAAAAGGATTTCCGTTTGCATCTTTGGATCGTGAGATGGTGTAAGTGAAAACTGTTTCTTCGCCTATTTCACTTTCAATTCGATATTCTAATTCTCCTGAGGCAACTTCCATGTAATTTAGTTTGGCATCCCCCAAATCAAATTCACTTTCTGTAGGATCTGTCCAAAAAGGAACACCAGGAGAAATAGCAACTGGATTTATGAAAGGAAAACCAAAACCTGTTTGCAGAACTGTATCTGGCATGTCTAATAGAAAGCCGTTTTCTAGTGGACTAAATGAGAATCTGTAGTCTAAATCTACCGTGTTGTCTGAATTGATGGAAAGAATAGAGTCTTCTACCAAATTATCTATAGTGAGCGTAGTATGAACAACTGGCGCTAAGGCATCTATGTCCCAGGTAGTGTCTTCTTTTCTTTTGCAATTTGCGAGCAAAAAAGTAGAAAGCAGGAAAAATAATATCTTTTTTCTCATAAAGGATGGTTTGAACAAAAATAAGTAATTAATTGTTGTTCTTAGTGTATTTTGTTTAAATGTCGCTCTTTAAATACGATTGCAATTGAAAATCAGTTGGTAGAATTGGTTAAAATATCTGTAAATAGTAAACAATTCACCTTTCAAAACTTGTTGAAATCCCAGACTAATAAGGGGGCCTGAAATGTTATATTTGTTGAAATTGGCTCAAAAACAAAAATGGGGAAAAGAAAAAACACATATAAATCAGCTAGTTCAGAGAAAACTGAACCCAAAGTAAAAAAGACTAAAAGGAAATTAACTAAACCGAAAATTCAATTAAATCCCAGTACAAAGAGAGTTCTAGGTCTTTCATTTGCGCTTATAGCTGTTTATTTGTTCATTGCTTTTGTTTCCTATTTTATTTCTGGAAGAATGGATCAGGATAAGGTAGAAGCAGCAAGTTTCTTTGAATTCGTATTTACAAAACAACCGTTTGAAATCAGCAACTGGTTAGGTAAATTAGGAGCAATAGTTTCTCACAGATTGATTTTTAATGGGTTTGGATTTATGTCTTTTCTCATTCCTTTATTCTTGGGATTGGTTTCGGTCAAAATCTTATTCAATGAAACGGTTTATCCGATTAAAAAAGCATTAAAAATTGGTTTGGTAGCATTGGTTTGGGGGTCAATTTTCTTTGGTTATTTCTTCTCAGAATCAAACCTTTTTATGGGAGGTAATTTCGGATATCAAATCAATCAATGGTTAGGAGATTCTATAGGGAAAGTGGGTACTTTCTTCTTGCTTTTGTTTTCTTTTTCTGCAGTTACAGGAATTATGTTCAACACTTTGTTCAAAAAAGTAACAATTCTAATCAAAAATGCTTTTTCTCAAGAAGAGAAAGTACAAAAACAGGAAACGCAAGAAGAATCAATTTCTAAATATGAAGTTGAGATGGAGAAAGAGCTAGTTTCTGAGGAAGAGTTAGAGGAGGAAATTATGGAGCCTGTGGTCGTAAAAGAGAAAGCATCTTCCAAACTTGAAATAGAACAAGTTGAAGCTATTCCAGTTGACACAACTGAAACGGAGACAAGCAGTGAGGTAGAATTGAGTAATGAGGTGCCCGAAAAATCGAATGATTCAGGTGCTGAAGATGACGAGGAAGACGATTTTGAAATAGAGGTAGAGACTGTTAAAGAAGAACTGCTTTCAGACAATGAAATCAATAAAAAAGTGAAAGAATTTGGTGAATACGATCCAGAATTGGATTTGTCTTCGTACAAACTACCACCCATTGATTTGCTTGAAACTCATGGGCAAACCACTGGAATAAATATAAATAAGGAAGAGCTAGAAGAAAACAAGAACAAAATTGTTGAGACTCTCTCTAATTATAAAATTGAAATTGCAAAAATAAAAGCGACAGTGGGTCCTACGGTAACTTTGTATGAAGTTGTGCCTGCTCCTGGAGTCAGGATTTCTAAGATAAAAAACTTGGAAGACGACATAGCTTTGAGTTTATCAGCTCTAGGAATTAGGATTATTGCACCTATTCCTGGCAAAGGAACTATAGGTATTGAAGTACCAAATTCGAATCCGCAAATTGTATCCATGAAAGCCTTGATTAGTTCAGATAAATTTCAGAATTCAAAGTATGAGTTACCTGTAGCTTTGGGGAAAACAATTTCGAATGAAACCTTGATTGCCGATTTGGCAAAAATGCCTCACTTGTTAATGGCGGGTGCAACAGGGCAAGGGAAATCAGTAGGATTGAATGCGATTCTGGTTTCATTACTGTACAAAAAACATCCTTCGCAGGTGAAATTTGTATTAGTGGATCCCAAGAAAGTAGAACTGACTCTATTCAACAAAATTGAAAGACATTTCTTGGCTAAATTGCCAGACGAAGAAGAAGCAATTATCACAGATACATCCAAAGTAGTAGCGACACTTAATTCATTGTGTATTGAAATGGATAACCGATATGATTTGTTGAAAGATGCACAAGTACGAAATATCAAAGAATACAATGCGAAGTTCATCCAGAGAAAATTAAACCCAGAATTAGGACATCAATATTTACCATACATAGTGCTGGTTATTGACGAGTTTGCCGATTTGATCATGACAGCAGGAAAAGAAGTAGAAACGCCAATCGCAAGAATTGCGCAACTTGCAAGAGCAATTGGAATCCACTTGATTGTTGCCACGCAAAGACCTTCTGTAAATGTAATTACGGGTGTGATCAAAGCCAATTTTCCTGGAAGAATAGCATTTAGAGTTACCTCAAAAATTGATTCACGGACAATTTTGGATGCAGGAGGAGCCGATCAATTGATAGGTAGAGGAGATATGATTTATTCCACTGGAAGTGATATAATTAGATTGCAATGTGGATTTGTAGACACGCCAGAAGTAGAGAAAATTTGTAATTTCATTGGTGAACAAAGAGCTTATCCAAATGCACTGCTGTTACCAGAATACATTGACGAAAAAGCCGCATCAACCAAAGGCGGATTTGATGACGAAGACAGAGATGCAAAATTTGAAGAAGCTGCACGAATTATTGTTATTCATCAGCAAGGTTCTGCATCATTATTGCAGAGGAAATTAAAATTAGGATACAACAGAGCAGGAAGAATTGTAGATCAATTGGAAGCTGCAGGAATCATTGGTCCATTCGAAGGAAGTAAAGCCAGAAAGGTGTTTGTGCCAGATGAAATGAGTTTGGAACGGTTATTGGAAGAGTTGTAATCAGTAGGCAGAGCAGAGGAAAAACCAAGTGAGTTATCATTTTGTTATTCCTTCTCTTTATCAAGAATAATTTTTAATTTTACAAGACAAAAAAAGAATAAACATGAAAAAAATAATAGCAATTCTATTTGCTTCATTTGTAGCATTTGCTGCAACAAGTCAAGAAAAATACACAGATAAAGACCCTAAAGCGAAAGTAGTGCTTGATAAATTGAGTGCTAAGCATAAATTGATAGACAATATTATAATTGATTTTAGTGCAACATTCTCCGGAGCAAAAATAAAGAACCAAACTTTGAGCGGAACAGCCTACAAAGCGGGAAAAAGATATGCTTATTACACGCCCGATTATAAAGTAATTAATGACGGAAGATCAAATTGGCTTTTTGTGAAAGCAGAGAATGAGGTGACTATTTCTTCTAACGAAGATGCAGACGAAGACAATGGATTGATGAGTCCAACTCAATTGCTCTCTATTTGGGAAAAAGGATTTAAATACAAGTTCATTGGGGAAGGAAAAGTAGGTTCAAAAACTCTACAAGAAGTGAGGTTATTTCCTAGTAATCCTAAAAAATCTAAATATCATACAATTACACTAATCATTGATAAGGTTGCAAATGAACTGAACAAAGTTGAAATCAAAGGAAGAGACGGAGTGAACATGCTTTACAAAATCAAAGGATTTAAATCTGGAGCAAGTATTGCAAGTTCTAAATTTAAGTTTGATAAATCGAAACATCCAAATTGCACTACAAACGACATGAGATTCTAATCCAGAGTTTTAGCAAGAAATTCAAACCTTCCAAGTTTTGGAAACTTGGAAGGTTTTTTTATGCCTATTTTGTAATGATTTATAGGTGAAATAGACTATCATAAAAAACTATCAATGAAAATTTTAAATTTATTGGCTGTCTTATTTATTAGCAGTTCACTTTTCGCAGGTGGACCTTGGGGACAAGAAAAAGGGAAAGCTTATCTTCAATTTGGGGGCGGATTTATTCCATCCACGAATCAACTTTTTTTCAAAGCAAACGAAACTTTAAATCTCAACAGAAGAGTTTCGGATGCCAATGTTGGGTTATATGCAGAATACGGCTTACTCAAAAATTTCACTGTGATTGCAGAATTGCCAATCAATTTTGTCGCTACTTCCTCAGAAATAGAGCCAAATGCAACCTCTTCCTTATTGCCAAGTGGAAGTCTGGCAGGATTCGGAAATACAAGGCTCACGGCTCAGTATTTATTTTACGAGGGAACAATAAAATTGGCAGGAGGAATTAAGTTTTCACTTCCCACAGCTATAACTGAGGCCGAAACTGGTTTGCGAACAGGTTACCAATCTTTTGATGTGATGCCCAGATTGTCAGCTGGGTATTCTAAAGGTAAATTTTACAGCTATTCAGAAATTGGATATAATTTCCGAACTAAACTAGCCAATGACATCCACATTTCAGCAGAAGCAGGTTATAAGGTTTACAAAGAAATCTATGTTGCATTGAATTTTGGTGCATTGCTATCTTCATTAGATAGAAACGAATTGATACTAAATGATGAACAAACCGGTTTGTATGCCAATGGACAGGAATTTGCAGCATTAACTCTTAAGCTCTCTTTTCCAATAAAGAACAACATTGGATTTAACTTAAGTTCAACAGCAAGTAATTTTCACGGAAACCTTGTGCAAAAATCACCAGCTTTTGGCGCTAGTTTATATTGGAAAATATAGATTTTGAAATGAAATAAATTAAAAATGCCTGTAAACGAAAGCTGTTTACAGGCATTTTTAATTTAACACATACTAAAACTAGTCCTCTTCCTCTTCTTCGTCAGTTCTTACCAATTTTATCTCTTGTAATTTTGTGATGGTTAGTTGGTCATAATCATCACCCTGTTCGTCTTTCACTGTTTTTGTTGAGTAAGTGATAAGGTATGATCTTCCCTCTAGTTTGCTGGAATTAAGAGGAAATTTAGCCAACACGTCTTTGGCTACGAAATCAAAACTCAAGTAATCACCTTCGGCAGATTCAAATGAATAAATTTTAGATTCTGAATCGAAATCTGTAAAAAATGCTTTTACAGTATTCGATTGAGAAATACCAAAAAGTGAAACTAGGGATAAAATTGCTGTTAAAAATAAATTCTTCATTGTTGTAAATTTTAAAATATTAAAAAGATTAATTTATTCCGATTTTTATTACTCGCATCAAGCTCGGTATATTGGCTTTTAGTAGTCGTTTACTTCCTTCTCAGACTAGCAGGCGAGGGTGTTTGAATCTTTAATCTTTCTTGTTGGAAAAAAGCATTGTTGCTTCAGTTTTCCTTTTTTTAATAGTTTAATAATTTACTTAATTAAAAGTAATCATAAAATTGATTCGTGGTACTTTTTTTAGTTGTTTTTTTAAGTGTAATAATTGAATTCGATTTGTACCTAAACTTTATTAAATTTGTACTAATGAATCTAAAAACAGAAATAAAACTTCCAAGCTATCCTTTTACTCTCACCCACGAGAATAAAATCATTAGCATTGGCTCTTGTTTTTCTGAGAATATGGGTCAAAAATTAGAAGAAAATAAGTTTGATATTTGTATCAATCCTTTTGGGATTTTATTTAATCCTATTTCTGTGTGCACTGCCATTAATCAATGCATTGAGAATAAAAAGTACTCAGAATCTGATTTAGATTCTAATAATGAAATTCAGTTTAGTTTTAATCACCACAGTAGTTTTTCATCTTCAACTAAAGAAGAAACTTTAGAAAAGATAACCGAAGGAATTGAAAAAGGAAACAATTATTTGACAAAGTCGAAAACTATAATAATCACGCTTGGTTCTGCATGGGTTTATAGATTAATAGAAACAAAAGAAGTAGTTGCTAATTGCTATAAAATTCCTCAAAACTTATTCAAGAAAGAATTAGTATCGGTACCAGAAATTGTAGAAGCATTATCTGAATCTATTTTTAGAATAAGAGAAATAAATCCTGATGTAAATATAGTCACAACGATAAGTCCAGTGAGGCATTGGAAAGATGGAGTAGTGGAGAACCAGCAAAGTAAATCCACTTTGCATTTGGCTTTGAAAGAGATAAACCAACAAAATGCAAACTGCCACTATTTTCCGTCTTACGAAATCATGATGGACGAACTGAGAGATTATCGTTTTTATGCCAAAGACATGCTGCATCCTTCCGAACTAGCAATAGATTACATATGGGAGAAATTTTGTGATTCTTTTTTTACCAAAGAAACCAAAGAATTGAATAAGCGAATTTCTCAAATAGAACGAGAAAAAAAACACAGGCCTTTCAATCCCGAAAGTACTGAATACAATAGTTTTACTGAGAAATTGATAGAAAAAGAAAATCAATTACATAAAGAATTTCCTTTCTTGAGGAGATAAATTACCAAAATCCTTTTTATTTGTTATTCCTTGAAAACTTGGCTCTTTTGCTTAAGTTGTTGCAGTTGTAGGAGATAACAGAACATTTATAACTTCTTTTTTTAACTAAAACTTTTAAAAACTTCGAGATTCTTCGAGAATCTCGAAGTTTTTGTTATTTTTATAAGAAATTAGGTTTTGAAATGATAGAAAATGCACCAAAATTAAAAGAAATAGGAAAAGTTGTTCCTTTGATTTACGAATTGCAAAATCAGCCGATTCTGAAAGAATGTAATGACGCTTACTTATTTTGGGATAAAGTAAAATATAAGAAATCACACCTAGATCCAGAACAACTTTGGAATATTGTGAAATGGAATCGAAGAGTAAATTCTTCTCCTATCTTTTTTGGAAGTCACCAATTCGATTATGTTATTACGGATTATATTCAGAAAACTCTGCATCATTTTGATATGAATATTGGCGGAAATTTAGGAGCCAAAAGTATAATACCAGAAGAAGATAAAACGCGTTACATGGTGAGCTCTATCATGGAAGAAGCGATATCGAGTAGCCAAATAGAAGGAGCGAACACCACTCGCAAACATGCAAAAGCTATGTTGCGGAAAGAAACAAAACCTAGAACTAAATCGGAACAAATGATAGTGAACAACTATCACACAATCAAACATATAACGAGAAATCGACACGACAAACTAACACCTGAAAGTTTGCTCAATCTTCATGAATTAATCGCAAAACAAACTCTTGACGATTCTAAAGACGAAGGATGTTTCAGAGTAGATAACAGTGTTCATGTGGTAGATCATTCTAAAAGTGAAGTTGTTCATACTCCGCCTTCTTTTGATCAGATAGACCAATTGATAAAGGATTTATGTGATTTTTTCAATAACGATAATGACTCCGATAAGTTTATTCACCCTATTGTGAAAGGAATAATTATTCATTTTATGATTGGATGGATTCATCCTTTTGTAGATGGAAATGGAAGAACTGCCAGAGCCCTTTTTTATTGGTATTTACTAAAGAAAGGATATTGGCTAACGGAGTATCTATCGATTTCAAAAATTATTCAAGACACTAAAAATCAATATGAAAAAGCATTTGTTTACACTGAAATAGATGAAAATGATTTATCCTATTTTCTTACTTACAACCTGAAAGTGATGGAGAAATCATTTACAGCACTCAAAAAGTATATTGCACAAAAACAAAATGATAACTTGCAAATAGCAAATTTTGTTCGAATACCTAAAGTGAATGAAAGACAAGCTCAATTACTAAAAATAGTTTTTGATCAGCCCGAAGTGGTTTTTAGTATTAAAGAAATAGAAAATAGATTGTTAGTATCCAATTACACTGCCAGAACAGACTTGAAAGGACTAGTCGATCTTGGTTTTTTGGAGGCTATTCCCGTCAATAAAGTGAAATTCAATTATGTGAAATCAATCGAATTTGATAAGCTTTTGAATAAATATTTAACCTAAATTTCTTTCAAATACTTCGAGATTATCTATAAATCTCGAAGTATTTACTAGTTTTAACCCGTAAGTAAAATATAACAATGAGCACATTCCCAATAGGAAATATAGTATGGGAGCATCCAGAAGCAGCAACAAAACTGTATCAAGTGTTGCAAGAAACATTCGGCTATCCTGCAATAGAACCTTTAGAAGATGAAATAAACGTAAGAGGAAAGTTCTATGCCATTGCTTTTGCGTACGTTATAAAAGAGTATCGGGAAATAATTACCACCTACGAAGATTGGGAAGAAAGGAGTCAAGAACAAGCAGAAATCGGAATCAATTTATTTATGAACCCCCATAAAGAAGACTTTTGTAAACTACTAAAAGTGGAATTCGAATGGGCAAGAGAAGCTTATTGGAGCGCAGAAGAAGACTGGCCAGAGTTTGATTATAGTGATGTGCATGAAATAAATGAATCGATTATTTTTGCGATCCAAAAAATCATTTGCAAAGACATCATTTCTCATTTTAAAACGAAAAGAAAAGTGTTGGACTTTTTCTTTTCCTCATTCAAGGATGTGGTAAGCGAACAAAATGGTAATTTTAAGTTTGATTACAACAAAAAGGGAGAATCTCACGATTTCATGCTTTTTAATCTTAATATAAGGCAGATAAGAAGGAGAGAAACCACTTTTTGGAATAAATATGTCAAGGGATTGAGTTGATAAGTAGAAAAAGTAGAGATGAATTTCGCTATGATTTTTTTCACATCTAGGAAGTAGATGTTTTCAGATTAAAAAATCCCGCAAAAACACTTGCAATTCCCAAATTATCATTACTTTTGCAGTCCATTACGGAAACCTGAGTCAGCCTAGGGTTAATTATTATTAATTAACAAATCCTCTCAATGTGGCTGAAAATTGAGATACAAATTTAGATATATGTCTGAAAATACAGAAGACAAAGCACCTGAATCTACACCAGAAACAGTGGCAAACCAAGTAGAAGAAACAACAACAGAAGCAACTGAAGAAGTTGTGGAAGCAGCAACTGAAGAAGTTGCAGAAGTTGTGGCTGAAGAAGCAGTAGCAGAAACAAACGAAGATGTGGAAGCAATCATTACTGAGAAAAAAGCCGAAGAAGAAAAAATCGATTTAGAAAACTTCGATTGGGATATGTACGCATCAGGAGAAACCTACACTGCTGACGAATCTGCTGCAATTGCTCAAAAATATGAAGGAACTTTAAGATCTATCAAAAACAAAGAATTAGTAACAGGAAAAGTTACTGCTATTGGAGATAGAGAAGTTGTGATTAACCTAGATTACAAATCTGAAGGTGTAGTTGCAATTAACGAATTTAGATATAACCCAGACCTAGCAATAGGAGATGAGGTAGAATTAATTGTTGAAAAACTTGAAAACAAGAAAGGACAATTAGAGGTTTCTCACAAAATTGCAAGAATTCACAGAGCATGGTTGAAAGTGAACGAATGTCTTGAAACTGGAGAAATCATAACAGGAAGAGTAAAATCAAGAACAAAAGGTGGACTTATTGCTGATGTTTTTGGAATTGAAGCTTTCTTGCCAGGATCACAAATTGATGTGAAGCCAATCAGAGATTATGATGAGTATGTTGGAAAAAACATGGAATTCAAAGTAGTTAAAATTAACCACGAATTCAAAAATGTTGTAGTTTCTCACAAAGCACTTATCGAAGCTGAGTTGGAAGAGCAGAAAAAACAAATTATGTCTGGTCTTGAAAAAGGACAGGTACTGCAAGGTATCGTGAAAAACGTTACTTCTTATGGAGTATTTGTTGACCTTGGAGGTGTAGATGGATTAATCCACATTACAGATCTTTCTTGGAAAAGAATCAAGCATCCAGAAGAGATTGTAACATTAGATGAGAAAATCAATGTTGTAATCCTTGACTTTAATGACGACAAGAAGAGAATTGCTCTTGGATTGAAACAATTAGAGAA
>JBDMYC010000058.1:0-17332 GCA_039770535.1 Flavobacteriales bacterium
TGCAATGGTAGAAGTTTCCGAAAAATTTAATTTACAACCTAGGGTGTAAAATGCTACTTTTTGATATTGATTCATAATTCAATCTATGCGTGGTCAAAGATAATAAATACTATGAAAGTAAGCCTCAAAAAAAATCCATCTTGAAAAGATTCAAGATGGATTTTTTGAATTATGTGCAAATTTTTACAGCTTATTCAGCAGGGTCACATGGCCAACTTTCTCATATTCTTCGTCATTTTCTTTTATTATTCCTTCAATTCGGTAGATGTAAACGTCTTCTTTCACAAGTTTACCTTTGTATTGTCCGTCCCATCCTTCGAGTTTACTTGAAGTAGAGTAGACCATCTGTCCCCATCTGTTAAAAATCATGAATTTATAGCCTTCATCTTTCAATCCCTCTGTAGATGGCATGAAGACTTCATTAATTCCATCATTATTTGGAGTGAATGAGTTGGCAACATACACTAATAACTCATGCTTCACATACAAATCTCTACAAATACTATCTCTACAACCTTGTTCTGTTTCCACTTTTAGACAATTTTGGTAGCTAACTCCTCCCACATCTGGGAAAGTCATGAATGTATTTCTTGTTGAAGCTGTTCCCAAATCAGAAATGAACCATTCATAGGTTAAATCATGCGGGTAGCTTGTTTTGTTAGTAAACTGAACATCTACGTTAAATACATCTGTTTTTGGTCCTGGATCCATGTCAAATTTTGGAACAGGCTGCGGATGCAGGTTAATGTTGAATTCATTAGTGAAGGTGCAGCTATTAGCATCTATTACGGTTACCTGATAAGCTGTAGATACAGGAGGACTATCAGTCATAGTAATTCCTGTTGTTCCGTTACTCCAGCTAAAGTTGTAAGGAGGAGTTCCACCAAGAGGAGTTGCTTGAAAAAATGCTGGCTTATTAAGACAGATAAAAGTGTCTTCCAAAGGCAACATTACCAGAGGAAGTGGTTGATTCACAGCAGTCATTGTTTTCCCTAGACAACCATTGATGGTTTTTATTGTTACTTCGTATGGCCCGGCTTGTGCACAAAGATTGGTAAAAACGTTACTGGTTTGGTAAGTCAATCCACCATCAATACTGTATTCAACAGCATCCGCATCTGTAACTGTAATAGTTCCACTACAGTCGTTAAAGCAATCTTCGTCTTTTACTACAATATTATCTATAGTTTCAGAGATTGGCGCAGTGATTACAAATGGCGTAATAGTGGAGCAACCGTTTTCATCTGTTACTTTCACTGTATGTGGTCCTAAACAAAGGTTAGTGCGCTTTTTTGTAATAGAAAATACATTGTTAAACTCTACTTGATAAATACCAAGTGGAGAAGTCCCTCCGGATGGGACAGCTTCTGCTTCTCCGTTACATTGGGCTGAGCATTGGGTGCTCTGAATAATCAAATTTGGCAAAATATTGGGAGGATTTGTCAAATTGTATATTACCGTATCGGTACATCCTCCAGCATCATACACTATGCAGGTATAAGAACCAGGAGCAAGTCCAGTAAAAGTGGAACTGGCTGAAGTTGTGGCCCCATTATCAATGGAATAGGTGTAGGGCGATTGGCCTCCAAAAGGATAAATGGTAAGTGATCCATCATTCACTCCAACACAACTTGGGTCAACTTGCCTGATAGTTTGATTTAATAAAATATAAATATCGTTTATGAGTGTATCAATAAATAAAGTACATCCTGATTCAGAAATTACCTGAACTCTATATTTTCCTGGTCCAGGAACATAATGAGCCTGATTTGTAGCTCCAAGAACTGGCGCTAATGAATCTGGTGGGATAGAAGTGTCATTCTGGAACCATTGGTAAGATTGATATCCTGAATCGGCAACTAGCTTTATTCCTTTACAGTCTTGTACTTTTTCAATTTCAGGCTTAAAACAATCTCCGTCAATGTATGCTCTTCCTGTGTGAGCTCCATATCCGCAATCAGCTACAGAAAATTTCACAGTAATGTCTTGGCCAACATAGTTTGTCAAGTCAACAGTAATTCTTGCCCAAGGTTTGTATCTGTAATTTCCTGTTCCGTTCAAGAAACCAGGAACAGATCCCCCAGTAATTACAAAGTAATTTCCACATGAGGGAATAGGTAAATCATTTGAATCTAAAAACTCTACATTAAACCAAGGTTGCTCGTAAACTGGGTGGCTAGGATCATTAAACACGACAGCAAAATCGTAAGTAAAATAGGGTTTTGAAGCTGTAATGGAAGCTACATGTTTTATCATTGCTACGTCAGAACCTCCTCCTTCGTTTCCTAACATCAAAGAGTATGTTCCACCTCTTGGGTTTAATCTTGGTAAAGTTGGAATGTCAACATCAAATCCACCTGTCACAATTCTATGCTCTCGGTTAACTCCAGCACCATTTGTACCAGTTGCAACATTTTGCACACAACCAACAGTGGTACCAGGGCAAAGAACATCTCCGTAAGAAGGAATCCAGTGATTCCAATTTCCTAGCTCAAAATCTACATTGTTGCAATTTCCACTTTCTGGCGAGCCATGGTTATGTCCTGAATGACTTGCTCTATTAGCTTTCCAATTTGTAAATCTTACCAAGAGGCTAGAACTTCTTTTCAAACTGTTGAACTGATCTTGATAATTTCCCTGAAGTGCAGATGCATTGATGGTTCCTGCAAGCATCAAATTAAAATTATTCATGAAAAAACTATGTCTTTCATATCTGTAAAATTCTTTAAAAAGATTTTGATTAGCAATTGGAGTTGAAGCTAATTGGGTAGAGTCAATCAGTTTTTGTGCCATGCCAAAGCTTTGTTCAAATTTGGATAAAGTATCCTCGATAAGCACTTCTCTCGACACTTGAGAAAAAGAAACTGAGCTCGCAAAAATTACAAGCGTTAATAAGGTTAGGTAAATGTGTTTCATAGTTCTTTCTTTTATTCTATGGTATAAACGTGCAAAAAAAAACAGGGTTGTTCAATTTCCTATAAAAATAGAATTTTTTTTCAAATAATTCTAATCAATATCTTGGTTTCGCTTAAAGGTATAGGATGCATTATGTCAAATAGTTCGGAATAATATGTCAATGAAGATGTTAGTCTTGTATAACTTTATAATTATTTAACTTATATTTTGCATTGCAGGGGGCACAAGCTATCAATATATTTTGTAGTTTTATCCTACGTATGCGAATACTTCTCACCATCATATTTATTGCAATATCAATAATTGCAGGTTCAACTCACAACAGAGGTGGGGAAATAACCTATGTCCATATTTCTGGAAATACTTATCAATTTACTATTACTACCTGCACCAAAAGTAGTGTTGCAGCAGATAGAAATGAACTCGAAATCAATTTCGGAGACGGTACAGGGATAGATACTGTTTTCAGGGATTCAATTATTCCGATAAATTTTGATGCTCAAAAAAACATTTACATCATTAATCATACTTTTGCGGGCGCAGGAACTTTTCGAGTTACCATGGAAGATCCAAACAGAAATGGGGGAGTGGTGAATATTGGAGGAGGGACCAACTCCGATCAATTTCCTTTTTGTATCGCAACAGAAGTTGTTGTCTCTCCTTTTCTAGGGCCCAATAATTCAGTAGTTTTCAATGATTGCCCTTGTCCTGAGATAGCCTGCGTGAACAAACGATACTGCTACAACTCTCAAGCAACAGATCCAGATGGTGACAGCCTATCGTATGCTTTGGTTCCTTGTTTGGGGTTTAATTGTTCTCCATTGACAACTCCAGTAGTTTATCAATATCCAGATAATTTTGGAGGAACGTTTTCTATTAATCCTACTACTGGAACTTTGTGTTGGGTAAATCCAACAAGGTTAGGAGAATACAACATTGCTATTCTTATCACTGAATGGCGAAATGGGGTCCGAATTGGTTCTGTATTGCGCGATATTCAAATTACTGTAGATGGAAACTGCAACAATGATCCTCCACTTATTGCCACAATCACAGATACCTGTGTTGTAGCTGGTGATCTAGTTACGTTCAATGTTACTGCAACTGATATTAATTCGGGAGATTTGGTTACTTTAAAAGGAACTGGAGCACCTTTTACTAGTGTTTCAAATCCAGCTACTTTTCCAACTGTACGAGCGGTTTCACCAGTTTCATCTACTTTCAGTTGGGCCACTGATTGCAGCAACATAAGAAAAGCTAAATACAGTGTTTATTTTGAGGCAGAGGACAATGGAAATCCGGATTTATCTGATTTCCGACAAGTCAATATCACTGTGAAAGCTCCTGCACCAATTGGGATTTTAGCAACTCCTCAGAATGGGAAAGTAGACGTGCTATGGAATCAAAGTAATTGTAATAATGCGATTGGATATAAAGTATATAGAAAAAAAGGTAGTAGTATTGGAACGCTAGATTGCTGCTCACAAACTTCTCCATCAGATTTGGGGTACACTTTGCTCGGTCAGACTGCATCCATATCAGACACCACCTTTGAAGACAACTCAATTTTGGCTGTCGGGGAAGAATATTGCTATGCAATTACAGCAATTTTCCCTGTAGACTACGAAAGTTGTATCTCATTTGAGTCGTGCGTGAAACTGAAAAAAGATGTTCCAGTAATAACACATGTTACTGTAAATAGAACAGATGCCGCACTTGGAATAGATTCTATTATTTGGGCAAAAGCCTCAGATTTGGACACAATTGTGGCTTTTCCGCCTCCTTACCTTTATAAAATCTATACAAGTGCTGGTTTTTCTGGGCCTAACACTTTGATTCATACTTCACCAGTTTATGCTCAATTACACCTGAGTGATACCAGCTACACGCACACAGCTGTTAACACCAATGACAATGCAAATTCCTACAGAGTAGAAATGTGGCACATTATTGGTCCTGATACTTTGCTGATAGGAACTACAAATTCTGCTTCTTCTATCTTTGTGAATACAACTCCCTCAGATAATGCAATAACATTAAATTGGACAGAAACAATTCCTTGGACAAATTCAAGTTACGAGATATTTAGAGGGAATTCGATAGGAGGAGTCTTTTCTTTTATTGGAACTTCAGCAACACAAACCTACATTGATAGTAATTTGACAAATGGAGTTACATACTGCTACAAGGTAAAAAGTATTGGATCCTATTCAGATCCGTCCATAGTAAGTCCAATCGAGAATTTTTCTCAAGAAGTGTGCGATTCTCCTGTAGACTTAACGCCACCTTGTCCGCCAGTGTTGGTTGTAGATAATAGTTGTGAGGATGAATTGAATTATTTGGCCTGGACCAATCCCAACAATTCTTGTGCGGATGATGTAACACGATATAGAATTTTGTATGCTCCAACTCCTGCAGGACCTTACACAGAAATAGATTTTAAAAATGACCCGACAGATACCACATTAGCTCACAGTGATTTTGGTTCGATTGCAGGATGTTATTATGTCACTGCTCTTGATTCGATACAATATAACAATGAGAGTGACCCGAGTAATATTGTCTGTGTAGATAATTGTCCTATCTATTTTTTACCCAATGTGTTTACACCTAATGCAGACGGAAAAAATGACAAATTTATCCCATTATTACCTTTTAAATTTATTCAAAGTGTAGATTTTATTATCTATAATAGATGGGGGAGTGTTGTATATCGTACAGATGATCCTATGATAAATTGGGATGGAAGAGATCAAGAGTCAGGAAAACCAGTTTCTGATGGTGTCTATTTCTATGTTTGTAGAGTTTATGGTTTGCGACTTTCAGGATTAGAAGAAACAAAATTAAAGGGGTCAATCAGCATTTTTGGGAGTAGGACTCCAAGAAGCAATTGATTTATTCAGCAATTTCTCCAAATGCTACACCTTCTATATAAGCCATTTTGATTCCGTTTTCTCCCAAAGCTTTTTTTACGTTTTCCTTTGCCGTATAATAAATAATCCAATAATGTTCTGGTTTGCAGAAGGGATAAACAGCTACTCGTATTCCGTGTGATTCAAAATTATCAATTCCAATAAATGGTTCTGGAGTAGATATAACATGCTCCGTCTCCATCAATGCTTTGTATATAATAGATTTTACTTTGTCAAAACTTTCACTGTAAGGAAGGTTGATATGCATATCAACTCTCAAATAGGGTTTATCTGAAACGTTAGTAATTATCTCTCCAATAGCCATCCCATTGGGAATTATAACTTTTTTGTTGTCATAAGTTAACACAATCGTGTTGAAGGTGTCAATTTGAGAAACTTGACCTTCGTTTCCATGGATAATAACAGTATCTCCTACTCTAAAAGGTTTAAAGATAAGAATCATAACTCCAGCAGCAAGATTTCCAAGGCTTCCCTGAAGTGCCATTCCGATTGCAAAACCTACTGCTGCTATGAGTGCTGCAAATGAGGATGTCTTAACCCCTATAAGGTTCACTGCAGTTAGAATTACAATTAGCTTCATTCCAAAATTCAGCATATTTCCGAAGAAAGGTCTGATCTCTTCTGATAGTTTTTTAGTTGCAAACCTATCGTCATAGATACGCATTAATTTTTTTACCAACTTGAATCCGAGCCAAAAAACTAAAACAGCCAAAATAAGTCTTGGTGTGTAAGCAATAGCATCTGTTAAAAAAGTATCAAATTTACTTTCTAAATTTTTGTAGATAGATGTCGAATTATCAGGCATTTTACTTGTTTTTTTTTCAAAAGTAAATATTCAAACAGTAGAAAACAAAATAAGTTTATTTTCTAAATTGCAGAACACTGCAATTTTGTATATTTGCAACCTAATTAAAATCAAGAATGATAAACATAACTTTACCTGACGGAACAATAAAACAATTTGAATCGGGAGTGTCTGCAATGGATGTTGCATTATCGATAAGCGAAGGGCTTGCAAGGAATGTACTTTCTGCCAAAGTAAATGGAGAAGTATGGGATGCGAACAGAACAATTTCAGAGGATTCTACTCTTAGTTTATTGACCTGGAATGATGATGAAGGTAAAGCAACCATGTGGCACTCTTCAGCTCACTTAATGGCAGAAGCATTAGAGTTTTGTTACCCAGGAGTGAAATTAGCGATTGGTCCTGCAATTGAGAATGGCTTTTATTATGATGTAGATTTTGGAGAACATGATTTCTCTGAAAAGGATTTGCCAAAAGTGGAGAAAAAAATGCTTGAATTGGCTAGAATGAAACTGCAATTCGAAAGAAAACTTGTTTCTAAGGATGATGCATTGGCTTATTTTACAGAAAAAGAAGATCCATATAAATTAGAGTTGATCAATGAATTGGAGGATGGAAGTATTACTTTTTATACGCAAGGGAATTTTACTGATTTGTGCAGAGGTCCCCACATTCCACATACAGGAGTAATCAAGGCAATCAAATTATTGAGTGTTGCTGGAGCGTATTGGAGAGGAGATGAAAAAAACAAGCAACTTACTCGTATTTATGGAATTACATTTCCTAAAGCAAAAGAGCTAACAGAGTACTTAGAAAAGTTAGAGGAAGCAAAAAAACGAGATCATAGAAAGCTTGGAAAAGAATTAGAATTATTTACTTTCTCACAAAAAGTTGGAATGGGACTCCCATTATGGTTGCCAAAAGGAACTGCATTGAGAGATAGATTGGTTAGTTTTTTGAAAAAAGCTCAAGATGAATCTGGATATGATCAAGTTGCAACCCCACACATTGCGCACAAAGATTTATATGTTACTTCGGGTCATTATGAAAAGTATGGAGAAGACTCATTCCAGCCGATTAAGACACCAAACGAGGATGAAGAGTTTTTACTGAAACCAATGAATTGCCCGCATCACTGCGAGATTTTCAAAACTTCACCTAAATCTTACAAAGATCTTCCTGTGAGATACGCAGAGTTTGGAACCGTGTATAGATATGAGCAGAGTGGAGAGTTACACGGATTGACGAGAGTAAGAGGTTTTACACAAGATGATGCACATATTTTTTGTACTCCGGACCAAGTAGAAGAAGAATTCTCAAAAGTTATTGAGATTGTACAATATGTTCTGCGAACACTGGAGTTTACTGAATACACTGCGCAGATATCTTTGAGAGACAAAGAAAAAAGTGATAAGTATATAGGAAGTGATGAAAACTGGGACAAAGCAGAGCAAGCAATTATTAACACCACAGAAAGAGCAGGACTGAAAACTGTTATTGAATATGGAGAAGCTGCTTTTTATGGTCCAAAATTGGATTTCATGGTGAAAGATGCCATTGGAAGAAGCTGGCAGCTGGGTACGATACAAGTAGATTATACTTTGCCAGAAAGATTTGAGCTAGAATATACAGGTTCTGATAATCAGAAACATAGACCGGTCATGATTCATAGAGCACCTTTTGGTTCTTTGGAAAGGTTTGTAGCTGTTTTGATCGAGCATTGTGCTGGAAAATTCCCATTATGGTTGACTCCAACACAAGTAGCAATTTTGCCATTGAGCGAAAAATATAATGATTATTGCGAAAATCTTTCTAAATCATTAAAAAATTACGATATTCGCGCTCTTGTAGATGACAGAAACGAAAAAATTGGTAAGAAAATAAGAGATACGGAGTTGAACAAAACGCCATATATGCTTATCATAGGAGAACAGGAAGCTAATGAGAGTGTGGTTTCTGTAAGAAAACAAGGAGAAGGGGATGTAGGGAGTTTTTCATTAGAAAAATTTGCCGAAATGCTCAACAAAGAAGTAGAAAAACAAATTGAATATTAATAAAAACTAAGTACCATAGCTTTAAGAAACAACAATAGAGGAAGAAGGAGATTCGAGAAAAAGGAAGATCCGCACAAAATTAACGAGAAAATTCGAGCAAAAGAATTGCGTCTTGTTGGTGACAATGTTGAACCTCAAGTAATAAGCTTAGAAAAAGCTTTGAAACTTGCAGATAGCATGGAATTGGATTTGGTGGAAATTTCGCCAAAAGCTAATCCACCTGTTTGTAAAATTATTGACTACAAGAAATTCTTGTACGATCAGAAAAAGAAACAGAAAGCTCTGAAATCCAAACAGACCAAAGTAGTTATCAAAGAGATACGATTTGGACCTAACACGGATGAGCATGATTTTAATTTTAAATTAAATCACGCAAAAAAGTTCTTACAAGAAGGAGCAAAAGTGAAAGCTTTCGTATTTTTTAAAGGAAGAACAATAGTATTTAAAGAGAGGGGGGAAGTGTTGCTTCTAAAGTTCGTGGACGAGCTAGAAGAATATGGATTGCCCGAAGCCATGCCAAAGATGGAAGGTAAAAAAATGATAGTGAATTTAGTTCCAAAGAAAAAATAACCCATAAAAATTTTGACAGTATGCCAAAAATGAAAACAAAAGGGAGTGCAAAGAAGAGATTCAAATTAACTGCCTCAGGAAAAATTAAAAGAAAACACGCTTTCAAAAGTCACATTTTGACTAAGAAATCACACAAAAGAAAGAAAAACTTGACAAAAGCAACATTAGTTGATAAAGCTGATGTGAAAAGTATCAAGCAACAATTGTGTATCTAATAAAAACACGAAACAGGTTCAATTAACAACACCAAGTACTTAGTATAGTAAAAGACTCTAACATTAAGAGCACTAAGTATTAAAAAAATTACAAAATGCCAAGAACAACATATAGCGTAGCTTCACGTAAAAGAAGAAAAAAAATTATCAAAGCAGCCTCAGGTTACTTTGGAAAAAGAAAAAATGTTTACACTGTTGCAAAGAATGCAGTAGAAAAAGGAATGGGATATGCATACGTGCATAGAAAACAAAAGAAAAGAAACTTCAGAAAGTTGTGGATTCTAAGAATTAATGCAGCTGCAAGATTGAACGGAATGAAATATTCAACTTTCATGGGAGAATTCAATAAGTCTGGAATGGAAATGAACAGAAAAGTTCTTGCTGATTTAGCAATGAACCACCCAGAAGCTTTTAAAGCAGTAGTAGATAATTTAAAAAAATAAAGGTTTAGTATTTCTTTGGAACAGAAATTAAAGAGAACTCTTTGCATTGCAAAGAGTTTTTTTTTGTTCTAAACAATCGGTTTTGTTTATATTTGCGTACTCATGGGATCAAAAATTTTATACTATTTAGTGTTATTGCCAATTTCGGTTCTACCTCATTTTATCCTCTATGGAGTATCCAATGTTATGTTTGTTGTGATTTATTCAATCGGGTACAGAAAAAAGGTAATAACTTCGAATATTCGAGGTAGTTTCCCTTCAAAATCAGATAAAGAAATCAAGAAAATCGTTCGTGAATTTTATCGTCACTTCTGTGATTTGGTTCTTGAGTCAGTTAAAAATTTTTCAATTTCAGAAAAACAAGTAAGAAAAAGAGTTGAATTTGAGAACTTGGATGTGTTAGATAAATTATACGATCAAGATAAGAATATCATTTCTATGACAAGTCATTATTGTAATTGGGAGCTATTGGCGGTTTCTTTGGGTGGCATTAGCAAACATCAACAATTTGGAATTTACAAACCTCTTAAGGATATTACTTTTGACGTGAAAATGAAGAAAGCTCGACAGAAATTGGGTTTGATTATGTTTCCTATGGCTGATACAATAAAGTACTTTAAGAAAGTCCACTCCACACCTGCTTCAGTATTTTTTGCTTCTGACCAATGGCCTAGTAATCCTAAAAGAGCTTATTGGACAAAGTTTCTAAATAGAGAATCACCAATTTTGTTTGGTGCAGAGCAGTATTCTCACCTTTTTGACTGGTCTGTGGTTTACTGTGAAATGACTAAAGTAAAGAGGGGTTATTATAAAGTGACTTTTAGACTAATAGCGGAAAATCCTTCAGATTTTCTCAAAGGCGAGATAACAAATTCTTATATTGAGGAGTTGGAAAAAACCATTAGAAATAAACCAAGTGATTGGCTTTGGTCACATAGAAGATGGAAAAGAACGAAAGAAGAAGTGTTTAACGATTAGTAAATCAAAGAAATCAGATGGCTAAAGTTTTGTATTACCTTGTTATTCTACCTTTATCAATTTTGCCATACGCACTGTTGTATGGAATCTCAAATTTCATGTTTTTGCTGCTGTATTACATTTTTGGCTACCGAAAGAAGGTAATTGTAGGCAACATTTATTCCTCATTTCCTGAATTGGAAGAAAAAGAAAAGAATAAAATCGTCAGAAAATTCTACCTACATTTCTGTGACTTGATTGTAGAGGCGATTAAAAATTTCACTGTATCTGAAAAGCAAATCAAGAAGAGAGTTCAGTTTAGCAATGTAGACTTAATGGACCAATTGTATGACAAAGGGAAATCAGTGGTGATGATTGGTGGACATTATGGGAACTGGGAAATGTTTGCCATTGCGGCTGGGAATATTCACAAGCACAAGCAATATGGAATTTACAAGCCGCTCAGTGCTAAATTTTTTGATGAAAAATTGAAAAAAAGTAGAGGAGCTTATGGAATGAATATGATACCAATGAAGGAGACAAAAACCTATTTTGAGGCAACTCACAAAGAGCCAATCTCTGTTATTTTTGGCTCAGATCAATGGCCTTCAAAACCTGAGCGAGCTCATTGGACCACTTTTCTGGGTAAAGAAACTCCTTTTTTGTACGGAGGAGAAAAGTATGCCAAAGAATTTGATTATGCAGTGGTTTATTGTGAAATATTAAGAGAAAAACGTGGGTATTTTAATGTGAACTATCATCTGATAACAGAGAATCCAAAAGAGCTTGAAAAGGGAGAAATCATTGATTTATTTACAGAGAAACTAGAAAAAACTATCAATAGTAATAAGCCCTATTGGTTGTGGTCTCATAAAAGATGGAAGAAGACGAAAGAAGAGGTTTTTGGAGCAGCTAGAGATGCGAAGAATATTGGCTCAGGTAATATAAAATAATTTTTTTTAAATTTAAGATAAACCAAAACTAGTTACTGGAGCTAATTACTAAATTGATATGAATAAAATTCCACTTGCAGAGCGATTAAGACCTACTACTCTTGATAATTATATTGGTCAAGAACAATTGGTGGGAAAGGACGCCTCATTGCGAAAGGCAATAGAAACAGGATTTATTCCCTCCCTTATTTTGTGGGGACCTCCCGGAGTTGGTAAAACTACACTTGCCAATATTATTGCAACCACGCTCAAACGATCATTTTATACCTTAAGTGCTATAAATTCTGGAGTAAAAGATATCCGTGAAATTATTGAGAGAGTCAAAAACCAAGGAATGTTTGGCGGAAACAATGCCATTCTTTTCATTGATGAAATTCATAGATTTAGTAAGTCGCAGCAGGATTCATTGCTTGGTGCGGTCGAAAAAGGAACCATTACTTTGATTGGGGCTACGACAGAAAATCCCTCTTTTGAGGTGATACCTGCATTGCTCTCTAGAAGTCAAGTTTATGTGTTGGAGCATTTTAGTAAAGAAAATCTGTCCAACTTAATTGCAAGAGCAGTTGCCGAGGACACAATTTTGAAAGAAAAAAACATTAAAATTGAGGAGGTTGACGCTTTAATTGGTTTATCAGGCGGAGATGCACGAAAATTGCTAAATTTACTGGAGTTGGTTGTTAATAGTGTACAAGAAGATTCTATTTCATTGAGTGATGAATTGGTTAATTCATTGATAAAAGATAAGACATTATTGTACGATAAATCTGGCGAACAACACTATGATGTTATTTCAGCCTTTATTAAATCAATAAGAGGAAGTGATCCTAATGCAGCTTTGTACTATTTAGCGCGAATGATAGAAGGAGGAGAAGACCCAACTTTTATAGCACGAAGATTACTCATTTTATCTTCTGAGGATATTGGTAATGCGAATCCTACAGCCTTGATTATGGCTAATAATTGTTTTCAGGCTGTCAAAATTATTGGCTTCCCAGAATCTCGTATAATTCTATCACAATGTGTTACTTATCTAGCTTGTTCGGCAAAAAGTAATGCTTCGTATATTGCAATTGCTAATGCTCAAGCAGTAGTGAATGAAACAGGAAATCTCCCTATTCCTTTACATTTGAGAAATGCACCAACCAAGTTAATGAAAGAATTGAATTACGGAAAAGGCTATCAATATTCTCACAATAATCCACAAAAATTGGACGAACAAGAATTTATGCCAGAAGAATTAACAGGAAAAAAATTATTTGAACCAGGAAATAATAACCGTGAAAAGGAGATGCGAAAAAATCTACAAGCGGTTTGGAAAGAGAAATACGGCTATTAAATAGCCAAAGAATATGCATCAAATTTATTTCCTTTCAAGTAATCTTCTACTTTCATTTTTCGTTTTCCAGCTGGCTGAAATTCAATGATAGACAGTTTTCCTTTTGGAGTAGAAATGTGTATAAATGACTTATTATCAGAATCTACATTGAAATCGTATTTCTTTGTGTCAATTATTTCTACTTCATAGATTTTGGCAGAAAGAGTTTTTTCATCTTTCTCAAACTCCGTCCAAGCGCAAGGATATGGAGAAAGTCCTCTGACAAAATTATTAATTTCATTAATGTCTCTAGTCCAATCTATTTTACAATCTTGTTTGAAAATTTTGTGAGCAGGTTTTAGGTCTTTTTCATCTACAAAAAGGGACTCTTGCGAAGTTTCGGTAAAATCATCTTTTTCTATTGCTTTCACAGTTTTTAGCACCAATTTTCCACCTGTCGCCATCAATTTATCGTGAAGAATTCCAGCATTGTCTTTTTCTCCTATTTCTACCTTTTCTTGGAATAATATTTTACCAGTGTCTATTTCTTTTTCTATGAAAAAAGTAGTAACACCACTTTCTTTTTCTCCATTCATTATTGCCCAGTTTATGGGAGCAGCTCCACGGTATTGTGGTAGAAGAGAAGCATGTAAGTTAAAAGTTCCATACTGTGGCATATCCCAAACAACTTCTGGCAACATACGAAAAGCAACCACAATTTGTAGGTTTGCATTTAATGCTTTAAGCTCTGCTAAGAACTCTTCGTTCTTAAATTTTAAAGGTTGTAAAACTGTTAAACCTTGGTCCACAGCATATTTTTTTACTGCCGATTCATTTATTTTTTGTCCTCTTCCGGCAGGTCTGTCTGGCGAAGTAATTACACCCACAACATTATACTCGTTCTCAACAAGTACTTTCAAGGTCTCCACTGCAAAATCTGGAGTTCCCATAAATATGATTCGTAGTTTTTTGCTCATCTGTCTTGTTTTATTTGCTCAATTTAGAATTTTCTAACCAAGTATAAAATAGTATATTCGTTCAGTCGTTAGACAAAAGTAATCCTTTGAATCGAATGCAAAAACCAAATGTATTATTTATTTCGAGTTGGTATCCTAGCAAGGAACATCCCACGCTAGGTAATTTTGTACAAAGACATGCAGAATCTATCAATCCTTCAGTAAATTTATTTGTCGTTTATGTGACTTCTAGTGAGAAAATAACAGAGAATTATGAGATTGAAAACAAAATAATTGACGGAGTAAATACCACAATTGTTTATTATAAAAAAGTAACAACCAAACTTCCTTTTTTCAATTCTTTTACAAAACTAAATCGATACCGTAAAGGTTATAAAAAGGGAATAGAGTATGTAGAATCTCAATTTAAGATTTTAAAATTTGATATAACTCATTGCAATGTAACATTTCCTGCAGGGTTTATTGCACAACAGTTGAAAAAGAAAGAAAGCATTCCTTACCTTATTACAGAACATTGGACTTTGTTTTTGCCGTATAAAAATGATTTTGATAAACTTCCTTTCTATATCAAAAACAAAATGAAAGCTATTGCAAAAGGAGCAAGTAAAATTGTACCCGTTTCACATCATTTAAGAGATTCAATGATTAATAGAGGAATAGGAGAGGAAGGAAATTTCAATGTTATACCCAATGTGGTGGATACCGATTTATTTAGTTTGGGAAAAACGCTTAATAATGAGGTGAAAACGATTTTACATGTTTCTACTTTGGTAGATGATCACAAAAATATTTCAGGAATTTTTTCTACTTTAAAAAAGGTTTCCAAAAAAAGAAAAGACTTTAAATTAACGATAGTTTCTGATGGTGATATTGAAGTAACAAAACAAATTCAAAAGCAAATTGGGTTGGATGAAAGCTTGGTCGAATTCCATTCTACAAAAACTCCACAAGAGATTGCAGAGTTCTATAAAAACTCCGATTTCTTCTTGTTATTTAGTAATTACGAAAATTTACCGGTAGTAATTTCCGAAAGTTTATGTTGTGGATTACCAGTTGTAACTAGCTCTGTAGGAGGAATTCCCGAAATGATAAGTGACAAGAACGGATTAATTGTAAATCCTAAAGATGAAAAAGCGTTAGGCAAAGCAATCAATTCTATGTTGGATAATTTAGGTACTTATTCCAAAGAAAAAATAAGAGACAATGCTGTAAGTAAGTATGACAATAAGATTGTAGGGAAGAAATATCTTGATTTGTATAAAGAAATAATTGAGTGTTAAGAACCATTACAAATACGACTTTTGCTCTTGCTGCAATTAGTGTGTTAAACTTTTTGTTAATAACGCTAGTTCTAAGAACTTTGGGAAGAGAAGGAACTGCTGATATGGGATTAATAGTTTTGGGAATTAGTTTTATTCTCATGATTAGTAACATAATAGGAGGAACCTCCTTGGTTTATTTCACTTCAAGAGAATCTAACTTTGCTTTGTTATTTATCTCTTATCTCTGGGCAGGATTTTCTGCTGTTTTGATGGGTACAATCCTATATGTATTTGAGTTGGTTCCAATGGAATTTATTTGGTTCATAATAGTAATTGGGTTTTTGGAATGTGTTTTTTCTATTCACAATCAGCTGTTTATAGGTAAAGAAGATATGAAAAATCATAATTTTCTTAAACTAGTTCAGAAAGTAATCCAGGTAGGATTTTTTATACTGTTAGAAATAACAATCAGTAATTTTGTTTGGTCATTACTTATTTCTTACATGATTATAATATTGTTTTCTTTTTTCAAAACATACAAAACAATAACTAATTACAAAGTTGTAGAGCCAACACTTTTATTTAAAAAAGCATTTAAATATGGATTTCAAATTCAATCTTCCAACATTGTTCAGTTACTAAATTACAGGTTGTTGTATTTGATTATAGAAAAAACTATGGGAAAAAGTACCTTGGGATTATTTACAATCGCAGTGCAATTGTCTGAAAGCCTTTGGATTCCATCTAAAGCATTGTCTATCATTCAATACGGTAAGGTGGCAAATGAGCGAAATGAAGCGAATAAGACTTTTATTTCTGTGCAGTTTATGAAGTTTGCGTTCGTCATCACAATGGTGCTAACGGCAATATTGTTATTACTGCCTTATCCTTTTTTAGTGTCTGTTTTCAAAGAAGGTATAGTAGGAGTTAAACCCATTATACTGGCATTAACCCTCGGGATTTTGTCAATCTCAGTGGCACTTTCATTCTCTCATTACTTATCAGGCAGAGGTTTATATCATTACTTAATCAAAGGTTCAGTAATTGGTTTAACTGCATTATTAGTTTCAGGATGGTTACTGATAGAAAATTATGGATTGATTGGCGCAGGACTTGCCACTTCGTTTTCTTATTTGGCATCATCTATTTATTTGGGAGCTTGTTTTCTCAAAGAATCAGGAACTGGAGTAAGAGATTTCCTAATTAAGAAAGAAGATCTAAAAGCGATTTTATCTTTTTTTAAGGGCGCTAAATAGCGCACCAAAACTGTGTATTTGATAAAAACTTTGTTTAAACCTGATTTTTGTCATAATCCTAAATTTCACTTCGGTTTATATTTGTCGCAATGAATTGCTTTTAAATTTTAACTATGCGAAAAATACTAGTACCCACCGACTTTTCTGACTGTGCAAACAATGCTTTGGAGTATGCCATTTTCTTGGCAAAAAAAATGGATGCAGAGTTGGTAATTCTGAGCGCATACCACATTCCAAGTAGTGGAGCTGCATCCATTGTTGTCAATATTCAGGAGGATTTACGCAAAGAAACACAAGAAGATTTAGATGCTGTAATTGAAGCTAAAACCAAAAAATACGGATGGTTGAAAATTTCATCTGTTGTAGATTTCAATATTCCATCCAATTCTATTGTAAGAATGGTGGATAAAGATGAGTATGATATGGTCGTACTTGGCACAACTGGAGCGTCTGGAATCAAAGATATTTTCATTGGTAGCACGACTTCAGCAATCATCAATAGAGTTAAGATTCCTATTCTGGCAGTGCCTTGTGATTCAGAGTATGATAATATTGATACGCTTTTAATGGCGTGTAGTTTAGATAGCGTGAAATCAATGGATTCAATGAATTTTTTCAAGTTATTTGCGACTAAACTAAATTTTAAAGTCAAGTTTTTGAATGTTGTTCAAGAGAA
>JBDMYC010000059.1:0-9084 GCA_039770535.1 Flavobacteriales bacterium
AAGCAATAATTTCTCTCACTACAGCTTCGGTCAAGTAACTTGTGATTGTTGCAGGTTTCACTACTGCTGGGACTCCAGCCAGTAAATTTACGGCTATCTTTTCAAGCATTCCCCATACTGGGAAATTGAAAGCATTGATATGAATCGCAACTCCTTGTTTGGAAGTTAAAATATGGTGACCAATAAAAGTTCCTCCTTTTGAAAGCGGAGCAATTTCTCCGTCAAGTGCAAAAGATTCGTTTGGGAATTGCTTTCTCAAAGAAGCATTGGCAAATAAGTTCCCAATTCCTCCTTCAATATCAATCCAAGAATCCATTTTTGTAGCTCCAGAATAGGCACTTACTTTATAAAAATCTGCTTTTTTTTCTAATAAATGAAAAGCCAAAGCTTTTAGCATTCTTCCTCTTTCGTGAAACGTTAATTTACGCAAAGCAGGCGAACCCACTTCACGGGCATAAGTCAACATATCTCCAAAATCCAATCCTTTGGAAGACGCTTCTGCAACTACTTCTCCTGTTATTGAATTGAATAATTCTTTCCCTGCACCTTCTCCATTTACCCATTTTCCTTGGGCGTAACTTTGTAATTTCATATCTATTTTGAGCTAGTCTTTGTGTAAAAATTTAAGAGAGTAAATATACAGAATGATTGATTAAAAAGCTAATAGTAATGTTGACTTGTTCGTGTCATTCCAAACTTGATTTGAAATCTAAAGGTGGACATTAGATGGTATTGTTTATTTCTTTTTTAATTTCTATGAATAACTACTGAAAATTCTATTTTAGGGACATATTCTCTTTAAAATACTAGATTCCAAATCAAGTTTGGAATGACAGATGAAAAGGTTAACTATTTTAGATTAATATTCAATGGTAAAACCATTTTCGTTCTAACAAGCTTCTAACTTTCCGTTCCAGGTTTCCATTTTGGAATATTTTTGAAAACTGATTTCACATTATTAAGTAATTCAGGGTTGTCATTTCTCATTAGTTTTATTTTTGATGTAGAACCATCTTTTTCAACTATAAATTCAATAAACAATCGACTTAATAATGGTTGATTCTTATGTTGTTTTGGGAATTTTAAATTATTAAATATATATATGCAGATAATTTCTCATTTCCTCCCGGAAATTCCGGCATACTTTCAACTACCGAATAAACTCTAGAAGTATCTGTTTCTTACTTTAATAACCTCAGTCGAGTCCGATTGAGAGAAAGTCTGACTAAAACACGAAATCGATAATACTATTAAGGAAATATTTTTCATAAATAAATCATTTCCTATTATTGGTCAAACAATAAGCCAGACTATCAATCGGAAAGAAGTAGTTATTTTTTGTTTTTATCCGAAGGTGAAAAAAGTGATGAAAAGAATTTTTTCAAAATATCCATAAATCCTCCTTTCATTTTGTCATTGAGATTAGCCATGATATGGTTTGGGCTTTGATTTAGGCTAAATATAGGGAAAATTTATTACTCTCTATGCAATAAAACCAATGCAAAAAAAAGTCGGAAACAAATATTGTTTCCGACTTTTTGAAAATTAATTGACAGTATTTATTATACTAATCCTTGTGCTAGCATTGCATCTGCAACTTTCACAAATCCGGCAATGTTTGCTCCTTTTACGTAATCAACATGTCCGTTTTCTGTTCCATACTCCACACAAGATGCATGAATATCTTTCATGATTTGCAATAGTTTGGCATCTACTTCTTCTCTAGTCCAATTGAATCTCAATGAGTTTTGAGACATTTCTAATCCAGAAGTTGCAACACCTCCTGCATTAGACGCTTTTCCTGGTGCGAATAAGATTTTTGCTTCTTCAAATGCAGCCACACCTTCTGGTGTAGTTGGCATATTTGCTCCTTCAGCAACACACATTACTCCATTTGCAATTAATCCTTTGGCTTCATCACCATTCAATTCATTTTGAGTTGCGCAAGGCAAAGCGATATCTACTTTGGTTGCCCAAGGTCTTTTCCCTTCATGGAATTCTGCTCCAAATTTATCTGCATATTCTTTAATTCTTCCTCTTCTTTCATTTTTAAGTTCCATAACGAAAGCCAATTTCTCAGCATCAATTCCGTTTGCATCATAAATGTATCCTGAAGAATCAGAGAGTGTTACCACTTTCGCTCCTAATTCAGTTGCTTTTTCACAAGCATATTGCGCTACGTTTCCAGATCCAGAAATAGCAACTGTTTTTCCATCAAAAGAATTATTGTTTACTTTCAACATTTCTTGTGCAAAATAAACACATCCATATCCTGTAGCTTCTGGGCGAATTAAACTTCCTCCCCATTCTTTTCCTTTACCAGTTAATACTCCAGTAAATTCCTTTCTCAATCTCTTGTACTGTCCAAACATGTATCCAATCTCTCTTCCTCCAACTCCAATATCTCCAGCTGGTACATCTGTGTTTGGTCCAATGTGGTGAGCTAGTTCTGTCATAAAACTTTGACAAAATTTCATCACTTCGTTATCCGATTTCCCTTTAGGGTCGAAATCAGAACCTCCTTTTCCACCTCCCATTGGAAGTGTTGTTAAGCTGTTTTTGAAAACTTGCTCAAAAGCCAAGAATTTCAAAATACTAAGATTTACAGAAGGGTGAAAACGCAAACCTCCTTTGTATGGTCCAATAGCACCATTCATTTGAACTCTGTAGGCTCTATTTATTTGGATTTCTCCTTTGTCATCTAACCATGGCACACGGAACATAAAAACTCTTTCCGGGTTTACCATTCTTTCAAGAATTTTAGCTTTTTTATACTTAGGGTTTTCCTCTATGTATGGGATAACAGTTTCGGCAACTTCTAGCACAGCTTGCAAAAATTCAGGCTCTTCTGGAACGATACCTTTAACATAACTCATAAACTCATCAATTTGAGTTTGGTAATTAGATGATGACATTGGCTTTTAATTTTTAAATTATATACAAAAAAAGGCAAAAGAATTATAATTGTCTCGATATTTGATAGTTTTTTTGGGAAAATTACTCATTTTTGTATCGCTCTATTTTTTGAATCAATAAATAGAGGAATAAACAGCTGAAAATATGTCGAATAACTCACTTCTTGCTATCGCTATGGAGCTTACAAAAAGAAGTTCTAGTCCCGCATTGGTCTTTTATCTTCTTCTACTAGTGGCTATTGTTGTTGCAGTAATCAAGCACACAAACACAAATTTTTTTTCTCAGCTAATCACAATAGTAAGTTTCGATAAGAATAAATTTGACCTACAAGGAGCTAATTTTTCCTTTTCAAAAAGTAGTTTTTTTGCCCAAATAGCATTTATCATTGTCATTTCTTTGGGAATTAGCATCCTAACTAAGGAGTTTTTAGGTGGTTTTCAATTGATTAAAAACTTGAGCTTCACAAGCGGTTTTTGTTTGGTACAAATAGTCGGGTTTAAGTTATTTTCATCTTTGTTAGGACATAAAGAACAGTCTTTTTTCCCCGCTAGACTTGCTTTTTACGAGCTGCTTGGTTTTGTTTTGTTTCCTTTTGTAGCAACTACACTTTATGCTCCAATTAATTTATTTTACGTTTTCGCAAGTCTCTTTTTGGCTCTTCATTTACTCCTTTTAATTAGGGTAAGTGTTTATTTAGCAGCCAGTGTTTCTGTATTTCATATAATTTTATACCTTTGCACCTTAGAAATATTACCAGTTTTATTTTTATTAAAATTTATTTTTAACTAATAATACTATGAGTTCCACTACTATTGATACAAAAATTAAGAGCATTTTGATTTCTCAGCCAAAACCTGAGGAAGGCGCAAAATCTCCTTATTTCGATTTGGCAGCAGAGAGAAAGATAAAAGTTGATTTTAGACATTTTATTCATGTTGAAGGAATTGATGGTCAAGATTTCAGACAAAATAGAGTTGAGTTAAAAGAACATTCGGCAGTCATATTGACAAGTAAAAGCGCCATTGATCATTATTTCAGAATTGCTGAAGAAATGAGATTTGATGTGCCGGATACCATGAAATATTTTTGTACGAATGAAACAATAGCAAAGTATTTGCAAAAGTACATTGTATACAGAAAAAGGAAAATTAGTTTTGGGAAAGCTCAATTCAATGATCTGTTACCTCTAATTATCAAAAACAAAGGAGAAAAGTTTATTTTGCCTCTTTCTGCCCAACATAATGGCAGTATTTCTGTTATATTGAAAAACAATGAAATCAATTTTTCTGAAGCAGTGATGTACAAAACAGTAATTTCAGATTTATCTGATTTGGCTGATGTAAATTATGATTTGTTGGTATTTTTTAGTCCTTCAGGAATCGAGTCTTTGTATCACAACTTTCCAGATTTCAAACAAAACAAAACAAGGATTGCTGTGTGGGGAAAATCTACCGCAGAGGCAGTTACTAACAAAGGCTTAAGAATTGACATTGAAGCTCCAATGCCAAAGATTCCCTCTATGAAGAAGGCAATTGAAATGTACATAGACGGAAAGTAAATCTTACTTGTTTTATGACTAACAAATTTTGTAAAGAAGAAAGGCTTTGCAACAGGAAATCTATTGAATTCTTGTTCTCAGCTGAAGATAAGGTCAAATTTACAGAATTCCCTTTGCTAGTTATTGCCAAAGAAGTGGCAGAAGACGAGCAGAAATTTCCTGCAAAAATGATGGTAAGCGTTAGCAAAAGAAAAATAAAGCTAGCAGTGAATCGTAATCTCATGAAAAGGAGAATTAAAGAAGCTTACAGGTTGCATAAAAATGATTTTTACGAAGCGCTTCAATCACAAAATAAGCAGTTGATTTTATGTTTTATTTTCCTTGGAAATAAACCTGTGCCATATCAATTGATAGAAGAGAAAATAATTGTACTTTTAAAGCGTTTAACGGAACAAAGTGTCTAGAATATTAAGTTACATATTGATTTTTTTTGTAAGAATTTATCAATACGCCATTTCACCAATTTTACCTTCAGCTTGCAGGTATTCGCCTAGTTGTTCGGTCTATACGGTTGATGCAATCAGAAAACATGGTCCTTTCAGAGGAACTTGGTTGGGAGTGAAAAGAATAGCTTCTTGCAATCCTTGGGGAGGGCATGGTCACGACCCAGTCCCGTAATTATACATACCACATTATGAAGAAAATATTTTTATTCCTTTTTATATTACCCGCAAGTTTTGCGAGTTTTTCGCAAGAAGAAAACACAGAAGAGTTTTTTGAAATTTCAAAAAACTTAACAATTTTCAGTGAAGTCTACAAGAATATCAATTTCTTTTTTGTGGATGAAACAAACCCTGGAGAGTTGATGAAAACTGGAATTGACGCTATGTTGAAATCGCTAGATCCTTACACGAATTACATTCCAGAATCGAATATTGAGGATTACAGAATGATGCAAAGTGGGCAGTATGGAGGGATAGGCTCTTTGATAAGAAAAGAAGGTGAATTTGTGCAGATTACAAATCCTTATGAAGGTTTTCCAGCTCAAAAAGCTGGACTAAAAGCAGGAGATTTAATCAAAGAAATAGATGGTAAATCGATAGAGGGTAAAAGCTCAAGCGAAGTGAGTGATTTACTTAAAGGAGCAAAAGGAACAGACGTAGTTCTGAAAGTAAAAAGAACCAAAGAAGCCGAATTAATAGCTATTACCGTGAAAAGAGAGTTGATTAAAATCCCTACTGTACCTTATTTCAAAGAGGTGAAAGAAGGAGTAGGTTACATCAAGCTAACGCAATTCATGGGAACTTCAAGTGCAGAGCTAGAAAAGGCTTTTAAGTCTTTGAGGGATTCAAATAATATCACAAGTTTGATTCTTGATTTGAGAGGGAATCCGGGAGGATTGCTTAACGAATCTGTTAATATTGTGAATATGTTTGTACCTAAAGGAACAAAGGTTGTTGAGACAAAAGGAAGATTGAAACAAAATAATTTCACCTATTTTGGGCGAAGAAAACCTTTAGATTTAAAGATACCACTTGCTGTTCTGATTAATGGAAGTTCTGCCTCTGCCTCAGAAATCGTGTCTGGGACCTTACAAGATTTGGATAGAGCAGTGATAATTGGAAATCAATCTTTTGGTAAAGGATTGGTGCAACAAACCAAAGACATGGAATATAATTCCATCATAAAATTGACTATTGCAAAATATTATACACCAAGCGGAAGATGTATCCAGAGGCTGGATTATTCAAATAGAAACACAACAGGAAAAGGGACTAATATTTCTGATTCTTTGGTTCAGAGTTTTACCACAAAAAATGGCAGACCTGTGACTGACGGAAGGGGAATCACTCCTGACATTGAGATTGAAGAACAATCAATTTCTGCAATTAGTGGAGCGTTATTAACCAAAAATATAATTTTTGATTTTGCTACTGATTTTTATTACGAAAACAATAAAAGTTCTGTGCCTGTGAGCTTCACATTGAGCGAAGAGCAGTACAAGAAGTTCGTATCTTTTGCACTAAAAGCAGATTTTGAATATGAAACTGGTTCAGAAAAAATATTGGAGGCTCTTGAGAAGAGAGCTAAAAAAGACAAATATTACGAATCGGCAAAAGCAGAATTTGCGGCCTTAGAAGTTTCTCTTTCTCCAGACAAACAAAGAGATTTAACAAAATTCAAAGAGGAGATTAAACAACTTATAGAAAACGAAATAATAGGAAGGTATTATTTCCAAGAGGGGCAAATGACACATGATTTGACTTCGGATGAGCACGTACTGAAAGCTATTGAAGTACTAACCAACAAAGAGGAATACGATAAAATTTTGAAGCCTTAAAACTTAAAATGCTAGAAAAAGGGAAACTTTTCATTTCTTATATTACTGGTTATTGGACTCATGTTTTCTTTTTGAGTTTGATCGTTATTGGAATGCCTTTTTCTAAATTTTTGATGAGTCTTGGGACTATTGGATTAGTTGTCAACTGGTTTTTGGAAGGAGATCTTAAAGGAAAATTTAAGTCGTTTTTCAACAACAGATTGGCTTTGTTTTCGACAGGTGTTTTTCTTGTATTTGCAATAGGATTAATTCATACTCAGGATTTTGGTTACGGACTCAAAGATTTGCGAATAAAAATTCCTTTGCTGGCTTTTCCAGTTATTTTTAGTACTACACACAGACTTAAAAAAACGCATTATTTTCCTATTGTCAAGTTGTTTGTCTTAGCTGTTTTCGTCAGTTCAGTATACGGTTATTTAGCTTATCAAGATATTTTACCCGCTAAAAATGTGGTAAATCAAATCAGAGATATTTCTCAGTTCATATCACACATTCGACTTTCAATGATGATTGTGTTGAGTTTGTTTTTAATCCCTAAGCTATTTAATAACAACATTTTACACAAGGTGGCAGGAGTGGTAATTAGCCTTTGGTTTATGTATTTTCTGTCTTTTATGGAATCTGCAACAGGTCTAGTATTAGGATTTGTCACACTATTTTTCATTTCATTGTACTATCTTTTTAGAAAGAAAAGTGTTTATGGATTTGCAATGATTGCTCCCATTTTAATCGCAGCATTTCTTCTTGGAAATAACCTTTTAACGACTTATCAAACAATAAAAATTGATACTTCTCATAAAGAGGAGTTTACTGCAAGCGGCAATCCATACGATACCGATTCGGTATATCAATTTTTTGATAATGGGAATTTTGCAGGAGATTTCATGTGTGAAAAGGAACTGGAAGCAACTTGGAATTCAGTATCAGAAAAACCTTATTATGGACTAGGAGCAGAGACTGGGACAAAGTACATTCTTATTCGATATTTGACCTCCAGAGGATTGAGGAAGGACAAAGAGGGCGTTCTTGCACTCAATGCGGAGGATATTAGTAATGTAGAAAATAAAATCCCTAACTATTTGCACGCCAATTCTACCATGCTGTCCAGAGTACATTTACTTTTGTTTGAAGTGGATGGTTACCTCGCTGGAGTCAATTCTGGAGGAAACTCCTTGGCACAAAGGCTTCAATATTGGAGGTTGAGCAAAGGAATGATTGCGGAGAAACCTTGGTTTGGATATGGGACGGGAGATGTAGAAAGTGAATTCAAGGCGCAATATAAAAAGAATGAGAAATGCTTAGATAAAGTATATCAATTGAGGTCGCATAATCAGTATTTATCCACGACAATTGCAGTTGGAATTGTAGGGTTAATTTTCTTCTTGTTTTTTGTGCTTTATCCTGTTTCAACAGCTTTTGCAGAAAGAAACTATTTTTACCTAATTTGCTTGTGCATAGCTCTTTTATCTTTCATTTCTGAAGATACTTTAGAAACGCAAGACGGAGTTTTCTTTTTTGCTTTTCTCACTAATTTTTTTCTTTTCAGCTCCAGTAATCGGTACCTGAAAAGTGTAGATTAATTGAAAATCCTCAAAGTATTATTTCCCGAATTGAAGGATGTCTGATAACCTTTGAGTGGCAAAGTTGCGGGTGCTGTGTTAACACCTCCATCAAAGATATTGTATTGGCTTCCATCACAGAGGCAATCAATTATGATGTTATCAGAATTCACTTCTGCTGTTCCGCAGGAGTTTTCTTCATTGAAAGTACAGTTTCGGTCGTAAGCCGAAAACTCATTTCCACCTCTTGCATACACTATAATTCCTTTGAGACCCCCTTGCACGTATGCCCAACCGCCAGGAACTTGTAGTCCATTGTATTGAGGCAAAGTAATATTCACATATACATCAATCGGTGGATAGAAAGCGCGCTCTTGATTGTCTTTGTTACAGTGAAGTAGCAAAGTGAGAACAAAAAAGATTGAGACTATTTTTAAGAGTGATCTCATAGTTAATGAACTATTTTATTTGTGATTTATTGTTAATCTTTGGGTGCAATGCTGTTTTGATACAATTCTATCCATTGCTCAGGCGTAAATTTATGCATTAATTCTCCGATTAATTCGTACGGAATATCGTTCATTTTCTTGAAACGAACACAGCTTTTCCCCATGTCTAATTTGTATTTACAAACCTTTGCATACTCCTCAACAAACCAATTGTAAATTTTCTTATCTGCATAAATTCCCATGTGATAGAGAGCTATAAATCCTTTTTGGTTTGCCAGATTAATAAATGGCAAGGGTAATTTAGGATCACAGTGATACCCA
>JBDMYC010000060.1:0-2657 GCA_039770535.1 Flavobacteriales bacterium
AGTGCTCTCGAAACTATTACCGACATTGAATAATCAATGTAGGCCGATTTCATTTCATCCTCTATATTTATTTGTATTATTCTTCCTCCAGCCATTTATACTTGAAATTTGTTTATTTTACGTTTAAATTAGATTTAAATTAACCTATCGAAAGTAACATTTTGAAACATTTTTAAGCCTCAAAACAGGTCTAAATTACTAACAAAATTATGTTGATAATGGAATTGGAATATTATTTGCATTAGAGATAAAAAAACTAATTTTATTACACTCAGAGGGTAACCTCAAAAATATAGTATTATGGAAGCAAATTTTTCACCCAGGGTCAATGATGTTATCTCGTTTTCGAGAGAAGAAGCATTGAGACTTGGGCACGATTATATTGGTGCGGAGCACCTCTTACTTGGATTAATTAGAGAAGGTGAAGGCACTGCCATCAAAGCACTTGTAGCTTTTGGTATTGACCTCATTGATTTGAGAGTTGAAGTAGAAAAGATTGCAAAACCAACTTCGGTTATGTCGGTCTCATTGGGTAACATTCCCTTGCTAAAACAAGCAGAAAAAATTCTTAAAATGATGTACTTAGAAGCGAAAGTGATGAAAAGCGCCAAGATTGGAACAGAGCATTTATTGCTATCTATCCTTAAAAATGGTGACAATATTGCCGCTAAAGTCCTCGAAAACTCAAATATGGACTACGACACTGCCAAAAACAGTTTTTCTGCCGAAGAAAACTTTGATGACATACCAGATATTGAAGCTGCTTTTCCAGAATCTGGAGATTCTTCAGGGGAAGAAGGAGGAGAATATTCAGGAGGAAGAGGTCCAGCCAAAAAAGGAAACGCAAGCAAATCTAAAACCCCAGTATTAGATAATTTCGGAAGAGATTTGACAAAATTTGCGGAAGACGGTAAGCTAGATCCTGTTGTTGGAAGACAAGATGAAATCGAAAGGGTTTCACAAATATTAAGTAGAAGAAAAAAGAACAACCCTATACTTATCGGAGAGCCTGGAGTTGGGAAATCTGCTATTGCAGAAGGTTTAGCATTAAGAATTGTACAAAGAAAAGTATCGAGAGTATTATTCGACAAAAGAATTGTATCGCTTGATTTAACATCTTTAGTTGCAGGAACAAAATACCGTGGGCAATTTGAAGAAAGGATGAAAGCCTTAATGAACGAGCTTGAAAAATCTCCTGATGTTATTCTTTTTATTGATGAAATTCACACGATTATTGGTGCAGGTGGAGCTTCTGGTTCTATGGATGCTTCCAACATGTTTAAACCTGCTCTTGCAAGAGGAGAAATACAAGTAATTGGAGCTACGACTTTGGATGAATTCCGTCAGCACATTGAAAAAGATGGAGCATTGGAAAGAAGATTCCAAAAAGTATTGGTAGAACCAACTTCTGTGGAGCAAACTATTGAGATTCTGCATAATATCAAAAACAAGTACGAAGATCATCACTTGGTTAATTACACGGATGATGCGATTGAAGCCTGTGTGAAACTAACTGCTAGATATGTTACTGATAGATTCTTGCCAGACAAAGCAATTGATGCCTTGGATGAAGTAGGATCAAGAGTTCACATTACGAATATTAACGTACCACAGGCAATCATTGACGTAGAAAAAGAAATTGAAGAAATTAAAGAGAAAAAATCTTCGGTTGTAAAACGCCAAAAATATGAGGAAGCTGCACAATTGCGTGACGAAGAACGACAATTAATTGAAAAATTGGATGCTGAAAAACGCAAATGGGAAGAAGCTACTGAGAACGAGAGAGAAATGGTGACGGAAGAAAACGTAGCCGAAGTTGTATCTATGATGACAGGGATCCCTGTACAAAGAGTTGCTGAGAAAGAAACTGGTCGATTAGTCAAAATGGCCGAAAACCTGAAAGGAACTGTAATTGGACAAGATGATGCAATTAAGAAGATTGTAAAGGCGATTCAGAGAAACAGAGCTGGATTGAAAGATCCAAATAAACCAATTGGTTCGTTTATCTTTTTGGGGCCAACAGGAGTTGGAAAGACTCAATTAGCTAAAGAATTAGCAAAATATATGTTTGACTCAGAAGAATCATTGATAAGAATCGACATGAGTGAATACATGGAGAAATTCTCTATCTCTAGGCTTGTGGGAGCTCCTCCTGGGTATGTAGGATACGAAGAAGGTGGTCAGCTTACCGAGAAAGTAAGAAGAAAGCCCTACTCTATTATTTTGTTGGATGAAATTGAAAAAGCACATCCAGATGTGTTCAACCTATTATTGCAGGCCTTAGATGATGGTCAATTGACAGATTCACTTGGGAGAAAAGTTGATTTCAGAAACACAGTAATAATTATGACTTCAAACATTGGAGCCAGACAATTACAAGATTTTGGAACAGGAGTTGGATTTGGAACTAGTGCCAAGAAAGAAAACGTGGACAAAGACACACAAAGCGTGATTCAAGGTGCTTTGAAAAAAGCATTTGCCCCAGAATTCTTAAACAGAATTGATGATTTAGTTTTGTTTAACTCTCTTGATCAAGCTGATATTCATAAGATTATTGATATTGAATTGGCAAAACTGTACAAAAGAATTGACAATTTAGGATTCAACATAGAATTGACAGACAAAGCCAAAGATTATGTAGCTGATAGAGGATATGA
>JBDMYC010000061.1:0-8167 GCA_039770535.1 Flavobacteriales bacterium
AGGAAAGCGTGGAAGGTTATGAGGTAACTCAGATGACAAGAGATGAAGAGAGGCTTTTCTCTGATTTAAAATCAAATCTCGAACTAGTTTTTAAAGCGCAATCTGCATTTATTGAAACAGAATTCAAAGACAAGACAGGACTTATTAAAGCCTTGGTCAAAGCTGATGAAAATATATATAGACTAGGAAAAGTCCAGGTAAAAGAGGGAAATAGACAACTTGCAATTAGCAAAAAAGCAATTGATACTGTAGAATTATTTACTCAAATCGAGATTTATTTCTTGATATTCTTGGTTGCAATCGTCTTATTTTTGGTTATTTATAATCCTAAATCTAAAGTGCAAAGTGAGGAGTGATTTTTTTTATTCTGATTCAATCATCTTTAGGATTTTCGCAGCTTTTTCAAAATGATCGAGCTTGTGAATCTGGATCCACCAAGTAGCTGCTTCCATCAATAAAACTGGGTTATCATTTTTATTGGCAAAAAAAGCATAAAATGACAATCCAACATTGTGCCCTTTTTGCTCAATTTTAGTTTTACAAACTTGTATTATTTTTTCTCTTAGAATAGGAGACATGTTACTTTTAATACTATCAGGAGCCTTGAAAAGGTTTCTGTTACATTTTACTAGAATTTATTTCACTTTCTATTATTTACCCATTGCTGCTGCAATTCTATTTGCGTCTTCTGCATACTGGTCGTCTCCTCTAGATTTCCATTCACCAGATTTTTCCATGTAATACCTTATTGTTTTTTCTATTACACCTTCATAACCTCCGTAAAGATTGAGCATTTTATCTACTTCTCCAAGATATTCCTCTTTCGTTAATTCGCCTTTTTTAACTAAATCAAATAATCTATTTATTCGCTTTGACTTTTCTTTGTAAACTGGGTCTTTGGTCTTGTAAGCCATTAGAAATAAAGACAATGCTTTTGCTTCTGCCGAGGGTTTTTCTGATTGATTTTCCATTAGTTATTTTTAGAATGAATTATGAAGTACAAAGTTACTCAATTAAAGAGGATCAATCTATTTTATTATCCGGAAGGTTCTTTTTGTACTTCAACCGAATTAACAATGATATTTTTCTTGAAAGGTAAAGTTTTGGAATTGTTAGCAATTGCTCAACAACTTTGTATTTTGTGACCTGATTGGAAATGTAGAATCTATCGTCAAATACTACGCAAGGAAATAAGAGTAATTAGAAGCAATTTTTTCAATTAAATTGGTTTAATTTGGAGTAAGAAAGTCACGAAATAATCGCAATTTATTCTTCTTAGAATACGAAAGTTTGACAGAAAGAGAGAAAGAAAAAACGCTTTTACACTCTTCTTTATAATTTTGACAATTAAAGTTCTGATAAGTAAGAAAATAAATAAGTGATAAAAATTTAATAGACCAAAGAAGATGCAAAACAAAGAATTAAACGTATTCGGAAAACCCTTAGAATCTTGTTGTTTAGATCCTGTAACAGGTTATTTTAGAGATGGATTGTGCAGAACTATCCAGGAGGATAGAGGAACACATATTTTATGTGCAATAGTTACCGAGGAGTTTTTGGTTTTTTCTAAAACGGCAGGAAACGATTTGTCAACCCCACGACCAGAATGGAGTTTCCCTGGACTAAAACCAGGAGATAAATGGTGTTTGTGCATTTCGAGATGGATTGAAGCTGAAGAAGCAGGAAAAGCGCCACTTGTTGTTTTGGAATCTACTCATCAGAAGGCTTTGGAATACTGTTCGTTTGAGTTGTTGTTAGAGTATAAAGCTATGAGTTAGTTAGAAATTAGATTAATAATTATTCCTCAGGCGCAGAACATTTATTTAAGCATAAACATTTTATCAGAGATTGTGTTAATATAATCTCAGAGAATTTCAATCAAGTTGATGTAGTTGTTTTAAAGTATAAAAGGTGATTTGTCAATTTATATTAAATCTTGGCTTGGTGGACTTGAAATTTCGATAATTTAACCCTATCTTATTGATTAATTGATATTTCTATGACGAACTTAAAGACATTATTTTTTGTAGTAAGCATTATTACGTGTCTTAGCTGCCTAAAATCAAATGTGTGCGAATGCTCTACCTTTGACGAAGAAGGAGAGTTTTTGTTTTTAGTTTCAAATGAAGACCAAGTAGAAAATTGTGATTCGAGTGATACAATAATTACAGATTCTGGAGACACCAATTATGTGTTTTGTACAATAGAAAAAAGATAACAATAATGAAAGCATTTAAATTACTAGCAGGTTTTATTTTGTGTATCGCCTTATCCAATTGTGCCAAGGGTAAATTATGCGAATGCACAACCACTTATTCAGACGGCACTCCCGAGACCATTGTGATTAATAACGTGGATTACTCCAATATCCAAGGATGTGATATTTATGAATCTGTTACAGATGAAAATGGAGTCACAATTACTACAGAATGCATTACTGTAGATAAAAAATAAGTAGATTATTTCAGTGAGTTAAAAATCTCGGCAGCATGATTGAAAATAATCAAATGGCCTTCTTTCTCAAACAGCTGTAAGTTGCTGTTTTGTATTTTATTCTGCATCAGCTCAGCCCATTGATAAGGTACATTGTTATCTTCTTTTCCTTGCCAAAATGTTACAGGAACCTCAATGTCTTTCAAATTAAATTTCCAGTCTTGTACCAACAATTTCGAGATTTCATAGGCTACACCTTGGCTTCCACCTCTGAAAGCTTCGGTAAACATTTGCTCAATCACTTGCATTACCTTTTCGTTTTTTAGCACTTTTTGGTCGGGAGCGCTCATTATTTTCAGAAACCCTGCTAAAGCTTTTTTAGGATTTTTGGCTAATTGCTTTCTCTGAATTTTAAGCATCATTTTTAACAAAAACGGCATTGATTTAGCCAATCCAAGCATAGTTTTTACTTCTTTGGCCAGGTATTTCTTACTTTCTACATTGAAAGGAGCAAAACCACTAATGATACATACTTTATGAATACGCTCAGGAAAAGAATAGGCGAGTGCAAGTGCAAACGGAGAACCAGCCGACATTCCGGCCACAGAAAATTTTTCGATATTCAAATGGGCTACCAATTCCATCACATCATTTGCAAAACTGAGTACAGAACCCTTCGGATTATACTCAGATAAACCGTGTCCTGGCCGATCTATGGTGATGATTCTTAGGTTTTTTTGCACAGCAAATTCCATGTCATAGTGCATTTCATACCTCGAACTTTGCGAACCGTGACAATAGATTACTGGAAAACCAGATTCTGTTCCGTATTCTGCGAAACCTAGATTACGATTGTCTTTTAATGCGATATATTGACATTTTTTGTTCAAGGTTTCTCTTTTTATTTTTCAAAAATAGTAATTTTCTATCGATTCATAAATAGTAGAAAATTGTATATTTAGCTTGAATTAATAAATGAACAAATGGCAAAACCTCATATTTTTACAACTCAATTATCTTGGAGACTCAAAGATGGCGAAAACACACAAAACCCAAGAAACTACACACGAGATCATACAGTTAATATCGAGGATAAAAAGTTGCTGAATTTATCAGCTGCAAAAAGTTTTAGAGGAAACACAAATTTATTGAATCCCGAAGATTTGTTATTGTCAGCACTTACTTCATGCCACATGATGAGTTATTTGTATGTGTGTGCACAGAATGGGATCGAAATTTTATCCTATTCAGATAATTCGGAAGGATTTCTGGAAGTAATAGGGGAAGGAGGTCATTTTGAACGTGTAGAATTGAATCCTGTGGTAACAATTAAACACCAAAAAGACCTGACACTGGCTCAAGAACTTCACACAAAAGCAAACGAATTGTGTTTTATTGCCAATTCGTGTAATTTTCCTATTCATCACAAAGCCAATGTTTTGGTTGGCTAATTTGTTTTAATTCTTACTCAATTCCTCCAGTCAATTCATCAAATCTTGATTTCATTGTTGGGTTTCCGTGGGTCAATTTTTTAATAGTCAAATCTTCGGCTTTATTGTTGGCTAAGCGTAAGTTGTTTTCAGAAGAAAGTAAGGCATCTTTCGTTTTTTGTAAGTGAGAAATCGTTTTGTCAATTTCATCAATGGCAGTTTTAAATTTACGGCTGGCTAAGTCATAATTTTTAGCAAACCCTGTTTTAAACGCATCTATTTTTTGTTCAAAATTAGTAATATCCACACTTTGGTTTCTCATCATATTTAGCTCACGTTTGTATTCCATAGAGTTCATTGCGGCATTTCTTAGCAAAGTAATAATAGGAATAAAAAACTGAGGACGAACTACATACATTTTTTGGTGCTTGTAGCTTACATCTACAATTCCAGTGTTGTACAGTTCATTATCCGCTTCAAGTAAAGAAACCAACACAGCATATTCACAGTTTTTTTCGTTTCGGTCTTTGTCTAGTTTGGCAAAGAAATCTTCGTTTTTTTTCTTCGTGGCAGTTTCGTCATTTTCGTTTTTCATTTCAAACATGATCGAAATGATTTCATTTCCTTCGGCATCATTCTCTCGGTAAATGAAATCACCTTTATTTCCACCTCGAGAGTCATTATCTTTCTCGAAATAAGCATTTTGAAAGGCCGTAGCTCTCAATTTATTGAACTCAGCTTCGCAATGAAGCTCCAAGGTTTCACCCACCATTTTGGTCGATAATTTTTGTTTGAAATCTTTCAGTCGAGCGATTTCATCATCTTTCATTTTGATGGTTTCTTCCTTTACTTTCAGGTAATCGTTAAATTTTGTTCTTAGCGAACTTTCGAGCAATTCTTTTTCCGTTTCTTTGTTTTTGAGGTCGTTTATTAAAGTATCTCTGTCTTTTTCAATTTGCTTTACAGCCTCTGATAATTCAAGTTTCTTGGTGACTTCGGCATTGCTAATAGTCGATTTCATTTGAGCAATTTCAGCTTCCTTTCTGGCAAGTTTTTCAGCCATTTCCTGGTCGCTTTTTGCTTTTAAAGCAATCAATTCATTCTCTTTTTTGGATAATTGCTCCTGAAATAAATTCTTCACCTTACTTTCTGCCAATTCAATGGCCGTTTGCTTGTCTTTTTCGGCAAGAGTCAATCTGTTTTTGAGTTCGTGATCAAACTCGTGATCTCTCACTTGCTTTACGATATCAGCAAATCCAGCTTCGTCTACTTTAAAAGCTTTGGTACAATTGGGGCAAATTATTTCGTTCATTGGTATGGGTTTCAATAGATAGTTATAAAGAAACAAAAAAAATGTAACCTGAATTAGAAAATTCCTGGTTTTTATAAATTGTAAAGATGAAAAAAGAATTAGTATTAAGTTGATTGCTTATTTGTTGGCAACAGCATTAATTTCAGACCCTACAAGATGTTTGTTCTCTTGCGGAGAAAACAACAAATGAATCATTGCTTTTCCCATATTTGTTGTGGTAGTTATCGATTTCATTCTTTTCATCAAGAAAAAGAAAGGACGCATAATTACATACAAAGCATTATAAAGTTTGGTTTTAGATTTTATTCCACGTTCGGGCAAAATAGCTCCTGGGCGAAACATATAGGTATCTTTAAATCCCATATTCAGAATCATATTTTCTGTTTTTCCTTTTACTCTTGCCCACATAATTTTCCCTTTCTCGGATGAATCAGTTCCAGTTCCCGAAACGTAATTCATTACCATTTTCGGGTTTAAATCGAACAAGGTTTTTGCCAAGGCAAACGAAATCCCATAAGTCAATTCCGTGTATTTTTTTTCGTTCATCCCTGCAGAAGAAACTCCCATGCAATGAAAGCACGCATCATAATTGCCCAATTTATTTTTGAGAGACGAAAACTCACTGAATTCAGCATGAAGGATCTCTTTTACTTTAGGATTTTTTATCTCTATCGAACTGCGATTGATGAGAAGAATTTCTTTAATTCTGGAATCGTCCATACATTCCAAAAGAACTCCTTTTCCTACCATACCTGTGGAACCTGTGATGATTACTTTCATTTCTATTCGTTTTCTTTTGTTATACTACCCAATACTTTGGCTTCATTGAAAAATTTTACTTTTTCTTGTATCAAATGTATTCAAATTCAACAAGTGTTCATTCGGCAATGCCCCACAAATGGGGGCACAGGGTTTAAAAAAAATAAATTAGATTACTTTCTTCAACCGAATGACAAAGAAAAAAATATGAGTGATGGTTAAAATGCAAATTAAAAAGTCTGAAATAGGTACTAGAATTTTAAATAAAAATCACTAATCACTTTTTCAGCTGGCTTATTTTGTGGAGTATAGGAATTATCGTAATTCCCTCCAGATTTGGAGTAATCCAAATGCCATTTCCAGGAGAAACCTCCTAAGAACCAATCTTCTTTCCAGAAAGTTTCTAGGATTGCTTTGTAGCTTATTTCTTGCGCTCTCAGGTTGGTAGGAGTTTGTTTGTTTTTCTCCCAGCTCCAAGGATTAAATCCCGTATAATCTCTACTTTGAAACCCAAATTCGGTAAATACAATTTTCTTTTTATGCCTTCTGCTCAAAGAGTATAGCATAGATTTTATAGGTTTCAATTTCTTCTTACAATCTGCCAAATTGGGAGTTTTCTCTTTAGAAATAGTGAAATAAGAATCTATCCCAATAAAATCTAGCTGATTCCAAAATGGTATTTTGGCAATACCATCCCAATTGGCGCAATAGGTAATCTTGCCTTTGTATATTTCTCTTACCGAGTTGATTAAGGAAGTGAAATATGATTTTCTTTTATAAATGAAATTGTCGATTTCTACTCCGATACTAAAAGCTTCTACGTTATAATCTTGCGCTATTTTGGCAAGATTCAGAATATATTTCGAGTATGTTTCTTCCAGGTTTTTCCAATCTTTTTTATTGGTACAACCAAAAGTACCACTCCAAACTCCTTCGTATTGAGTAATGGTGTGAGGTTTTAAAAACACTTTGAAATTGTATTTCTTGGCATTTTTGATATACATTTTAATTCCTTCCGTGGTCTGCGAATACCAAAAGTTTTGTCTGTTAAAATCTACTCCTGAGCTGGGAGAATTTACAAAGCAAAAAGCCTGAACAGAAACCCAGTTGGCATTGGAATTTGCAAGGTGAGAAAATCCTTCGAAATTGGGTTTATATTGTTCTCCATTCACACTTATTCCGTTCATTTTCTGAGAATAAGTAGCGCTTAAAACGAGACAAGCAAGAAGAGTTACGAAAAATCTACTGATTGGTATGTCCATAAATAGATTTTATAATTTCCTCCACAGGCTTGTTTTGTGGCGTAAAACGATTGTTTTCTGCTCCGCCAGCACTTGCATGATTTGGATACCATTTCCATAAAAATCCTCCTTCGAACCATGGTTCGCTCCAAAATCTGCAAAAAATAGCTTTGTATGCATTTTCTTGCCCTTCGCTATTGAATGTGGTATTTCCATTTGCATCCCACGGTTCTTTGCCGGCAAAATCAACATTTCGATAACCAAATTCAGTAAAAATTACTTTTTTGTTTTCAGTAATGCTTTTGGATTTGATTTTTTCAAAATCAGACTCCCATCCGTCATAACAAGATTCAAAACTTGGTGTTTGCTCTTCCGAAACGGGGAAATAGGCATCAATTCCTATGTAATCTAATTTACTCCAAAATGTAACATTTTCGTAGTTGTCCCAATTGGCAGCATACGTTAATTTCCCTGAGTAAACTGTTTTGACAGAATCGATTAATGTTTCCCAATAACTGGCTCTTTGTACTACAGATTTTTTGAGTTCCACACCTACTGAATAAGCTTCAACTCCCATAGAGTCTGCAAGGCTTGCAAAATCCATGATGTAATCTTTGTAGGTCGATTCAAAGTTGAGCCAATCGGCTTCGGTATTAAAGTCAAGATCACCAACCCAGCTTCCCATGATCCACAAATGAGGTTTTAGTAGCACTTTCAATCCTTTGCTTTTTGCCAAAGCAATCGATTCTATAGTTCCTTGTCTTTTTTCTCCGTACCATTGCCAACTGATGTTGTATTCCACTGCCGAAGCACCATTTCTCACAAATCCGAAGGGAATAATAGCAGCCCAAGTGGCATTAACATTGTTCACAGGAGTATAATTTGAAGCATCAATTCTTTCACTTACAGAAACCATACTCACACCATTCATTTCTGTTTTTGTCAACACTTTATTACAACCTTCTATTGTAACATTGGGTTCACAAACTACT